>NZ_JBIWAE010000009.1:0-317291 GCF_044759865.1 Streptomyces sp. NPDC099050 | reverse complement strand
CCGCTGCTCGGCCTGTGCCTGGGTCTGCAGTGTGTGGTGATCGAGGCGGCGCGGAACCTGGCGGGCATCGAGGATGCGAACTCCACCGAGTTCGATGCCTCGACGCCGAACCCGGTGATCTCCACGATGGAGGAGCAGCTGGCCTTCGTCGAGGGCGCGGGCGACCTGGGCGGCACGATGCGTCTGGGCATGTACCCGGCGAAGCTCGCCGAGGGTTCCATCGTGCGCGAGGTCTACGGCGATCAGGCGTACGTGGACGAGCGCCACCGTCACCGCTACGAGGTCAACAACGCCTACCGCGGTGAGCTGGAGAAGAAGGCCGGCCTCGTCTTCTCCGGCACCTCCCCGGACAACAAGCTCGTCGAGTACGTGGAGTACCCGCGCGAGGTCCACCCCTACCTGGTGGCCACCCAGGCCCACCCGGAGCTCCGCTCCCGCCCCACGCGCCCCCACCCGCTCTTCGCGGGTCTGGTCAAGGCGGCCGTGGAACGGCAGCAGGCGGCGAAGTAGCCGACGCGGTCCGACCGCATAACGTAGGCAGCCGGGTACGGATCTCCGTACCCGGCTGTCGCGCGTTGTGGAGGGCTTCGGGCATGTCGGGCATGGAGATCAAGGACACGTCGGAATCCTGGGAGACGGTGTCGACCCGGCGCCCGTTCCAGGGCGCGAAGACGGCGGTGGCCTCCGACGAGGTGCGGATGCCGGACGGGTCCGTGGCCCGCCGCGACTACCAGGTGCATCCCGGGTCGGTGTGCGTGCTGGCCCTGGACGACGCCGGGCGGGTGCTGGTGCTGAGCCAGTACCGGCATCCGGTGCGGCGGCGGCTGTGGGAGCTCCCGGCGGGGCTGCTGGACGTCGTGGGGGAGAACCCGCTGCACGGGGCGCAGCGCGAGCTCGCGGAGGAGGCGCACGTCAAGGCCGAGGACTGGCGGGTGCTGGCCGATTTCTACGCGTCCCCCGGCGGCTCCGACGAGGCCATCCGGATCTTCCTCGCGCGGGGGGTCTCGGAGGCGGACGGCGAGCGCTACGCGGAGTCCGGCTCGGAGGAGGCGGACATGGAGGTGGCGTGGGTGGCGCTGCCTTCGCTGGTACGGGGTGTCCTGGCGGGCTCGCTGGGCAACCCCGGGCTCGTCACGGGAGTCCTGGCCCTCGCGGCGGCCCTGGCGGCCGACCCGGCCCTCTCCACCCTCCGCCCGGCGGACGCCCCCTGGCCGGCCCGGCCGTACGAGGCGTAGGTCTGGCGGGTGCGGGTGCGGGTGCGGCGCCGTTGCCGGGGACCAGTCCCCGGGCCCCTGCGCCTCAAACGCCGGCGGGGCTGGGGGTGGCCTGGGTGCGGGCCCGCTGCGGGTGGGGGTCGGTGCCGGGGGCGGGGTGGGGTGTTGGCCTGGACTGCATGATTTAGGCGCCCTGTGTCCTACTCCGACAGGGCGCGGGGTGGTCTCGCGCCACAAATCACGTTTTACGTCCAGGCCAACACCCCACCCCGCCCCCGTCACCGACCTGCCGGCCTTCCGACTCCGGCCGGGGGAAATTTCAGTCCCGGCCGGGCGACAGCTCAGTCCCGGCCGGGCGACAGCTCAGGCCCGGCCGGGCCGGTCTTTTCGGCCCGCCCGCGCCAATTCAGCCCGTCCGGCGTTTGAGGACCGGGGTCCGGGCAGCGCCCGGGGAACGGTGGAAGGGCGGGTAGGGGACCTCGCCCCGCAGGGCCGACCCAGCCGCACCCGCCCACCGGCCCCTCGCCGGGACGGCGGTGGCGGCAGCCACGACCGGCCACCGACGGACGGAGTCCGGCGCAGCGGCGCGAAGCCCGCGCAGCGGTGCGAGGGGCGCGTCGAACAGGTGGGCGTGAAGAAGGAGGTAAATGTGCCCATCCGCTGATCCGATCGGGCGATTTGTCCGCCGCGCTCCACCCTGTCCGTCGCTCTGCGTGAACTACGCTCGCAATCCGAAGGCAGCGAGAGGAGCGGATCCGTGACGGATTTCGTCGGGCGGCGGCGTGAGCTCAAGGAGCTCCGCGAGGACATCGCGCGAACCGGGCTCGACACCCTCTCCGGCCGCAAGGCCAAGTCCCCGCGGGCCCGGGTGCTGCTCGTCGCCGGGCGCCCGGGCTCCGGCCGGACGGCCCTCGCCGAAGCGCTGGTGCGCGAGATCGCCGAGGACTACCCCGACGGGGTGCTCAGGGTCCGGCTCACCGCCCCCACGGGCGAGGGCGTCGCCACGGAGCGTGCCGTTCGCACCCTCCTGGAGGGGCTCGGGCGGCCCACCCCGCCCGGTGCCGGGGAGGATGACCTCAGCTCCGCCCTGCGCACGGCCCTGGCCGGCCGCCGCATGGTGCTCCTCGTCGACGACGCCTCCGATCCGCACCAGGTCGACGCCCTGCTGCCGGACACCCCCGAGTGCCTGGTCGTCGTCACCTCGGAGGGCCCCCTGACCGGGATCCCGGACGTCCGGCCCTGCACCCTCGGTGGCCTCGACACCCCCTCGGCCGTCCGCATGCTCGTCCAGCGCATCGGCGACATCCGTGCGGCGAACGACCCGCGCGCGGCCGAAGCCCTCGCCGAGGAGTGCGGCGGCCAGCCCGCCGCGCTCGCCCTCGCGGGCGGCTGGCTCGCCGCGCGCCCCAAGGCCTCCGTGGCGGACGTGGGCAAGCAGCTGCACGACATGCCCGGCGGCGTCGGCGGCCCGCTCTCCAAGGCCTTCAGGCTCGTCTACGAATCGCTCCCGCAGCCGGCCCAGCGAACCCTGCGGCTGCTTCCGCTCGCCCCCGCGGGCCTGGTCGACTCCCACGTCGCCTCCGCCCTGGCCGGCTGCTCCGTCGCCGCCGCGCAGTCGACCCTGGAGGACTTCGCCGCGCTGGGCCTGCTCAGACCCGCCCACGACGGGCTGTACCTGCTGCCCGGCTGCCTCGCGCCGCTGCTCCAGGCCCTGCTGGAGGCCAAGGAGCGGCCCGCCGAGGTTCAGCTCGCACGGGCCCGGATGCTGGAGCGCACCGTACGGCTGCTGTTGTCCTGCCGGGCGATGGCGGAGCCGGACGCGGACGGGCACGACGGGCCCGGCGGCGCCGTCGGGGCGCCCGAGAAGCTCGACGGGGTGCCGCGCGCGCTGCGCTTCGCCGACCGGCGGGCCGCCGAGACCTGGCTGAACACCCGGCTGCCCGCGTTGCTGGCCGCCGCCTCGCTGGCCGTGGCCGACGGGGAGCTGGACACCCTGGCGCGCCGGTTCGTGGCGGCGCTGGCGCGGGCCCTGTCCGAGCACCGCGGCACCGCCGGGGCCGCGCCCGAGCTCTACGGGCTGCACCAGCTCGTGCTGGACGTGGCCGAGCGGCGCGATCTGTACCGGGAACAGGCCGCCGCGCTGCTGAACCTGGCCGATCTGGACGCCGAGACGGGCCGGACGCGGGAGGCGCTGGACCGGTATCGGGCCGCGCTGGACGCGGGAAAGGCGGCGAACGACCCGTACGCGTCGGGCCGCGCGATGGAATCCGTAGGCGGTGCGCACCAGGAGCTGGGGGACTGGCACCGGGCCTCCGACTGGTTCGGCCGGGCCCTGTCCCACGCGCTCGCGCGGGGGGAGCGGGCGGACGAGGCGCGGCTGTACGGACGGCTGGGGAACGTGCACACGTACGCGGGCCGGTACGGGGACGCGCTGCGGAGCTGGCGGGCGGCCTCGGCCGGCTACCGGAAGCTTGCCGATGTCCCGGGCCAGGCAAAGGCGTTGAGCGAGATGGCGCGGATCCAGGAATACGCGGGCCGGCCCGAGGAATCGCTGCACACCTGCCGGGAGGCGGTGGAGCTGGCGCGCAGGGCCGGGGACCTGCGGCTTCAGGCCGCGCTCCAGGTGCGGCTGGCGGACACGCTGGACCGGCTCGGGGATCCGGCGGCGGCCAGGCTGCACAGGTCCGCGGCCGACAGATTGCTGGGAGATGACCCCGCAGCCTGCGAAATCCGCAGCGTTTCCGACTGAGATTATTACTTTGCAAGGCTAGACAGCCGCTCATCCTTCATTAGACTGGCTTCACCAGGTCATCCTCTGGTGCATCCCGTTGCGCGTTCTTGTGGACGGGTTTGTATTGAAGTAGCCCGAAAAATCCCCTGAGCCAAGGACCGTGAGCCACGATGAAGGTCGGCATCCCCCGCGAGGTCAAGAACAACGAGTTCCGGGTCGCCATCACGCCTGCCGGCGTGCATGAGCTGGTCCGTAACGGCCACCAGGTCTTCGTCGAGCAGAACGCCGGTGTGGGCTCCTCGATCACGGACGCGGAGTACGTCTCCGCCGGCGCCGAGATCCTCGGTACCGCCGACGAGGTGTGGGCGACCGCTGACCTGCTGCTGAAGGTCAAGGAGCCCATCGCGGAGGAGTACCACCGCCTCCGCAAGGACCAGACCCTCTTCACGTACCTGCACCTCGCGGCCTCCCGCGAGTGCACGGACGCCCTGCTGGAGTCCGGCACCACCGCCATCGCCTACGAGACGGTCGAGACGGCGAACCGCGCCCTCCCGCTGCTCGCCCCGATGTCCGAGGTCGCGGGCCGCCTGGCCCCGCAGGTCGGCGCCTACCACCTGATGCGCTCGGTCGGCGGCCGTGGCGTGCTCCCCGGCGGCGTCCCCGGCACCCACGCCGGCGAGTGCGTGGTCATCGGCGGCGGCGTCTCCGGCTGGAACGCCGTGCAGATCGCCGTCGGCATGGGCTTCCACGTGACCCTGCTGGACCGCGACATCAACAAGCTCCGCGAGGCCGACAAGATCTTCGGCACGAAGATCAAGACGATCGTCTCCAACGCCTTCGAGCTGGAGAAGGCCGTCATCGAGGCCGACCTCGTCATCGGCGCGGTGCTGATCCCGGGTGCGAAGGCCCCGAAGCTGGTCACCAACGAGCTCGTCGCCAAGATGAAGCCCGGAAGTGTCCTTGTCGACATTGCGATCGACCAGGGCGGCTGCTTCGAGGACTCCCGCGCGACCACTCACGCCGAGCCGACCTTCCAGGTCCACAACTCGGTCTTCTACTGCGTCGCCAACATGCCGGGCGCGGTGCCGAACACCTCCACCTACGCGCTCACCAACGCCACGCTGCCCTACATCGTGCAGCTCGCGAACCTCGGCTGGGTCGAGGCGCTGCGTCGTGACCCCGCGCTCGCGCTGGGCCTCAACACCCATGATGGCCAGGTCGTTTACCGTGAGGTCGCCGAGGCGCACGGCCTCGAGACCCTCGAGCTGAGCACGCTGCTCGGCTAAGTCGTCAACGACTGACGTCAATCTCACGTATCCGGCCGGACCTTGCTCGCGAGGTCCGGCCGGAGGCGTACTCGGGGTAGCCCGCGAGGCCGCTCAACTCGCCTCGAACGTAACCCTTTAACCCTTTCGCACACCCGCGAAACTTCCCGGCGACAGCTCGTGCGCCCTTGACAGAGTCGTGTTCGGTTGCCGACACATCGCGGCGGGTCCGGCGGATTGTGTTGCCGCTGAGTGGTGACACGCCATAGAGTCGCCAACCGTCGGCATGGTGCCACGCTGACCTATCGATAAGTGTCCTGGTCACGTCCGAGGAGGTAAGACGACTTGTGAATGAGTCGACATTTGCTCCTGGAGGTGGTCGAGCAGGAGGGCCTGCGCGGGGCCAGGGTCCTGCCGGAATCGAAGCCGTGGGATCCGTAGCGGTCCGCACCTTCGCAAACCACCAGCACATGACGACGCCCCAAAAGAGCATGGACGGCCTAGACGTGAACTCCAGGGCCGGCGACCTGAGCGGCGACAAGCCCGTGGGTTTCGCCGACTACGAACAGGTGCCCGAGGGGCATTTCTACGACCCCGACGCGGAGTACGAGCCCGACCCCGAGTACGCGGCCACTCTCGCCCCCGACGCTGCCCGCCAGCGCCGTGAGCGGATCGGCCCGACCGGACGGCCGCTGCCGTACTTCCCGATCCCGGGCCCGCTGACCGACCACGGTCCGGCGACGATCATCGCGATGTGCAACCAGAAGGGCGGCGTGGGCAAGACCACGTCGACCATCAACCTGGGTGCGGCGCTGGCGGAGTACGGACGACGGGTGCTGCTCGTCGACTTCGACCCGCAGGGCGCGCTGTCGGTCGGCCTCGGGGTCAACCCGATGGAACTCGACCTGACGGTCTACAACCTGCTCATGGAGCGGGGCATGTCGGCCGACGAGGTGCTGCTGAAGACGGCGGTCCCCAACATGGACCTGCTGCCGAGCAACATCGACCTGTCCGCTGCCGAAGTGCAGTTGGTCAGCGAGGTCGCGCGCGAGTCGACGCTGCAGCGGGCCCTGAAGCCCCTGCTGCCCGACTACGACTACATCGTGATCGACTGTCAGCCCTCGCTCGGTCTGCTGACCGTGAACGCCCTGACGGCGGCTCACAAGGTCATCGTGCCGCTGGAGTGCGAGTTCTTCGCACTGCGCGGTGTGGCGCTGCTGACCGAGACCATCGAGAAGGTGCAGGAGCGGCTCAACCCGGACCTGGAGCTCGACGGCATCCTCGCCACGATGTACGACTCCCGTACGGTGCACAGCCGCGAGGTGCTGGCGCGCGTCGTCGAGGCCTTCGACGACCACGTCTACCACACGGTCATCGGCCGTACGGTGCGGTTCCCGGAGACCACGGTCGCCGGCGAGCCGATCACCACGTACGCGTCCAACTCCGTCGGCGCCGCCGCCTACCGCCAGCTGGCCAGGGAGGTGCTCGCCCGGTGTCCCGCCGAGTGAGTCTGCCCGGAGCCGACGAACTGTTCCGTACGACCGGGGGGATGGCGCTCACCTCGTCCTCGCCGTCGTCGCGGGGGGTCGAGCACGCCGCGTCGGCGGCGGAGGGCACGGCGGGAGAGGGTCGCAGCCGGGAGGCTGAGGCCGGTACGGAGCCGGGCGTCGGCCCGCAGCGGCGTCCGCAGGAAGGTTCCGGTAACGCCGTCCCCGCCCCCACCCCCGGCCGGGGGAAGGGGCAGGGCCGGGGTGCGAACCGGCGGCCCAGCGGGCGCGAGCGGCACGACGAGAAGATCACGGTCTACGTCTCCGCGGAGGAGCTCATGGACCTGGAACACGCTCGGCTGGTGCTGCGCGGGGAGCACGGGCTCGCGGTCGACCGCGGGCGGATCGTGCGGGAGGCCGTCGCGGTGGTGCTGGCGGATCTGGAGTCCCGCGGTGACGCGAGCATCCTGGTGCGGCGGTTGCGGGGGCGCTGACCCCTGCGGGGGGCTTGGGCGGGTCGGACGCCGGACCTACTGAAAGGTCCTGGGGCTCCGCCCCAGACCCCGGTCCCCGAACGCCGGACGGCTGAGATTGCCCGGCCGGCTGGGGTTGCCCGGTCCGGCTGGGAATTGCCGGGGTCATCGCTGCTCCTGTGTGGTGGTGCGTGGGAGTCTTGGGGACTGGGCTCCGGCCCCGATCAGCCGCTTCCTCCGTACCACCCTGGATCGCCATGCCCCCTCCCGCCGAACCCGGCCCCCCGCCCCGCCGCTCGCTGGGCCGCGGCCCGGGTGCCTCCGTACCGGGGGAGGAGGAGGGTGCCGCTCCCCCTGTCGCGGCCGTTCCTGGCCTGCAGGAGCCCCACGGGGCCGAGGGGGTGGGGGACGGGCGGTTCACCGTACGGCTCGTGAACTTCGAGGGGCCCTTCGATCTGCTGTTGCAGTTGATCTCCCGGCACAAGATGGATGTCACCGAGGTCGCGCTGTCGGAGGTCACCAACGAGTTCATGGCGCACATCCGTGCCATGGGGCCCGACTGGGACCTCGACCAGACGACCGAGTTCCTCGTCGTCGCCGCCACCCTGCTCGATCTGAAGGCGGCCCGGCTGCTGCCCGTCGCCGAGGTCGAGGACGAGGGGGACCTCGCGCTGCTGGAGGCCCGGGACCTGCTGTTCGCACGGCTGCTGCAGTACCGGGCGTACAAGCGGATCGCCGAGATCTTCCAGGACCGGGCCGAGACCGAGGGCAAGCGCTACCCGCGCACCGTCGGGCTGGAGCCCCACCTCGCCGAGCTGCTGCCCGAGGTGGTCATCAGCATCGGCGGCGAGGGGCTGGCCCGGCTCGCGGTCAAGGCCATGCAGCCGCGGGCGAAGCCGCAGGTGTACGTGGACCACATCCACGCGCCCCTGGTGAGCGTCCGGGAGCAGGCCGGCCTGGTCGTGGCGCTGCTCAAGGCCCGGGGCGAGGCCACCTTCCAGGAACTCACCGAGGACGCCGCCGACACCCTGACCGTCGTGGCGCGCTTCCTGGCCCTCCTGGAGCTCTACCGGGAGAAGGCGGTGGTCCTGGACCAGGAGGAGGCCCTGGAGACGCTCACGGTGCGCTGGAGCGGCGGGGACGGGGACGGCATGCCGACGGTGACGGACGAGTTCGACCAGATCGTGGAGGCCAAGGAATGAACGAGGTGTCGACCCCCGTGGCGGGTCTGGCCCTGAAGCCGGCCCTGGAGGCCGTCCTCATGGTCGTGGACGAGCCGGCGACCGAGGCGCACCTGGCCAAGGTGCTGGAGCGGACCCCCCGCGAGGTCGCGGGGGCGCTGCGCGAGCTCGCGGACGAGTACGGGGCCCAGGGCCGCGGATTCGAATTGCGGCTGGTCGCCGGGGGCTGGCGGTTCTACAGCCGGGCGGACTGCGCGCCGGCGGTCGAGGCCTTCGTCCTGGACGGCCAGCAGGCCCGTCTCACCCAGGCGGCGCTGGAGACGATGGCGGTGGTCGCGTACCGCCAGCCGGTCAGCCGGTCGCGGGTCTCGGCGGTCCGCGGAGTCAACTGCGACGGGGTCATGCGCACCCTCCTCCAGCGGGGTCTGGTGGAGGAGGCGGGGACGGAACCCGAAACAGGTGCGATCCTGTACAGGACGACGAACTACTTTCTGGAGCGGATGGGCCTGCGTGGCCTGGACGAGCTCCCGGAGCTCGCGCCCTTCCTCCCCGAGGCGGACGCGATCGAAGCCGAGACGCAAGAGGGTGTTCCGTCGTTCGATCCGGACTCTCCGGATACCGATGAAGACGACAAGACGACGGAACTTTGATGCGAAGCAGCGGCAACGGCAACGGTGGCGGCAACAGGAACAGCGGCGGCGGCGGTGGTGGCGGGCGCGGTAGCGCCCCCCGCGGCGGCTCCGGCGGCGGTGGTGGCTCCCGCGGTGGCAGCTCGGGCGGTGGCTACCAGGGCGGCGGCTCCGGCGGCTCCCGCGGTGGGTCCTCGGGCGGTGGCTACCAGGGTGGCGGCTCCCGTGGCGGCTCCTCCGGCGGCGGTTACCAGGGTGGCGGCAGCTCCGGCGGCGGCTCGCGCGGCGGCTCTTCGGGCGGTGGCTACCAGGGTGGCGGCAGCTCCGGCGGCGGCTCGCGCGGCGGCTCCTCCGGTGGTGGCTACCAGGGTGGCGGCTCCCGTGGCGGCTCCTCCGGCGGCGGTTACCAGGGTGGCGGCAGCTCCGGCGGCGGCTCGCGCGGTGGCTCCTCCGGTGGTGGCTACCAGGGTGGCGGCTCGCGCGGTGGCAGTTCGGGCGGTGGCTACCAGGGTGGCGGCTCCTCCGGCGGCTACCAGGGCGGCGGCTCCGACCGTGACCGCGAGGAAGCCCCCCGCATCCGCAACCCCCGTCCCGAGGAGCGTCGCTACGACGTCGGCCCCGAGGGCGAGCGCAACGGCCGCGGCGGTGCCAAGGCGGGCGGCGGCGGTGCCCGCGGCGCGGCTGACGGCAACCGCGGTGGCGGCGCCCGTGGCGCGGCGGCCCGCGGCGGCGCCAAGGGCGGCCCGAAGGTCTCCCGTACCCCCGGCATCGGCGGCGCAGGCGGCCCGCGCATCGGCCCCGGCTCCCGCAGCGGCCAGTCCAAGCCGCGCGAGCTGGAGGCGCGGATCGAGGAGCGCGTGCGCGACCGGTACGCCGACAAGCCCGTGATCAAGACCCCGAAGACCTTCCCGGGCGCCGAGGAGGAGGGTGAGCGTCTGCAGAAGGTGCTCGCCCGGGCCGGCATGGGTTCGCGCCGTGCGTGCGAGGAGCTCATCGAGCAGGCCCGCGTCGAGGTCAACGGCGAGATCGTCCTCGAGCAGGGCAAGCGCGTGAAGCCCTCGGACGAGATCAAGGTGGACGGCCTGACCGTCGCCACCCAGTCGTACCTGTTCTTCGCGCTGAACAAGCCGGCCGGCGTCGTCTCCACCATGGAGGACCCGGACGGCCGTCAGTGCCTCGGTGACTACGTCACCAACCGTGAGACGCGTCTCTTCCACGTCGGCCGGCTCGACACCGAGACCGAGGGCATCATCCTGCTCACCAACCACGGTGAGCTGGCCCACCGCCTCACGCACCCGAAGTACGGGGTGAAGAAGACCTACGTGGCCGCGATCACCGGCCCGCTGCCGCGCGACATCGGCAAGCGCCTCAAGGACGGCATCGAGCTGGAGGACGGCTACGCCCGCGCCGACCACTTCCGCGTCGTCGACCAGCTCGGCAAGAACTACCTGGTCGAGGTGACCCTCCACGAGGGCCGCAAGCACATCGTCCGCCGCATGCTGTCCGAGGCCGGCTTCCCCGTCGAGAAGCTCGTGCGGACCTCCTTCGGCCCGATCGAGCTCGGTGACCAGAAGTCCGGCTGGCTGCGCCGCCTGACCAACACCGAGGTCGGCATGCTCATGCGCGAGGTCGGTCTGTAGGACCCCCGGCCCCCACGGGCCTCCAGAACCCGCGGTGCCTTCGGGCGCCGCGGGTTTTTTGGTTGTGCGGACCCCCCGACCCTGTTTATAGTCAGTCTGACTATAAAGGGATTGGGGGCGTCATGGGATGGCAGACGAGCTGGACCGAGATCCTCGGGTTCGTCACGGGGGCCGTGTGCGTCTGGCTGGTCGCCCGGCAGCACATCGCCAACTGGCCGATCGGCATCGCGAACAACGTCTTCTTCATCGTGCTCTTCGCCCAGGCGGGCCTCTACGCCGACGCCGGGCTGCAGATCGTCTTCATCGCCCTCGCCGCGTACGGCTGGTGGTCCTGGACCCACGGGGGTGGACCAGGCACCACCACGGCCCTGCCGGTGCGCCGCACCACGGCCGCCGAGTGGACCCTGCTGGCCGTGGCGGGAGCGGTGGCGGTGCTCGGCCTGACCCTGCTGCTGGGCCGGGCCACCGACTCCACCGTCCCGTTCTGGGACGCCCTCACGACCGGGCTCTCGCTCGCGGCCACGTACGGGCAGTGCCGCAAGCTCGTCGAGTCCTGGTGGCTTTGGATCGCCGCCGACCTCGTGTACATCCCGCTGTACGCCTCCAAGGGGCTCTACCTGACCTCCCTGCTCTACGTCGGCTTCCTCGCCCTGTGCGTCGCCGGACTGCTCGGCTGGCGCCGGGCGCTCCCGGCCCGCGGGGCGAAGGCGGCGACGGCGGAGACGACGGAGACGGCGACGGCGGTGACTCCGTGAAGCGCCACGGCCACGGCCTGGTCCTCGGCAAGTTCTATCCGCCGCACGCCGGCCACCACCACCTGGTGCGCACCGCGCAGGACCAGTGCGAGCGGCTGACCGTACTGGTCTGCGCGTCCTCGGTGGAATCCGTACCGCTCGCCGACCGGGTCGCCTGGATGCGCGAGGCGCACCCGGGGGCCGAGGTGGTCGGCGCGGTCGACGACATCCCGGTCGACCTCCACGACCCGGCGGTCTGGGAGGCGCACATGGCGATCTTCCGGGCCGCGGTGCCCCGCCCGGTCGACGCCGTCTTCACCTCCGAGGCCTACGGGAGCGAACTCGCCCGGCGGTTCGGCGCCGAGGAGGTCTGCGTGGACCGGGACCGCACCCTGTTCCCGGTGTCCGGTACGGCCGTACGGGCCGACCCCGTCGGGAACTGGGAGTTCCTGGGGCCCGCCGTACGGGCGGCACTGACCCGGCGGATCGTCGTGCTCGGCGCCGAGTCCACCGGCACCACCACGCTGTCGCGGGCCCTGGCCGAGCACTGGCGCGGGCGCGGCGGGGTGTGGGCGAAGACGGGCTGGGTGGCGGAGCACGGCCGGAAGTACAGCGAGGAGCGGCTCGCGGCGGCGCGCGCGGCCGACCCGGCGGCGACCTGGGCGGACGTGAGCTTCACCTCGGCGGAGTTCCCGGTGATCGCGCGGCGGCAGGACGCGGACGAGGAGCGGGCGGCCCGGCTGGGATCACCGGTGCTCTTCTGCGACACCGACTCCTTCGCCACCGGCATCTGGCACGAGCGGTACACGGGCGCGCGCAGTGCTGAGGTCGAGCGGATCGCCGCCGGGACGCGGCGGGACCTGTACCTGCTCACCGACCACGTGGACGTGCCCTTCGAGGACGACGGGCTGCGGGACGGGGAGGAGATCCGGCCGTGGATGACCGGGCGGTTCCTGGAGGAGCTGGAACGGACCGGGAAGCGCTTCCTGGTGGTCCGCGGGGACCGGCGCGCGCGGCTCGCGGCGGCGGTGGCGGCCGTCGACGGACTCCTGGCGGAGGGTTGGCCGTTCGCGGATCCGCTGCCGGAGCGGGTGGCCGGGGAGGTGCCCGGTCAGTCGGCCGGTCAGTCGGCCGGTCAGGCGGCCGGGCGGACCGGGGCGCGGAGCCGATGAGTGACACCGGACCCGGGCACGATGACGCGTACGCCTACGACCCGCACGCCTTCGCGCCCTTCGCGGTGACCGTGGACCTCGCCGTCTTCACCGTGCGCGGCGGGACCCTGCACGTGCTGCTGATCCGGCGCGCGCAGGAACCGTACGCGGGCGCCTGGGCGCTCCCCGGCGGATTCCTCCTGCCGCGGGAGTCCGCGGAGACCGCCGCCCGGCGCGAACTGGCCGAGGAGACCGGCCTGTCGGCGCGGGTGATCGACGCCCTGCACCTGGACCAGCTGCGCACCTACAGCGAACCGGACCGGGACCCCCGCATGCGGGTGGTCTCGGTGGCCTTCACCGCACTCGTTCCCGATCTGCCCGAACCGGTGGCCGGGGGCGGCGGAGACGCGGACCGGGCCCGCTGGGTGCCGGTGGGGGAGGCGTGCGCGCCGGCCTTCGGACTGGCCTTCGACCACGCGGAGATCCTCGCCGACGCCCGCTCCCGCGTGGGCTCGAAGCTGGAGTACAGCTGCCTGGCCACCGCCTTCTGCCCGCCCGAGTTCACCCTCGGCGAGCTCCAGGCCGTCTACGAGACCGTCTGGGACACCGCCCTGGACCGGCCCAACTTCCGCCGCAAGGTCCTGGCCACGCCCGGCTTCGTCGAGGCCGTGCCCGGAGCCGCCCGGCTCACCGGCGGCCGCGGCAAACCGGCCGCGCTCTACCGGCCCGGACCTGCCAACACCCTGCACCCGCCCCTGTTGCGCCCTTCGGAAGGACACTCACGATGACGACGCCGACGCCCGCGCCGACCACCGCCACGACGAAACGGGCCGCCACGGGCTCCCTGATCGGACTGGCCCTGGGAGACGCCCTGGGCTTCCCGACGGAGTTCAACGACGTGCCCGGGATCCTGGCCAAGACCGGCCCCTGGCGGCAGATGGACCTGCCCCGGCCGGCGATCGTCACGGACGACACCCAGATGACGCTGGCCCTGGCCCGGGGCATACGGACGGCGACGGACCGCGGCCGGGTCGGCCCGCTGCGCCTCGCCCGCCCGGTCCGGGAGGAGTTCGTGGACTGGTACCACTCCCCGGAGAACAACCGGGCCCCGGGCAACACCTGCCTGAAGGCCTGCAGCCTCCTCAACCACCCGGAGCGGGACTGGCGCGACGCCAGCCAGCTCGGCTCCAAGGGCTGCGGGGCGAACATGCGGGTGGCTCCGGTCGGACTGGTGCCCGGCTGGACGGAGGAGGAGCGGGCCGGCGCGGCCCAGCTCCAGTCGGCCCTGACCCACGGCCACCCCACGGCACTGGCCGCCTCCGACCTCACGGCACGGGCGGTGTTCCTGCTGGCGCGGGGCACCGAGGTGACCGGCCTGGTCGGGCAACTGCGCTCGTACGCCCTGGAGAACCGCACCCGGTACCACGAGCGCTGGCTCGGCGACCTCTGGACGCGGACGGCCTCCGACACCTCGGCCGAGTCCTTCATGGCGCGCGGCTGGGACGAGTGCCTGGAGATCCTGGACCGCCTCGCCGCGGCCCTGCGCACCCCGTCGCCGGAAACGGACCCCTGCCTGACGACGGGCGAGGGCTGGATCGCGGAGGAGGCCCTGGCCACGGCCCTCCAGTGCTTCCTGCTCTTCCCGGAGGAACCCCTCCTGGCCCTGCGCCGCGCGGCCTGCACGGCGGGAGACTCCGACTCCATCGCCTGCCTGGCCGGGGCCTTCGCCGGCGCCCACCTCGGCGCGGACGCCTGGCCCCGCGACTGGGAGGGCCGCATCGAATACCGCGCGGAACTCCTGTCCTTCGGCGCGCTCTGGGACGCGTGAGCGGTGCTGAACGCGATGGAGATCGACCTGGCCGCAGTCGTCGCCGAGCAGCCGGATCCGCTGCTCTTCGCGACGGTCTCCGGCGCCCACCTGTACGGATTCCCCTCCAAGGACTCCGACATCGACCTGCGCGGCGCCCACCTGCTGCCGGCGGCGGAGCTGGTCTCGCTCCGCGACCCGCAGGAGACGCGCAGCCGGATGTGGTTCCGGGACGGCACCGAGATGGACCTGGTCACCCACGACCTGCGCAAGTTCGTCCGGCTCATGCTGAACCGCAACGGCTACGTCCTGGAACAGCTGCTGTCGCCCCTGGTGGTGCACACGACGCCGGCGCACGAGGAACTGGTCTCCCTGGCCCCCGCCGTCCTGACCTCGCACCACGCCCACCACTACCGGGGGTTCGCGAACACGCAGTGGCGGCTCTTCGGGAAGACGGCCGAGCTCAAGCCGTTGCTCTACAGCTTCCGGGCACTGCTCACGGGCGTCCACCTGATGCGCTCGGCACGGGTGCAGGCGCACCTGCCCACGCTGCTGGAGGAGGTGCCGGAGGCCCCGGACTATCTGGCCGGGCTGATCGAGGCCAAGGCCGAGGCCGAGCACGGGGCGGCCGCGGGCATCGACGGCGGGCGGGTGGAACGGGACTTCGAGGCCCTGCACGGGGTCCTGGAGGCGGCGCGGGCCGCTTCGCGGTTGCCGGAGCACGCGGACGCCTTCGACGCGCTCGACGAGTTCGTCGTACGGCGGCGGGTGCGCTAAGCCGGTGCCGGTCGCGGTCCCGGTCCTGTCGCCGTCGCCGATGCCCGGCGGGTGCGGAGGAGGAACTCCTCCACGCGGGGGAGGTCCGGGGATTCGGGGAGGGGGGTCGTGGCGAGGGCGGCTTCGGTCTGCTCCTGGAGGAGGGTCATCCACGCGTCGACCTCCTCCCAGGTGAGCTCGCCGCGGCGGACCGCGAGGAGGCGGTCGCGGTGGGGGGTCGCGTCGATCACCAGGCGGCCCGTGCGCAGCAGGTCGCGGCAGGACAGGAGCAGGCGCAGCAGGTGCATGGCGTGCTTCCAGCGCGGGGCGCCGTGGTTGCGGAGGTCGCCGAGGAGTTTGCCGCGCTGGGCGACGGCGTACCGGCTGAAGGTGGTGTGGGCCCGGCGGGAGAGGAACGCCTCGCGGAGCGAGAGGAGTTCCTCACCGACCGGGGTGAGGTCCTCCACGAGCGGGGAGTGGAGGACCTCCAGGATGTTCGGGTTGGCGCGCAGCGCGAGCTCGCAGAAACGCTCCAGCTCCCACGAGAACTCCTCGTCCCGGGGCCCCTCCACGTGCGTCGGCGGCTTCTCGAAGCGCCAGAACAGCGGCGTCGGGGCGAGGTAGACACCGCGCCGGTCGGTGTCGCTCGCCCCCGTCGCCAGGCCGAACGCCCTCGAACCGATCACGCACGAGTAGACCGTGTGGTCCTTGACCAGGGTGAGCGCGAGCGGTTCGGGCGTGGATGCGTGTCGGTGGGCCTCGTTCATCCCGCGAGGCTACGGCCGGGGTCTCCGGCTAGGCGAGCGAGATTTCGCCGGCGGGGGAGACGGTGATCTTCTTCTCCTCCAGCGGCTTGGTGGCCGGGCCCTTGGCCACCGCGCCGTCCGCGACCTTGAACTTGCTGCCGTGGCACGGGCAGTCGATGGTGCCGGCCTCCACCTTGTTCACGAGGCAGCCCGAGTGCGTGCACACCGCCGTGAAGCAGCGGAAGGAGCCCGCCGTCGGCTGGGTGACGACCAGCTTCTCGTCCTTGAGGACCGTGCCGCCGCCGACCGGTACCTCCGAGGACTTGACCAGGGCCTTGGCGTCCCCGGCCGGAGCCGAGGAAGAGGCGGACGCGGACGCGGAGTTCTGGGCCGTGGGGGCGCTGCCGCCCTCGGACGAGGGCTTGGTCTCGTCGGCTCCGCCGCAGGCGGTCAGGACGCCGCCTGCCAGAACGCTCGCGCCGGCCGCCAGTACCGTGCGCCGGGCGGCGCGGGTGGGGTCGCTCATGACTTCTCCTCGGGTGATCGCCGGGATGACGAGAGGCATCCTGGCGCGTGACGGGCCTCAGCAATACCCCGCCACGCCTTGTCTCAGCCCTCCGGCAGCCACGGAACGAGCTCCGCGGGGGCGCCGGGGGCGCGTACCACCTCCCACACGCGCACCACGGCGTCCCGGTTCAACGGTCCGTGGACGTGCGGATAGCGCAGGCCCGCTTCACCCTCCCGGCGGACCTCGGAGGTCAGGGCGCGCTCGTCGAGTTCCACGGCGAGCAGGGTCCCCCGTACGCCTCCGTAGTGCGCGGCGGCGATCGCGAGCACCGTCTCCGGGTCCGCCGAACAGTGCACGAAGCCCTCGGAGTCGAGGGTGGCCGGGGCGTACGGGCCCGCCTCGTCGGCGGTCCAGTCGGCGAGCGGTACGAGGTGGAAGATCATGCCGATCGTTCTACCGCAGTCGGTGCGCGGCTCTGCGCCAAGTGGCAGACGTGCCTGGATTGGGTGACATTGTCCGTATCTCGAAGCCGGGTACGCCGCATTCGCGCGCCCGGTCCCTCTTCGAAAGGCATCACCATGGCGGGCAATGACCTCGGCTCCCTCCTCGGCGGCCTCCTCGGCGGCGGCGGACAGGGCGGCAGCGGCGGCGGCAACATCCTCGGCTCCCTCCTCGGCGCCCTGATGGGCGGCGGCGGTGGCGCCGGCGGCGCCCAGGCGGCCGGAGGCGCGGGGAACAACCCGCTCGGCGGGCTGCTGGACATGCTGACCAAGTCGGGTCTGACCGACCAGGCGCAGTCCTGGGTCGGCACCGGCGAGAACCAGCCGGTCAGCGGCCCGGAGATCGCCAAGGCCCTGCCGGACGAGACCCTGGCCAAGGTCGCCGAGCAGGCGGGCGTCACCCCCGAAGCGGCCGCCGACCAGATTGCGCAGGCGCTCCCGCAGGCCGTGGACAAGCTGACCCCGCAGGGCTCGGTGCCGACCGGCTCGCTGGAGGACATCATCAAGCAGCAGAACCTCTGAGTGAGCCTCTGAGCGCCCCGGTCCGTCCGGGGGCGGTTCCCGAGGGCCCGGCGTCCCGTCCCAGCGGACGGGACGCCGGGCCCTCGAGCCGTTCCCGCTGGCTACCCTGAGGCAGGCACCGCAGCCCAACCCCCCCGTACACCCTGGAGCACCCCGTGAGAACCGCCGTCGTCATCGGAACCGGACTGATCGGCACCTCCGCGGCGCTCGCCCTGGCCGCCCGCGGCATCGCCGTCCACCTGTCCGACCGAGACCAGGGGCAGGCCCGTACGGCCGCCGCGCTGGGCGCGGGCACGGAGGAGCCCTACCAGGGCAAGGCCGACCTCGCGGTCATCGCCGTACCGCCCGCGCACGTGGCCGCCGCCCTCGCCGACGCCATAGGGCGGGACCTGGCCCGCGCCTACGTGGACGTGGCCAGCGTCAAGGGCGGACCGCGCCGGGAGCTGGACGCGCTCGGCGTGGACACCAGGGCGTACATCGGCACCCACCCGATGGCGGGCAAGGAGCAGTCCGGACCGCTCGCCGCCTCCGCCGACCTCTTCGAGGGCCGGCCCTGGGTGCTGACGCCCACCCGGGAGACCGACCACGAGGTGCTGAACCTGGCGCTGGAGCTGGTGGCCCTGTGCCGGGCCGTGCCGGTGGTCATGGACGCGGACGCGCACGACCGGGCCGTCGCGCTGGTCTCCCACACCCCGCAGCTCGTCTCCAGCATGGTCGCGGCCCGGCTGGAGGAGGCCGACGAGACCGCGGTCCGGCTGTGCGGGCAGGGCATCCGCGACGTGACCCGGATCGCCGCCTCCGACCCGCGGATGTGGGTGGAGATCCTCTCGGCCAATCCGGGCCCCGTGGCGGACGTGCTCGCCGGGATCGCCGCGGACCTGGAGGAGACCGTGGAGGCCCTGCGGGGCCTGCAGTCGGCCGACGAGGCCAAGCGCCGGGACGGGGCGGCCGGCATCGAGGACGTACTGCGCCGCGGCAACGCGGGGCGGGTCCGGGTCCCGGGCAAGCACGGGGCCGCGCCGACGGTCTACGAGACGGTGGCCGTCCTCATCTCGGACCAGCCGGGCGAGCTCGCCCGGATCTTCGCCGACGCCGGCCGGGCCGGGGTCAACATCGAGGACGTACGGATCGAGCACGCGACCGGGCAGCAGGCCGGCCTGGTCCAGCTGATGGTCGAACCCCGGGCCGTGGCCGGCCTCCAGGCCGAGCTGCGCGAGCGCGGCTGGGCGCTGCGCCAGCCGTAGGGCCACCGGAGGGCGGCCCCGGGCCACCGGAGGGCGGCCCCGGGCGGCCCCGGGGCCCGCTCCGCGCCCGCCCCGCGCCCGCTCCGGTCCTGGTCCGGGACCCGCCCGGGCCCGCCTCCGGGCCCGCCCGCCGGCGCCCCGGCGGGCGGCGGCGAAAAGCCCGGTAACCTGGAGGAGGGGCGCTATTGGCGCGCCCGGACACGTACGCGCAACCAGGAAGGTGCCCGCACCGTGGAAACCGCAGCTCCGACCGCCGTGATCGTCGCCATCGACGGTCCCTCCGGCACGGGCAAGTCCAGCACTTCCAAGGCCGTGGCCGCCAAGCTCGGGCTGCGCTACCTGGACACCGGTGCCCAGTACCGGGCCATCACCTGGTGGATGATCACCAACGGCATCGACACCGAGGACCCGCAGGCGATCGCCCTCGCGGCGGGCAAGCCCGTCATCGTGTCCGGCACCGATCCGTCCGCCCCCACGATCACGGTCGACGGCCAGGACGCCTCCGGCCCGATCCGGACCCAGGAGGTCACCTCCAAGGTCAGCGCCGTGAGCGCGGTCCCCGAGGTGCGCACCCTGATCACCGAGCTGCAGCGCTCCATCGCCGCCGAGGCGGCCGACGAGGCCGAGGGCATCGTCGTGGAGGGCCGTGACATCGGCACCACCGTGCTGCCCGACGCCGACCTGAAGATCTTCCTCACCGCTTCCGCCGAGGCCCGCGCGGCCCGCCGCAGCGGCGAGCTGCGGGGCAAGGAGGCCGCGGACCTCGCGGCCACCAAGGAAGCGCTGATCAAGCGCGACGCCGCCGACTCCGGCCGCAAGACCTCCCCGCTGGCCAAGGCCGGCGACGCGGTCGAGGTGGACACCACCGAGCTCACCCTTGACAGGGTCATCGAGTGCGTAGTGACCCTGGTGGAAGAGAAGCGGGGCCGCGCGTGAGCGATACGCCCTCCCTCAAGGGTGCGGCGGTCGGCCGGAGGATCGGCATCGGGCTCATGTACGGCCTCTGGAAGCCGCGCGTGCTGGGGGCCTGGAAGGTCCCCGCCACCGGCCCCGTCATCCTGGCCGTGAACCACTCGCACAACATCGACGGGCCCATGGTCATGGGCACCGCCCCGCGGCCGCTGCACTTCCTGATCAAGAAGGAGGCGTACGTCGGTCCGCTCGGCCCCTTCCTCGACCGGATCGGGCAGGTGAAGGTGGACCGATCCGGCGCCGACCGGGGTGCCATCAGCCGCGCGCTGGGCGTCCTGGAGGGCGGCGGAGCCCTGGGGATCTTCCCCGAGGGCACCCGGGGCGAGGGCGACTTCGCCTCGCTGCGCGCGGGACTCGCGTACTTCGCGGTCCGCTCCGGGGCACCCGTGGTGCCGGTCGCCGTCCTCGGCAGCACCGCGCGCGCCGGCCGCGTCGTCAAGGCGCTGCCGCGACTGAAGAGCAGGGTCGACATCGTCTTCGGCGATGCCTTCGACGCCGGGGACGGCAGTGGCCGCCGGACCCGTACCGCGCTGGACCAGGCCACCGTACGCATCCAGGACCGGCTGACCGCCCACCTGGCCGACGCCAAGCGCCTCACCGGGCGCTGAGCGAGACTTGACCTAGTAGTGGAACCGCGCTGCGCGGGCCCCACCGATCACCACGAACGACGAGGAACGGACTTCATGAACGACCAGCAAGACCACGGAGCACTTGGCGACGCCGAGTACGCGGAGTTCATGGAGCTCGCCGCGGAAGAGGGCTTCGACATCGAGGACGTCGAGGGCGCTCTCCAGGAAGCCGGCCACGGCCCGCTCCCGGTCCTCGCCGTCGTCGGCCGCCCGAACGTCGGCAAGTCGACCCTGGTGAACCGGATCATCGGCCGCCGCGAGGCGGTCGTCGAGGACAAGCCCGGCGTCACCCGCGACCGCGTCACCTACGAGGCCGAGTGGGCCGGCCGCCGCTTCAAGGTCGTCGACACCGGCGGCTGGGAGCAGGACGTCCTCGGCATCGACGCCTCCGTCGCCGCCCAGGCCGAGTACGCCATCGAGGCCTGCGACGCGGTCGTCTTCGTGGTGGACGCCAAGGTCGGCGCCACCGACACCGACGAGGCCGTCGTCCGCCTCCTGCGCAAGGCCGGCAAGCCCGTCGTGCTGTGCGCCAACAAGGTCGACGGCCAGAGCGGCGAGTCCGACGCGGCCTCGCTGTGGTCCCTGGGCCTCGGCTACCCGCACCCGGTCTCCTCCCTGCACGGCCGCGGCACCGGCGACATGCTCGACGCCGTCCTGGAGGCCCTGCCCGAGGCCCCCGAGCAGACCTTCGGCACCGCCGTCGGCGGTCCGCGCCGGATCGCGCTCATCGGCCGCCCGAACGTCGGCAAGTCCTCCCTCCTGAACAAGGTCGCCAAGGAGGACCGCGTCGTCGTCAACGAGATGGCCGGCACCACCCGCGACCCGGTCGACGAGCTGATCCAGCTCGGCGGGGTCACCTGGAAGTTCATCGACACCGCGGGCATCCGCAAGAAGGTCCACCTCCAGCAGGGCGCCGACTACTACGCCTCGCTGCGCACGGCCGCCGCCGTGGAGAAGGCCGAGGTCGCGGTCATCCTGATCGACACGACCGAGCAGATCTCCGTCCAGGACCAGCGCATCATCACCATGGCCGTCGAGGCGGGCCGCGCGATCGTGATCGCGTACAACAAGTGGGACAACCTCGACGAGGAGCGCCGCTACTACCTCGAGCGCGAGATCGAGACCGAGATGCAGCAGGTCGCCTGGGCGCCCCGGGTGAACGTCTCCGCGCTCACCGGCCGCCACATGGAGAAGCTGGTCCCGGCCATCGAGACCGCGCTCGCCGGCTGGGAGATGCGCATCCCGACCGGCCGGCTGAACGCCTTCCTCGGCGAGGTCGTCGCCGCCCACCCGCACCCGGTCCGTGGCGGCAAGCAGCCGCGCATCCTGTTCGGTACGCAGGCGGGCAGCAAGCCGCCGCGGTTCGTCCTCTTCGCCTCGGGCTTCCTGGAGCACGGCTACCGCCGCTTCATCGAGCGCCGCCTGCGCGAGGAGTTCGGCTTCGAGGGGACCCCGATCCACATCTCGGTCCGCGTCCGCGAGAAGCGCGGTGCGCAGCACAAGCGCAAGATGTAGTGGCGGTTCGGCAGGACGGGCCGGGGCTAGTAGCCCCGGCGCGGAGCGGGCGGCAGGGCCGCCGGGATGTGCTGCATCCCGGTCTGGTGCTGCCGCCCGCTCGCGTATCCGGCCCCGGCGTACGAGTACTGCGGCTGCGGGGCGGGCAAGGGCTGCCAGACGTCCGCCTGCTGCCCGGCGTGCTGTCCCGCCGGCTGCCATGAGGAACCGTTCCAGCCGCTCCCGTAGGAACCCGCGGAGCCCGTGGCGGACCCGCTGCCGTACGCGCCCGCTCCGCTGCCGTACGCGCCGCTGTAAGGGCCCCCGTACGAGAACGCCGTGAAGCCGAGGTCCTCCTCGCCCGTGCGGTCGCCGGGCAGGGCCCTGAAGGCGCGCAGGTACTCCGAGTACAGCGTGTCGTAGATGGGGGTGTGCGAGGCGGTCGGAGAGCTCCCCAGCTCCCGTACGGGGCGCATCGGGGGGACGCTGCTCGGATAGGACGGGGCGCGGGAGACATCGTAGGAATGCACGTATCTGCCAACGAAACCGGCGCCCCACGGATGCGGGGTCGCGGGGCGGAAAACGCAGATCGCCGGGGGTGCGCGGGACGGACCGCGCACCCCCGGCGCACACCGCCCGGCCCCCTGGGCGGGGGTCGGACGGCCGTTTCGGGGACGGAAGGCAGAACTGGGGCGGAAGGGCGGGGGGAGCCCCCGGATCCCGGGGCTCAGGCGCCCGGGGTGCCCGCCAGCGGCATCGAGGCGGCGACCAGCTTGCCGTTGCGGGCGGCCTTGTCCAGGGCGTCGCGCAGCAGGTCCTCGCGGGGCTGCTGGCCGATGGTGCCGACCGGAGCGGCGTACACCAGGACGCGCTGGGTCTTGTTGACGGCGGCCCGCCAGCCGTCGGTGACCGACAGCGGCCGGTGCGCCTGCCACCAGGCGATCTGACCGGGCTGGAGCACCGAGTGCAGCTGGCCGGCGGCGAGCAGGATCGACCAGCCGCTCAGGGCCTGCGGGACCTCTTCGGTGTCGGTCATCGGGATGAAGCCCTGCTCGATGAGGAGCGGGAGGAAGTCGTCGCCGGGGCCGGTGGTGCCGGGGCGCGCGATGGGCGCGGTCGGCTCCACCACGAGGGCCGGGTGCAGCTCCCCGTTGATCAGGATCAGGCCGCTGGTGATGCCGAGGACGGCCTGGCCGCCCGGCACGGACTGCGGTACGTCGCCGGCGGGGGACGCCGGGGCGGGGCTGTCGCCCGTGATGGAGCGGACGGCGCCCTGGAGGTCCGCCTCGGGTACGGAGACGACCTGCGAGGGGATGCAGCCGGCGTGGGCGAAGGCCAGGACGGCCGTCTCGTCGCCGACGAACAGCACGGTGCTGGTCTGCTCGCGCTCGGAGTCCCCGGGGGTGCGGCAGGACGTGCAGTCGTAGCTTCCCGGGGATCCGTCACCCGCGAGCAGCCGCTCGGCCTCCTCGTCGCCGATCTCGGCACGTACCTCATCACTGACTTCGAGCATGCGCGGCACGGGGTGGCTCCTCGGACTAGGCGTGCGGGGCCGGGGGGTTCCGGCTCGCCGGGCTCAACGGGGGAGTGGCGGCCGGGGTCACGCCGTTTGAGGGAACGGAATCGAACCGGACCCCCGAAGGAGTGAACGGTCCGACCGGGCCGTTCTTTTGGTACCAACTCTTTTTTGGTTGTGCGCAGTTGATGGCCGGTGCTGGCCGTTTTTCCGGTGGGCCGAGCGGGTGGGGGCGCGCGGGGCACGGTGTGGCGGGCGCGGGGGGTGGTACGGGGCTGCGTAGCGTGACGCGATGCGCAACTTCGGGGTTCCGGGTGGGGTGGGCGCGGCGGCGCTGCTGCTCCTCGTGTCCGCGTCGACGGTGGCGGTCGCGGTGGCGGCGCCGCCCCCGCCCAGGCCGGGGGCGCCCGGCCGGGCGGTGGACTGCGGGCCCGGCGGGCAGTGGCCCTGGGACTGCGTGGCCGACTGCGAGAGCGGGGGCCGCTGGGCGGTGAACACGGGGAACGGCTTCTACGGCGGACTGCAGTTCTGGCAGCCGACGTGGGAGGAGCACGGGGGGCTGGCCTTCGCACCGAGGGCGGACCTCGCCAGCCGGGAGCAGCAGATCCGGGTGGGGGAGGAACTGCTGGGGAGCCAGGGCTGGGAGGCGTGGCCCGTGTGCGCGAAGCGGTACGGGCTGGCGGGGCGGATGCACGTGGTGCGCGGCGGGGACACGCTGGTGGGGATCGCGCGGAGGCATCGGGTGCGGGGTGGGTGGCAGGCGCTGTACGCCTCGAACCGGGGGGTGGTCGGGCCGCGGCCCGAGGCGCTGCGGATCGGCATGCTGCTGGTGCTGCCGCCTGTGGGGGAGGAAGCGCCCGCGGGCGTGACGCCTCCGGCCCCGCCGGCCCCGGCCGTACCGGCCTCGCAGGCCCCGGCCGTACCGGCCCCGGGGGCGTCGGCTGCGCCGCTCCGGCCCGAGCCGTCCGTGAGTCCCGGCCCGGTGGGATAGCGGGCGGCGGGCGGGTGCGGGTGGGTGGGGTGGGCCCTGCGGGGGCTGTCCCCTACCCGCCCTTCCACCGTTCCCAGGGCCGGCCCTGACCCGGTCCTCAAGCGCCGGACGGGCTGGGAGGGGTGCCGGGCTGCGCCCGGACCCCCTGGGGCTCCGCCCCAGACCCCGGTCCTCAAGCGCCGGACGGGCTGGGAGGGGTGCCGGGCTGCGCCCGGACCCCCTGGGGCTCCGCCCCAGACCCCGGTCCTCAAACGCCGGACGGCTGGATTTGCTGCGCCCGGACTCCGGTCCTCAAGCGCCGGGCGGGTGGGTCAGGCCGGGTGGCCGAGGGCTGGGTCGTGGTCGGGGACGGGCTGGGTGGGGATGCGCGGGGCGGCGGAGGTGGCCGGGGTCTCGGGGGTCTGCTGGGCGGGCAGGCGTACCGGCTCCGCGTCCGTGCATTCCATCGTGCGCGGGAGCTTCAGGGCCATCAGGGCGCCCGCCAGGAGCAGGGCGGCGCTGACGAACAGCGTCACGTGCAGGCCGTGGACGAAGGAGTGCCGGGCGGCCGCGAACAGGGACTCGCCCGCCGGGCCGCCGAGGCGGGCCGCGATCTGGTAGGCCTCGCCCAGGGAGTGGGAGGCGCCGGTGGAGTCGGCTTGCGAGACCCCGGGGACGGACGCCAGGCCCGGCGCGTAGGCCGCGTTCATCACGCTGCCCAGCAGCGCGATGCCCATGCCCGCACCGAGCTGGTAGGAGGTCTCGCCGATGGAGGCGGCGCCGCCGGCCGTCGAGGCCGGAGCCTCGCTCAGCATGGACTCGTAGGCGGCGAAGAGGGTCGTCTGGAGGCCGAAGCCGAGCAGGACGAAGCCCACCGTCAGCAGGACCGGCCGGTCGTGCTGGCCCATGAAGGTCAGGAGCAGCACCGCGCCGGCGGTCAGTACGAAGCCCAGCGAGACCATCCTGCGCGGTCCGGTCCGGGACAGCGTGTACGAGCCGGTCGCGCCCGCCGCCATCGCGGCGAAGGTGAGCGGCAGCAGGCGCAGCCCGGTCTCCAGGGGGCTCAGGTGCAGCACGAGCTGGAGGTACTGGACGGCGATCAGCTCCAGGCCGACCAGCGCCAGCATGGCCAGCACGATGCAGCCCACGGAGGTGGTGAAGGCCGGCCGGGAGAACATCCGCATGTCGATCAGCGGGTGCGCGCGGCGCTTCTGGCGCCGTACGAACAGGACGAGTAGCCCGGCCCCGATCAGGAGGGGGAGCAGTGCCTGAGGGTCGGCGAGCTGGCGCTCCGCGCCGAGCCGCTTGATCCCGAGGACCGCGCCGAGCACGCCGCCGGCGGCCATGAGCGCACCGAGCACGTCCCAGGGTCCGTCGCAGGAGCCCTTGGATTCGGGCAGCAGCCAGCGTCCCAGCGGCAGGATCATGATCATGAGCGGGATGTTGATGAGGAAGACGGAGCCCCACCAGAAGTGCTGGACCAGGAAGCCGCCGAGGACGGGGCCACTGGCGGCGCCGACGGCGGCCACGGCCGTCCAGATGCCGATGGCGAGGGCCCGCTCGCGCCGGTCGGGGAAGACCTGGCGCAGGATCGACAGGGTGGCCGGCATGATCATCGCGCCGCCGACGCCGAGCAGGGCGCGCGCGGCGATCAGGACCTGGGCGCTGTCGGCGAGGGCGGCCAGGGCCGAGGCCGCGCCGAAGAGCCCGTAGCCGAGGAGCAGGACGCGACGGCGGCCCACGCGGTCACCGAGGGTGCCGAACAGGATGAGGAGGGCGGCGCAGACCAGCGGGTACGCGTCGACGATCCAGAGGAGTTCCATCGGGCCGGGACGGAGGTCTTCGGTGACGGAGGGGACGGCTACGTGCAGGATCGTCGCGTCGAGCGCCACGAGCACGAGGCTCACGCAGAGGACCCCGAGCACGGCCCAGCGGTTGGCCCCGCCGGAGGCCGCGCCGAGTCGCCGCAGTCGCTGCCAGGGGGAAGGGTTCCTGTCGCCGGTCACGTTCGTCCCCGACATGCATGTACCTCCCAGGTGATCCCTCGCACTCGGCGGACCAGCGTCTTTTCGGGGCCACGGATGGGGAGGGTGGCGTCCTGCGGGGTCCGGCGTCGACACGCGAGTGAAGAGTCAGCGTACGCGAGTTCGGCTGTCCGACACGTGGCCAAGCTCTCATCCCGCCGTCGGCCGCGCTGTGGTGTGCGCCACTCGTCCCACCTCGGCCGTTCGTGTTCGGGCGCGACCGCCCCGGACCTCGATAATCATGCCCGTGAAGGATCTTGGATTTCGCCGGGCCGCGCCCGCTCTGGCCGTGTTCGTGGCGGTCCGGCTGCTCGGGCTCACCGTGCTCGCGGTGTGGGGGGCGGTGGCCGGCAGCAGCCCGCACACCCTGCTCTCGGCCCGCTGGGACTCCCTCTGGTACGCCCGCATCGCCGCCGAGGGGTACGGGTACGAGGTGGCGCTCCCCAACGGCGACGTCCACTCCAACCTTGCCTTCTTCCCGCTGCTGCCCTGGCTGGAGCGGCTGGTCTCGGCCGTCACCGGGCTCGGCCACGGATCCGCCGGCCTGGTGGTGTCGGCGCTCGCCGGGCTCGCCGCGGCCTGGGGGATCTTCGCCGTCGCCGAGTCGGTCCACGGCAGCCGGGCCGGGGTGTTCGCCGTCGGGGTCTGGGCCGCGCTGCCCGTCGGGATCGTGCAGTCGATGGCGTACAGCGAGTCGCTGTTCACCGCGCTGGCCGCCTGGAGCCTCTACGGGGTCCTGCGCGGGCACTGGCTCACCGCCGGCCTGCTCGCGGCCGGTGCGGGGCTGACCCGGCCGGTCGGAGCCGCCGTGGTCGCGGCGGTGTGGGTGGCCGCCGCCCTGGCCCTGCGCGGAGGGGAGCGCTCCTGGCGGCCGGTGGCGGGGGCGCTGCTGGCCCCGCTGGGCGCGGCGGCGTACGTGCTGTGGGTGGGCGCGCGCACCGGCGGCGGCCCGACCGGGTACCTCGACGTCCAGGGCGGCTGGGGCAACGGCTTCGACGGCGGCCTGGCGTTCGCCCGGTTCATCGGGGCGCGGCTGGCCTCCCCGGGCTTGCCCGCCCCGCTCGCCGGGACCGGGCTGATCGCCGGGGTCGCGCTGGTGCTGTGGCTGTACGCGCTCTGCGTGCGGCGGCGCCAGCCGGCGGCGCTGCTGGTGTACGCGGGGATCGTGGTGGCGCTGGCCCTGTGCGCCTCCGGGTACTTCGGCTCCAAGCCCCGGCTGCTGCTGCCGGCCTTCCCGCTGGTGTTCCCGCCGGCGGCGGCGCTGGCCCGGTGGCGGACGGGTCGGGCGGTCGCGGTACTGGTCGCGGGGGCCGCCGCCTCGGCCGCGTACGGGGCCTTCTGGCTGAACGGTTCGGGGCCGCCGTGAGGCGTGGGGCGGGCCGGGCCGGAGGGGCCCGCCGGCCCATGATCACGGAATGAAAGATTCCGCTCCATCTTTGGGCAAAGCAATTGAGCGGGAGTGATAAACGCGGCCTAAGTATGCGAGGAAAATACGGGAGGAAGGGGCCTTCCCCGCTCCAACCAAAGGTCGAATGCCGGGAATTAAGTCCCGCGTGAGAGCAACTCCACATCACATGGTCATCACAAAGCCCGCGATTCGACCGGGCCGCCCATCGGCGCGCGGTAACGTCGATTGAGTGCGTACCGACCAAATCCTGCCCAGACTGGAGCGGGTGTTCGCCCGGCTGGACCGGGAACCAGAGCGACCGGCTCATCTGCAAACACCGCGGATGAGCCGGCACCGCGTCGTGCTCCTCGGGTCGACCCTCGGCATCTACCTCGCCATCGTCGTCGCGGTCCTGACCACCTCCTGGCTCGTCCGCCTCGACTGGCAGATCATGTTCTTCCGGCCGTACGAGCAGTGGCCGCAGCTCCACGCCTTCCTCGACTACCTCGTCGTCCTGGGCCAGCGCGGCCCCACCGCGGTCATGGTCGCCGCGTGGCTCGGCTGGCGGTCCTGGCGGCAGCACACCCTCCGCCCGCTGATCACCCTCGGCGTGGCGCTGCTGCTGCTCAACATCACCGTGGGCGCCGTCAAGCTCGGCCTGGGCCGGCTCGGTCCGCACTACGCCACCGAGATCGGCTCCGCCGAGCTCTTCGCGGGCGGCGATATATTTCCTTCCGGCCACACCGCCAACGCCGTGGTGACCTGGGGGATCCTGGCCTACCTGGCCTCCACGGGGGTCACCCGCCGGGTGCTCTCCCTGGTCTCCGCCGTGGTCTCCCTGAGCGTCGGCGCGACCACCGTCTACCTCGGCACCCACTGGGTCAGCGACGTCCTGCTCGGCTGGCTCGCCGGCCTGCTGGTGCTGCTGGCGCTGCCGTGGTTCGAGCCGCTCATCGCCTGGGTCGAGGCCTACGTCTTCGACCTGCGCGCGCGGCTGCGCAGCCTCGTGGAAGCCGGGCAGGTGCCCGAGGCCCTCACCGGGGTGCTCGTCCCGCTGCTCTCGGCCGGCGGCAAGTGGCAGCTCCAGCGGACCGCCGGGGACCTGTCCGGGCGGCGCCCGGCGCCTGAGCCCGCGGCGCCCGTGCCCGCCGTACAGCCCGTGCCGGCCATGCAGCCCGTGCCCGCCGTACAGTCCGTACCCGCCGTACAGCCCGTCGTCCTGCGGCAGCCGGCCGAGACGGTCCAGGTCCCGGTTCCGGCGTCGGCGGGCGGCGTGGCCGCTGCCTCGGCTCCTGCTCCCACTTCCGCTCCCGCTTCCGCGCAGAGCGGGGGGCACCAGCCGGCCGCCCGGCCCGCCGCCCACCTCTCCGCCCGTCCGCACCTGATCCGTTCCGAGCGGACCCCGCTCACCCCGGCCGGCAGCCGCCGCCCGGCCCACGCCGAGCGCGCCCCGGCGCGCGGCGCGGCGCCCCGGCCGGCCGCCGGCGGCTGAGCCGGACGGTACGCACCCCCTCCGCTCGCACGTCCACGGCGGGCCCCGGTTCGACGACCGGGGCCCGCCGCGGCGCGTCCGGGGCCGACCCCGGCCCTTTCGCGGCCGGACCCGGCCGCGAAAGGGCCGGGACGTCAGCGCCGCGCCCGGACGTTCCTCCATACCGGGTCACGCTTGGGTCACGGATTGTCGACAGTCTCCCACGGCGGAGTTCGTCTGGACCTTTTATTCGCCGTCCCGCGACACGCCCGGGGTGAATTCTGTTTCGAATTCCGGTGAAACTCTCAGGAATTGTGGCCGGAGTGCACTCGGGGCCCCGCCGCTTCCTTACAACTCCTTCACTTCTCCGGCCGCTTCGCGCGGCTCCAGAGACCTGCCGAGCCGATCTCGCGCGGCCCGGATGTGGTCCGTCAGCTCGGCCGGTTCGACGACCTCGAACTCACACCCGATCAGCATGACGTGAATCACCAGGACATCGAGGTTGACCGCCCCGGTGCGCAGGATGCAGCTCTGGTCGTCGAGCGGCTCCAGGGTCCCGTCGGCCGGCCCGATGATCCGCGCGGCCTCCTGCTCGGGCACGCGCAGCCGGATGACCGCGTGGGCCGCGTACACCCGCTGGGAGATGCCCCGCGAGACGTACGCGGCGAGGTCCTCGGCGGGCGGCGGGCGCGGGGTGAAGCGCGGTCCGTGCGGGGGCCTGGGCTCGATCCGGTCCACCCGGAAGGTCCGCCAGTCCTCCCGGTCCAGGTCCCAGGCGACGAGGTACCAGCGGCGTTCGCTGCACACCAGCCGGTGCGGTTCGACGGTCCTGCGGGTGCCCGTGCCCCCGTGGTCCCGGTAGTCGAAGCGCAGCCGCTCGGTGTCGCGGCAGACGCCGGCCAGCTCGGTCAGTACGGAGGGGTCGATCGTGGACGCACCCGCCCCGCGGAGCATGGGGACGGTGAAACGGTTCAGCGCGGACACCCGGGCCCGCAGCCGGGACGGCAGCACCTGCTCGAGCTTCGCCAGCGCCCGTACGGAGGCCTCGCCGATGCCCTCCACGCCGTTTCCGGCGGCGGTCCGCAGCCCGACCGCCACCGCGACGGCCTCGTCGTCGTCGAGCAGCAGCGGCGGCAGTTCGGCCCCGGCCCCCAGCTGGTAGCCGCCGCCGGTGCCCGGACTGGCGTTCACGGGGTAGCCGAGCTCCCGCAGCCGGTCCACGTCCCGGCGCACGGTCCGCGCCGTCACGCCGAGCCGGCCGGCCAGGTCGGCCCCGGTCCATTCCCGGTGGGCCTGCAACAGGGACAACAGGCGCAGCAGCCGCGCGGAAGTATCGAGCATGTCCGCAGTCTGCCTCCAGGAACCGGGGAAACCCGACCGGGGTCACACCGGAAGCGGGTGGACCGCGGCCCGGCGGACCGACAAACTTGCGGCGCTAGGTTTTGTGATCCCGGCCTGCCAGGAGGCGCAGTGTCCTTCGTTCCCACCGACCCGCTCGGGCTCGACGAACTCCTCACGCCCGAGGACCTCGCCATCCGGGACACCGTCCGCGGCTGGGCCGCGGACCGGGTCCTGCCGCACATCGCCGAGTGGTACGAGAACGGCGAGCTGCCCGGGATCCGGGAGATCGCCAAGGAGCTCGGCGCCCTCGGGGCGCTCGGCATGTCGCTCCAGGGGTACGGCTGCGCGGGCGCGAGCGCCGTCCAGTACGGGCTCGCCTGCCTGGAACTGGAGGCCGCCGACTCCGGGATCCGCTCGCTGGTCTCCGTACAGGGCTCGCTCGCGATGTACGCGATCTGGAAGTACGGCTCCGAGGAGCAGAAGCAGCGGTGGCTGCCCGGCATGGCGGCCGGCGAGCTCATCGGCTGCTTCGGGCTGACCGAGCCGGACGTCGGCTCGGACCCCGGTGCGATGCGTACGCACGCCAAGCGGGACGGCTCGGACTGGGTGCTGAACGGCCGCAAGATGTGGATCACCAACGGTTCGGTGGCCGCCGTGGCCGTCGTCTGGGCGCAGACCGAGGAGGGGATCCGCGGGTTCGCGGTCCCCACGGACAGCGCCGGCTTCTCCGCCCCGGAGATCAAGCACAAGTGGTCCCTGCGCGCCTCGGTGACCAGCGAGCTGGTCATGGACGACGTACGGCTGCCCGCCGACGCGGTGCTTCCGGGCGTCACCGGGCTCAAGGGGCCGCTCGGCTGTCTCAGCCACGCGCGGTACGGGATCGTCTGGGGATCCATGGGCGCGGCGCGCGCCAGCTTCGAGTCGGCGCTCGGTTACGCGAAGACGCGCGAGCAGTTCGGCAGGCCCATCGGTGGCTTCCAGCTCACCCAGGCCAAGCTCGCGGACATGGCGGTGGAGCTCCACAAGGGGATCCTGCTCGCCCACCACCTGGGGCGGAGGATGGACGCGGGGACCCTGCGCCCGGAGCAGATCAGCTTCGGCAAGCTCAACAACGTCCGCGAGGCCATCGACATCTGCCGCACCGCGCGGACGATCCTCGGTGCCAACGGGATCTCCCTCGAATACCCCGTCATGCGGCACGCCACCAACCTCGAATCGGTCCTCACTTACGAGGGCACCGTCGAGATGCACCAGCTCGTGCTGGGCAAGGCGCTCACCGGGCTCGACGCCTTCCGCTAGGCCGCGTGGGCCCCGCTGGATGCCGGGAGGGCCGGAAGGAACCGGAGGCGGCCGGTGAGGGTCCCCCAGCCAACGCTGGGAGGTGCCCCCGGGCTCAGCTCTGGTTGAAGAAGTCGCGCGAGCGGCCGCCGGACTCGCCGCTCACGATCTGGGTGTCGGCCGGGGTCAGCAGGAAGACCCTGGTCGCCACCCGCTCGATCGAACCGCGCAGACCGAAGGTCAGACCGGCCGCGAAGTCGACCACGCGCTTCGCGTCGCCCGGGTCCATCGAGGACAGGTTCACGATGACCGGGACACCGTCGCGGAACAGCTCGCCGATGCCGCGGGCGTCGCGGAAACCGTCCGGGGTGACCGTCGCGATGCGGCGGCCCTGATCGACGGCGGACTCCGACGCCACCTTGACGCGCGGGTCCGTGACCCACTGCTCGCCGGGGCCGACCACCGAACCCCCCTGCGGGGCCTCCGCGTAGTCGTCGTCGTAGTAACGCTCGTCGTCGCTGTCCTCTACGAGACCCAGCCAGGCACTCGCCTTGCGTACCGAACCCATGGACGCCTCCTTTCATCGCGGTCAGTCTGTCTTCTCTTCCGCGTCCCTATCGTCGTCCATGATGCTGACAACGCGCCAAGTGGATAGTCGCCGCGCAGGGGTTTCGTGACGGTACTGGTGCAGAACATCCGTTGCACCGTCAAGGATCCGGGCGGCTACCGCTGCTGACTGAGTGAAAATACGACCGGCGCCGCCGTACGGGTGACCGATGGGGGCGTACGGGTGACGGCCGGTCTCGCTACCATGCCCGTCAGCACGCGTATGACACACGGGGGAATCGTTTTGTTCGGCATCGTCAGACCCTGCACGCACCGCCTCGGGGAACGGTTCAAGACGGAGTGGATGGCCCATCTCTGCGGACTGTGCCTGGCACTTCGGGGGGACCACGGCCAGTTCGCGAGGATCGTGACCAACTACGACGGGCTGCTCGTCTCCGTTCTGACGGAGGCTCAGTCGGGTCCCGCTCCGGGCTCCCGGCGCACCGCCGGTCCCTGTCCACTGCGCGGGATGCGCAGCGCGGCCGTGGCCAACGGCGAGGGGGCCCGGCTCGCCGCGGCCGTCTCGCTGGTCCTGGCCTCCGCGAAGGTGCGCGACCACGTGGCCGACCGGGACGGCCTGTTGGCCCGCGCCCCGATCGCCCTCGCCGCGCGCCGGGTGGCCCGTGGCTGGGACCGGGCGGGTGCCCGTACCGGCGCCTCGCTCGGCTTCGACACGGCCGTGCTCGTCGATGCCGTGGACCGGCAGGCGGGCATCGAGACCCTCGCCGGAGCCGGCACGCCGGTGCTCGTGGTGACCGAGCCCACGGAGACCGCCACGGCCGCCGCCTTCGCCCATACCGCGACCCTCGCCGGTCGGCCAGGCAACGCTCCCGCGCTCGCGGAGGCGGGAGGCTACTTCGGGCGGCTCGCGCACCTGCTGGACGCCGTCGAGGACCAGGCCGCGGACGCGGCGGCGGGCGCCTGGAACCCGCTGACCGCCACCGGGACCCCCCGTACCGAGGCGCGCAGGCTGTGCGACGACGCGCTGCGGGGCATCCGGCTGGCGCTGCGGGAGGTGGAGTTCGCCGACGCGGGGCTCGCACACCGGCTGCTCGTGCACGAGCTGCGCACCTCGGTGGACCGGGCCTTCGGGACCGCGGGCTGCGCCCATACCGGCCACACGGGGACCGACCGGGCGCCAGAGGGCTCCTTCGGTCCGCCCCCGGTGGACTTCGGCCCGCCGCCGGCGCCCCCGCGCAAGCCGCGCCGGGACCTGCTGCCGGGCTGCGCGGTGGCCCTGGGGCTGTTCTGCACCTGCCAGCTGTGCTGCACGGACCACGAGGGTCCGTGGTCCCGGGAGAAGAAGGACGCGTGGTGCGGCAACTGTGACTGCGGCCCGAATTGCGACGGATGCGGCTGCGGCTGCGGGGACTGCTGCTGCTGTCCCTGCGACGGCTGCTGAGGACGTTCAGGCTCCGCTTCGGCTCCGGCTTGGTGACGGGTTGGTTCCGGTTTGGTGCGGGCTTGGCCGGGCCCCTCGCATCGGTGATTCAGTAGGGCGATTTCCAGCCGTTCCGGGGATCGATGGGGGAGGGGTGATGGCGCGGCCTGCTCTGCGGCAAGGGAGTATGTCGGCCGGGTCGGTCGGACGTCAGCGGACAGTGGCTGGAATCGGCTCTTGCCGGGCGGGTCTGACGGCAGAAATTCTTCGATAGCATTTACCGGGTTTGTCAGGGGCACGGCGAACGGCGTCAAGCCGGTCGTGGTTCCTGCTGCCCGCACGAGCCCGGGCACTGCACCTGGCCCCGGGCTTCGATCCCTTCGGGAGGACAATAAGTGACGATCAAGCGCAACTTCCGTTCCCGGCTCTTCGCCGTGGCCGCCGGTCTGACCGCCGTGGCCACCCTCGCGGTTCCCGCGTCGGCGTCCGAGGCCCCGAGCGGCGGCAGCGTCAATGCCGAGCGCCTCGCCGCGGTGGAGGCCTCGCTCCTGCGGGCCGACGTCGCCGGCACCGCCTGGGGCACGGATCCCGCCACGGGGACCCTCGTGGTCACCGCGGACTCCACCGTCTCGGACGCGAACATAGCGAAGATCAAGAAGGAGGCCGGGGCGAACGCCTCGGCGGTGCGCATCGAGCGGACCCACGGCAAGCTGTCGAAGCTGATCACCGGCGGCGCCGGTATCTGGACCTCGCAGTGGCGCTGCTCCCTCGGCTTCAACGTGCGCCGGGGCACTACGTACTACCTGCTGACCGCGGGCCACTGCACCGACGGTGCGGGCACCTGGTACGCCAACTCCAGCCGCACCACCAAGATCGGTGCCACGGCGGGCAGCAGCTTCCCGACGAACGACTACGGGATCGTCCGCTACGACAACAAGTCCCTGTCGCACAAGGGCGCGGTCGGTAGCCAGGACATCTCCAGCGCCGCCAGCGCCACCGTCGGCATGTCCGCCAAGCGGCGCGGCAACACCACCGGTACCCACAGCGGCAAGGTGACCGGCCTGAACTACACCGTGAACTACGGCAACGGTGAGATCGTCTACGGTCTGATCCGGACCAACATCTGCGCCGAGCCCGGCGACAGCGGCGGCCCGCTCTACTCGGGCACCCGCGCGCTCGGTCTCACCTCCGGCGGCAACGGCAACTGCACCACGGGTGGCACCACCTACTTCCAGCCCGTGAAGGAAGCCCTCTCCCGCTGGAACGTCAGCGTCTACTAGGCCCTGAGTGCCCGGGCCCCAGGGTCCGGGCGCCCGGTCCGTTCGGCGCGTGAGCACGACACCGCCCCGGACGTCCTCCCCCTGTGGGGAAGGCGTCCGGGGCATTCGTGTTTCCGGACGCGCACGGAGGCGTACGGGCGCGGGCGTCGAGAGGTCCGGACGCCGGCAGGCCCGGACTCCGAGAGGCCCGGACGCCGGCAGGCCCGGACGGCGTACCGTCCGGTTTCCGGCCGGGCCCGCGTGGAAGGGGTGAGCGGCATGAGCGCTGACGCGGACGAGACCGGCGGAATCGGCGAGTCCGGGGGTCCCTCCGGGCTTGCCGATCATCCGGAAGGTCGAATTCCGGCCGTTCCGGGGCCCTGGCGGGCCGGCGCGCCAGGGGGAGGGGCGGTACGGGTGTCCGACCTGACCGCACCAGGCCGCGCCGGGTGTTCGGCACGCGCCGCGGGTCGCGGCGGACCCCGCCCCTCGGGATCGCGGCGGGCGGGAAGCGGCTGAAAGGCGCCCTTGCTAGCGGTATCCGACACCAGGAGACTCCCGTCAGCGTCTCTCGGGGCTTGTCAGGGGCACGTCGAACGCCATCCCGTCCGCCGTGCCCTCGGCCGCCCTCCACGGGCTCCGGCACCACCCCACCCCGCCGGGCCTCCGAACCCCACTCGGGAGGACGACAAGTGACGATCAAGAGCATCATCCGTTCCAGGCTCTTCGCCGTGGCCACCGGCATGGCCGCGGTGGCCGCCCTCGCGGCCCCCTCGGCCGCACACGCCGACGGCGGCTTCAGTGCCGACCGGCTCGCCTCCGCCGGCGCCTCGGTCCTGCGCGCCGACGTGGCCGGCACCGCCTGGCACACCGACCCCGCCACCGGCACCCTGGTGGTCACCGCGGACTCCACCGTCTCGGCGGCCTCCATCGCCAAGATCCGCAGCGCGGCCGGAGCGAACGCCGCCGCCCTGCGCATCGAGCGCACCCCCGGCAAGCTGACGAAGCTGCTCAGCGGCGGCGACGCCAAGTACGCCACCAGCTGGCGCTGTTCGGTCGGCTTCAACGTGCGCAGCGGAAGCACCTACTACGTCCTCACCGCCGGCCACTGCACCGACGGCGCGGGCACCTGGTGGACCAACTCCGCCCGCACCACCGTCATCGGCGCGACGGTGGGCTCCAGCTTCCCGAACAACGACTACGGGCTCGTCCGCTACGACAACGCCGCCGTCGCCCACCCCGGGACCGTCGGCAACCAGGACATCACCAGCGCCGTCAACGCCACCACCGGCATGTCCGTCACCCGCCGCGGCTCCACCACCGGCACCCACAGCGGCTCGGTGACGGGGCTCAACGCCACCGTGAACTACGGCGGCGGCGACGTCGTCTACGGAATGATCCGGACCAACGTCTGCGCCGAGCCCGGTGACAGCGGCGGTCCGCTCTACTCGGGCACCCGCGCGGTCGGCCTCACCTCCGGCGGCAGCGGCAACTGCTCCTCGGGCGGCACCACGTTCTTCCAGCCCGTCGTCGAGGCGCTCAACGCGTACGGCGTGAGCGTGTATTAGCCGTGAGCGTGCCCTAGCCCTGCCCCCCGTGCGCCGTGGGGCCGCCACGGAGCCGTGCGCCCCCGCCGCACCCCTGGACGTCCTCCCGCCTTCTGGGAGGATGTCCAGGGCGTTCGTGTCCACGGGGGGGAGCGGGTTTCCGCATGAAGCGAATCGGCGTGACCGGGCACCGGTCGATTCCGGACGAGCTGCTCGGCCATGTGGAGGAGGGGCTGCGGGCCGTCCTGGAGGGCCACGAAGGGCCGTTGGAAGCCCTCTCCAGCCTCGCCGAGGGAGCCGACCAGCTGTTCGCCGCCATCGCCCTGGAATGCGGTGCGGACCTCACCGTGGTCATCCCCAGCGGGGACTACGAGGAGGGCTTCGGGGACACCGGCGCGCTGGACCGGTACCTGGGGCTCAAGCGCCGCGCCGCCCAGGAGGTCCGGATGGACTTCGCCCGCTCCACCGACGAGGCCTACTACGCGGCCGGCACCTACATCGCCGATTCCTGCGACCGCCTCGTCGCCGTCTGGGACGGCCTGCCCGCCCGCGGGCACGGCGGCACCGCGGAGATCGTCGCCTACGCCCGCGCGCTCGGGAAGCCCGTCACCGTGATCTGGCGGGAGGGCGTGGCCCGGGACTGATGCCACGCCCTCGCGGATGGTCAACTACTGTGCCGCGCCAGCCAGTCCGTGTGCTGCGGGGACACGTACCGCTCGGTCTCGTAGACCGCTGTCGGCCACTGCGTCTCCGTGATCGTCGTCTGCATCACGACCATCATCGCGGAGAGGTCCTGCTCGATCAGGGTGTGCGCCTCGATCAGCGGATGGTGGCGCCGCACCTCGTTCCAGGCGATGCCGGCCGTCGCCGCCGCGCTCAGCAGCCCCGTCAGCGCCGGCCCCGGACCCGAACCGAACGCCCCGAAGAGGGCGAACAGCAGCGCCAGCAGGGTCAATAGCACGATCGACCACGACCACAGGGCCGTGGCCCGCCGGGACACCTCCGTCTTGCGCTGGTACCAGTTGCGCTGCTCGATCAGCCGGTCGCGGACGTACGTCTCCCTGCGGACCTGGTAGTCCAGTCCCCGCAGCCGGAACATCGCCCCGGTGATCTCGCCGCCCTCCGGCACCAGCCCGGCGGTCCGCGGATCCTCCCAGCCCATCTTCCGCAGCTCGTTCAGTCCCGCCTCCAGCCGGGTCCGGTACGTCTCCTCGGCGCCCGGGACCTCGCTGCCGAAGGGGGCGCCGTGGACGGCGTACCGCCAGGCCAGCGATTTGATGAACTCCGCGGCGCTGCGGTTGAGCTGCCACTGCGGGCGGGCCCGGCGCCGGGTGGCCCGTACGCCCACGCCCAGCACCCCGGCGTACGCGAGCACGCTGAGGAGCCCGGACAGGTAGGCGGAGCCGAGTTTCGGCCCCTCGGGCAGGGCCGCGATCGCGGCGGCCACGACGAGCAGCATCAGCTGGGCGCGCGTGGCCTGGGTGGACTCCCGCTGCCGGGAGATCGCCGCCTGGTCGGTGTGGTGGAAGAGGGCCGGCAGGTCCTCGTTGCGAAAGGTGATGCTGTCACTCACAGCGAACCCCCCAGTCTGCTGGTTCTGCGTTCTGCGTTCTGCGTCCATCGGGAGGGGAGGGGAGGCGCGGGGGCGGCGCCCGGCGGGAGCCGCCCCCGCGGATCACACCGCCAGCGGCTCCAGGTCGCGGTGGACCCGGCGCTCGTCGCGGGCGTACCGGGTCAGACCGTGGTCCTCGCCGAGCAGCCGGGTCAGCTCGGCCACCGATTCGGCCCGTACCCGGTTCGCCTCCTCCTTGCGGCCCATCATGTCCAGGCTGACCGCCATGTTGGAGGCGCTCGCGAGGGTCTCCGGGTGGTGTACGCCCAGCGCTTCGCGCAGCCGCATCACCGATATCCGCTCCAGCTCCAGGGCGCCCTCCGGATCGCCCAGGTCGGCACGGGCGTTGGCCAGGTTGAGGTTGGCGAAGATGGTGTGCGGGTGGTTGTCGCCCAGGACCTCGCGCATGTGCCGGATGGTCTGGCGCAGCATCGGATCGGCGGTCTCCGCCGCCCCCGTGCCCCAGTGGAACACCGCGAGGTTGTTGACCGCGGCCAGGGTGTACGGGTGCCGCTCGCCCGGCACCTTGACGTACTCGTCCACCACCTCCTGGGCCAGGTCCCGCGCCCCGCCCGGGTCCCCGGTCGCGAACAGGTCCGCGGCCAGGTTCAGTTCGCAGGCGAGCAGGTCCGGGTTGACCGAGGTGTACTTGGCCCGGTAGCGGTTGCGGGTCGCCGTCGTCAGCCGCAGCGCGTCCTCCACGTCGCCCGCCCTGCGCAGCGAGACCGCGAGGTTCTTGGCCGCCGACAGGGTGCCGGGGAAGGCCCGGCCCAGGGTCCGCTTGTAGATCTCGTACGTCCGGCTCAGCAGTTGCACCGAGTCGTCGTACCGGCCCACCTCGCGCAGGTCGCGCGCCAGGTTCTGCGCCGAGGACAGGGTGTACGGGTGGTCCGTGCCCAGCACCTCGGTGCGCCGGTCGAGGACCTCCTGGTCGATCTCCCTGGCCCGCGCGTACTGCCCGATCATGCGCAGGTTCAGCGCCAGGTTGTTCGCGGCGGCCAGGGTCCGCGGGTGGGCCTCGTGGAAGATTTGCCCGAAGCCCTCGTGCGCGGCGTTCGCCAGCTCCATGGCCTCGCCGTAGCGGCCGAGCGCGCCGAGGTCCATCGCCAGACCGCTGGTGGTCATGTACGTGTGCGGGTGCGAGACGCCCAGCGCTGCCTGCTGGCGCTCCAGCGTCCCCTCGTCCAGCTCCATCGCCTCCACGAACCGGCCCTGCGAGCGCAGGATGTTGGAGAGGTGGAAGCGCAGGTACAGGTACTGGAGGTCATCGCCGCCCAGGGTCTCGCGCCAGGTCTCGCGCAACTCCTCGCCCAGCGCGTACGCGGCCTTGAAGTCACCGCGCTTCCAGAGGTAGCGGACGCGGTCGATCAGCAGCCGGCGGGTCTCCGGCTCCTTGCAGAACCGGGCCTCGGAGGGGGTCAGGTGCGGCCAGATGGTGTTGAACCGCGGCCAGGTCTCCGGGTTGTCTATCGGCTCGTCGTCGTCCGGCCGGGCACCCGCCAGGATCCGGTGCACCGCGTGCCGGGCCTCGCGCTGCTCCTCCTCGGAGAGCTGCGCCCGGATCACGGCCTGCACCAGGCGGTGCACCTGGATGCTGTTGCTGACCTGGTCGACCTTGGCCAGCGCGAACCGGCCGATCTCCCGGATGACGCGGCCGAGCACGAGCTTCTCCTGGAGGGAGGAGTCGTACGGCTTGAGGGCGTCGATCATCTCCTTGCTGTAGAGCAGGTTCGCCGAGATCGGCTCGGGCGCGAAGAAGGCGCACAGCTGGAGCAGCCGCACGGCCGCGGGGGAGCGGGACTGGAGCCGCTCTATGGAGACGTTCCAGGTGGCGGCCACCGGCTCCGGGTAGCCGGGCGGCTGGTTCAGCGCCAGCACGCGGGCGGCCTGCTGGGCCAGCTGCTCGATGTACGCGGACACCGGGGTCGCGGTCTCCGCGATCCAGGCGCCCGCCTGCTCGACGGCCAGCGGCAGGTCGCCGACGGCGACGGCCACCTGCTCGGCGTCCTCCTTGCTGAGGCCGGGGGCCCGGCGCTGGAGGTGCTCGATGGACTCCTCGCGCAGGAACACGTCCACCGGGAGGGCGTCGCCGTACTGGGACCAGGACTGGTTGCGGGAGGTGACGAGCACGTGCCCCGGGCCGCCCGGCGGGAAGTACCGCTTGAGCGTTTCGGGATCGTCGGCGTTGTCGAAGACGAGCAGCCAGCGCGAGGTGGGAACCCCGCGCCGCAGCAGGTCGATCGCCTCCTGGGAGGCGGCCGACATGTCCTCGCCGGTCTGCGCGCCGAGCCGTACGGCCAGTTCCGCGAGGGCGGCGACCACGTCGTCGGTCTGCTCGGCGGAGATCCACCAGACCAGGTCGTAGTCGGCCATGAACCGGTGCACGTACTCCAGCGCCACCTGGGTCTTGCCGACGCCGCCGAGCCCGAACAGGGTCTGCGGCTGGGGCAGCACCACGGATATGCCGCCGCCGAGCTGGTCGCGCATCCGCTCCAGCACGATGGAGCGGCCGGTGAAGCCGGGGTTGCGGGGCGGCGCGTTCCAGATCTTCGGGACCGTCCCCGGGAAGCGGGGGCCGGGCGCGGAGGCGCTGGCGACGGTGTCGGGCAGCGCCATGGGCCGTTCCACCGCGCGCAGCAGCGCGGTCGTGGCGTGCACCTCGTCGAGGCGGAACAGGTCCACCGGGTTGCGGTCGATGTACGGGGTGGACAGGCGGACGTCGCCCACCCGCAGCGGCACCAGCTGGCGCCGGCCCCCCGTCGGGTCCTCGGCGGCGGCCCGCTCCCACACGTCCACCGCGCGGGCGGACTTGAGGTAGGCGCTGGAGAGCAGCACCACGGTCCGCGCGGCCGTGTCCACGCTGATCCCGGTACCGCCCAGGGTGTCGCCGGCGGCGGTGGCCGGGGCCCTCTCGGCGGAGACGTCCCGGGGGACGACCCGGAAGCCGGCCCGGGTGAGCACCGATTCGATCCAGTCGGCCCACATGCGGTTCTCGGCGACGTAGGAGAGGAAGAGGTCGGCGGGCAGGGCGGGTCGGCGCCGGGTGAAGGCGTCGCGGATGCGCAGCCGCACCTCCTCGCCGATGGCCGGCATGGAGGTGACGTCGCCCTCGGTGACGACGGCGGTGAGCCGCTCGAAGGCGGACAGCAGGGAGTTGGTGAGCCCGGCCTCGTCCCCGAAGGTGGCCAGGGTCTCCTCGTAGGCGTAGTAGGGGCGGTACGGGATCTCCACCGCGCCCCAGTAGGAGGTGAGGTCGTCCCCGATCAGGCCGTTGGGGAAGCGGTCGAACTTGATGCGGGCCAGCGCGCGGCCCGCGTCGGCCTTCTCCTTCTCGCCCTCGTCGATGCGCATCGGAACCGGGTAGATCTTGATGCCGCGGTCGTTGAACCGCTCGTCGATCTGCCGGGCCACGGAGGCCGCGCCGTCGATGGACTGGTCGGACAGGGTGAAGCAGTCGACCAGGACGTCGGGCAGGTGGACCGTGCAGATGTCGGCGATGTCGGAGAGGCCGGTGCGGCTGTCGATCAGGACGTAGTCGTAGTTGCGCTTCATGTCGGCCCGTAAGGCGTCGAAGAAGAGCCCGCCGCCGAGCCGGTCGTAGAAGTTGTCCCAGTCGAAGGTGGAGACGGTCGCCGAGTACTCGCGGTTCTGCCGGCCCGCCGAGACGAAGTCGAGGGTCCCGCCGTCGGGGAACTCCCAGCCGAGGTTCTCGGGGGTGAGCGAGACGGCGTGCGGCTGGATCCGCGCGTAGTCCTTGTGCCAGTCGTCGGCGCGCTGCACCGGGCTGGTGGCCGCCCACGCGTACTCGCTGATCAGATCGATGACACCGGTGGTGGCGCCGAGGGTGGAGGGGTCCAGGAAGGGGTGGAAGAAGCGGTGCAGGCCGGGTGCCTCCAGGTCCCAGTCCACGGCGAGGACCCGCTTGCCGTTGGCGGCGAGGATCCAGGCGGTGTTGGCCAGCGCCATCGTGCGGCCGGTGCCGCCCTTGTACGAGTAGAAGGTGACGATGCGCCCCTCGCGGTGCTCGTCACCGCTGCCGTGCCGGCTGTCACGACTCTGGCTGTCACGACTCTGGCTGTCATGGCTCTGGCTGTCACGACTCGATGTCATCCGCGTCCCCCCGGTCGTTGTCGTTGTCGGTGTCGGGCCCGCCCGACCCGCTGTGCCCGTCGCCCGTGTCGCCCAGGGTGGGCGGGAAGGGGGCGGGCGGTGGGGCCGGTGGCCCGTTCATCCCCATCGGACCGAGCAGCCGGGGCCGTTCGGTTCCGGCCACGGGGCTGCCGGCCGGTGGATAGACCTGGGCGTGTCTGAGGAACTGCTGGGCGGCGGCCTCCACCACCTGCGGCAGGATCTGCCCGAGCGTCTCCATGTTGGCCACCCCGTTGGCGGCGGCCCGGCAGGCGGCCCGGCCCTGGCTCATCTTGACGGGCATGGTGTCCTCCAGCCGGTGGGCCAGCTCGCCCTCCTTCGCGCGGCTCTGGTGGTCGTACCGGTTCCACGGCACGACCACGTTGATCCAGGGCCGGGACTCCTGGTCGAAGGCGGCCAGGCGCTGCCGGCGCTGCTCGTCCTCCACCGCCCACCGGTCCACGATGAGGATCTCGGGCCGGGTCGGCGGCTGCTTGGAGTCGAAGTGGCCGGCTTCGTCGTCGAACGAGCCCACCGTCGTCTGGTAGTTGAGGTTGCGGACCAGGTCCTCGGCCACGTAGGCGATGGGCCGCTGGGAGACCGGGTGGTACGGGTTCCAGTCCAGCGCGCTGTCCCCGTAGTACTCGGGGCTGCGGCCCTCGGGCAGATCGTGCCGGGAGGCGGCGGCCACGGTGACGTGCAGGGTGCGGGTGGTGGGCCCCGGGGTGCTGCCCGGGGAGCCGAAGGCGCTGGGCACGAGGCGGTAGTCGAGCGGCCGGATCGGATCGAGCCGGACGGTCTCGGCGACCCGGACGATGCGTTTGGCGAGTTCGTAGACGGCGCTCTCGTACTGCTCGGCGTAGCCCCGCAGTTTGATCAGGCCGTAGAGCCCGTCGGTGACGTACCGCTCGCCGAAGGTGTTGTGGTTGAACTGCAACCGCTCTGCGGGCAGCGGGAGTTGTGAGGGAGGCACCGGCACCCATAACGCGGGCACGATGGCCTCGGCCGGCTGATTGCTGAGTGCCACGTGGTGGATGGTGCGCTGCGCGAAGGCGAACCATTCCTTCCCGCACATTTCGCTGGCGAAGTAGCGCGGCGAGAACAGGGGGACGAAGACCCGGCAGGTGGCGAGCGCCGCCCCGAGCCGTTCCGACCAGCCCTCACCGCTGCGTATCTCCCGGTCCATGAAGCCGGCCTCGGCTCCCGCGGGCAGATTCGTCAGTGCCATGACATGGCTGCAGAGATCGCGGAAAAGCCGCTCCACCCACATGTCCGGGTCCGGTCCTCCCGCCCCGAACCTCGGTGTATGCGCATAACTGAGAAAAAAGTACGGCTGCACTGATGCGGGCACACGACCCCCGTCCCGAAGATGCGAGCGAAGAAACATCATTCCGGAGCTGCTCCGCCACATCCCCTCATCGTTCAGTCAATCAGCGTCTGTTTTCGGTCATCCATTCAAGCGCGTGATCGACGGCATGCGGAAGGGCGAAGAGCATGGTCGATGCTCTTCCGATCCGCCCCCGGCGAATCCGGTCTTCCGGGAACGCCCTGCCGATCTCGGCGAAATCGCTGTCATCCAGCGCGATGTCCTCGTACGCGGTCCACCCTTCCCGCTTCGGCGCCTCTTTGCCGTGACAGGGCTGCCCCCCTGAAGACCCCGGATGGTTCACCTTCACCACACACTCGTACATGCGCAAGGGGGGCTTCGGAATTCGATACTCCGCGAGATGGAAAGCGGTGCAGACGGAAAATCCCACATTGATCATGAGTACCTTCCATCCCTCCCCGCACATCTTTCCCAAGGGGGATTCCTCGCCCAAATGGCTGGTCAGCGGATGCCCCGCACACAGCTCCCGGGCACCCTCGCCGACCGCGGCGAACGAGGTCTGCGGATGCCCGCTGCGGGCCGCTCCCGGAGCGGTGCGCACCGCCTCGGCGAACACCCCCATGCCGTGGCTCGGGGTGAGCGCCGGGTCGAAGGCGGGCATCCGTGCGCGGAAGGCCCGTACGCCCCCTTCGGAGAGGCCCGCGATCCGTGCCAGGTGCGCGGTGGAGGTCTTGGAGTTCTGCGGGGTGAAGGCCGGCGCCGCGAGGGTGCCGCCCGGCCCGACGGCGGTGAGCAGGGCGCCCCGCAGCTCCTCGGCGCGCAGACCGGTGCCGCCGAGCGAGGCGTGCACCAGGAGGCGCGTGCCGGGGCGGACGCCGAGTGCGCGCAGGGGGGCGGCGAGGCCGCTCGTCATGCGACGGCCGCCTTCATGCGTCGACCGCCTTGAGTTCCCAGCGGAGCCGCTCCACGAGCCGCTTGCCGGTGCTCGTCAGTTCCGCCGCCCCCGACAGCCGGTCCAGGGCCCGGTTGATCCGGTCCAGCCCGCCCGGCTCCGCGGCGGCGGTGGCCCGCCGGTAGGCCTCCACGGCCACCCGCTCGTGGACGTCGGCCAGCAGCCGGGACACCGGGACCGGGCGCTCCCGCCACGGCGAGGGGTGCTGCCACTCCCCGTCCAGCGCGTACAGGTCGGCCACCTCGGTCAGCGCCTGGAGCCCGGCCCGCCGCCTCCCCGTCAGCAGGGCGAGCGCGGTCTCCGCCACCCCCGCCGCGTACGGCACTCCGAGCGCGCCCGGACCGTGCCGCCCGGCCTCGCCCCAGCCGCGGGCCCGGGGGCCGCCCGCGAGCGGGGTCAGTGTGGTCAGCCCGGTGGCGGCGGCCCCGGCGAACTCGGGCACCGAGGACCGCAGCAGCGCCCACGCCGCGTCGAGGCGCCCGCGCCACTCCTCGGCCTCCCCGGCGCCGAGCCGCAGCCTGGGCGGGCGGGCGAAGCAGTTGCGGTGCGGGTCGAGGTCCTCCAGCGCCACCGGGGCCGTGTCCGGCCCCGGCGACCAGGTGCGTACGGGCTGCCAGCGCGCGTCACCCGCCGCGGGACCGAAGCGGTGCTCGGCGCGACCCTCCTCGCGGACGGCGTACCCCCCGTCGGCGGCGTGCAGCGTGGCCCGCCCCTCGGTGCCGGGCTCGCCCAGGCGCAGCAGGCCGAGCGTCGGCAGGTACACCTCGCCGTCCCGGTAGACGACCTCGGCGGGCAGGTCGAGACCGCCGCGCAGCACGGCGGCGGCGGCCAGTGCGGTCAGCCGGCGGGCCGCCCGCGGGGCCTCGGGGCCCTCCTGCGCGGGGTCGAGGCAGGCCATGACCCAGGTCCGGGTGAAGGGGTGGGCCAGTACGGCGTCCAGCGCGTCCGCGCCCGCCCGCCCGGCCCGCTCCACGGCCCCCAGCACCCGCCAGGCCCGGTCCCAGTCGGAATCACCCGTACGGCGGTCGTTCAGGAGGGCGAGCAGGTCCCGGGTGAGCTGCTCCTGGGAGGCGGCCAGTGCGATGGGGTCGGACAGTTCCGGCGCGCTCGCGCGGGCGCCCGTACGCCCCTCCACGCCGTCGACGAGTTCGCGCAGGTCGGTGCAGTAGACCGAGGGGTTGTCGAAATCACCGACGGCTTCCGGGCCGGACAGGTGCTCGGGACCGGCCTTGTAGCGGTGCGTGTAGAGCCCGCCTCCGCACGAGCGTACGACGGGGCAGCGGCGGCACGTGTCGCTGACGCCGGCCAGGCCCAACTGCCTGGCGCGGACCCCGGGATGGGACGCGACCAGGTCGAAGGCGTGGTCGAAGACGTTGAACCCGGTGGCGGCGGCCCCCTCGAAGGCGCTCTTCAGGGAGTCGACCTGTTCCAGGTTCCCGTCGGTTTCCACCACCACGAGATCGGTGGGCGCGAGGCCGAGGGACTCGGTGAGGCTGGGGCCGCCGGCCAGGGTGGAGAACAGCGAGTCGAAGAGCCGTACGGGGACCGGGCGGCCCAGGCGCTCCCAGTGGTCGAAGACCCGCAGCAGCCAGCGCGCGTAGGTGTCGGGGGCCTCGTCGGGACGGACCGGGGGCGTCTGCCAGGTGGCGTGCGGGAGGAGGAAGTCAACCCGTGGCGGGGCCAGTTCGACGAGGGCGTCGAGGACGGCCACGGGATCGTTGGCCACGTCGATGGTGCAGAGCAGACCCTGGTAGAGATGGCGGTAGGGCTCGGTGCGCAGGAGGTCCACGGCGGCCAGGACCAGGGGGTGGCTGGTGCGTCCGTCGGCGAAGCGGCGGTGGCGGTCGTTGGCCGCGCGGTCCCCGTCGAGGGAGACGCTGACGCTGACGCCGAACTCCGCGAAGAGGTCCAGGTAACGGCGGCTGAGCTGAAGGCCGTTGGTGTGCATGCGCAGGTCGAGGTCGGCGATGCCGTCGAGGGCGCGGGTGAATTCCTCGCACACGAGCCGGAGGCGGGCGGTGCCCGCGAGGAGCGGTTCCCCTCCGTGAAGGATGACCGTGACGGAGGGGAGTGCGTGTGTCCTTGCGTGTTCGGCGAGACGCGACGCGGTCTGTGCGATCACCTCGGGGGAGATCACCTTGGGCCGGCCGCGCCAGCTCTGATCTGCGTGTTCGTAGACATAGCAATGATCACAAGCGAGATCGCATCTGCTGTGAACTTTCAGGACGATCTCGCGAAAAGCGATCAGGCCGGTCATTCCACCAGTCTAGAGCGCTGACTTCGTCGTCAGAGTGCAGAGTTGAAGATGGGCGTCTGGACCTTTCGGCCGGATTCCGTCGGGAGGACGCGACCCAGGGTCGCGGCCGCGCGCGCACCGCGGACATCGATCCGGTCGAGCGGGACGCGGGTGGCCGTGACGGTGCTGGCCGGGTGGGTTGCGGAGGTGTTCATGACGCCGTCCTCGGGGAGGTCATGGGGAATGGGAGGGTTGACCATGGCGAGAAGCCAGTGTCTGGCGCGGACTTTACCGCCCCGGCCGCTGATCGGCGTGCCGAACTGCCCAGGTCGTCGCTACAGAGTGATGTCCTGTGCAGGGCCGATCGGGCGGCTCTGGTAAACATGATCGAATTCCCTCGGACCCGGTATTCGCCCGTTTGCCTCAAGGAAAGATCCTTTCCATTTGGGGTGTCCATGTTCACCCCTCCCGGCCGGGTACGGCGGCCCCCGGTCGGGAGGGGCGGCCGCGCCGCGGTCGCGGTGGCCCCCGCATCCGCGGACCGGGCCCGGCGGGGTGACAACTCGCGTTGCCGTGCGGGCGAGTTGATGGCGCGGTGGGCGGTGGGACCACTTCCGCGCCGGTCGTCTACGCCGGCTGCTGTTCGTTGACGGGAGGCGCGGGTACCTCCCGGAGCAGCCAGGTCAGTACGTCGGGCAGGGCGCGCAGCGCCGCGAAGTGCGCGGCGGCCGGGTCGATGTTCGTGGTGGCGCCCGGGATGCGGCCGGCCAGCCAGCGGGAGTGGCCCACGGGGGAGAACACGTCGAGCTCGCCGTGCCAGATCAGCACCGGGCAGCGGATGTCCGCCGGGTCGAAGCCCCAGGGGCCGCTGAAGGAGATGGCGTCGTCGATCCAGCCGTAGGCGGAGGTGCGGACCCCCTCGCGGTAATTGCGCAGCAGCATGGCCCGCAGCCCCGCGTCCGCGACGATCATGCGGTCGCTGTCGGTGAGCTCGCGGCGCAGCTCGTCCAGCAGCCGGCCGGGGTCCTCGGCGATCCCGGCGGCGCGCGGGATCAGCCGGGCGGCGAGCTCCTCGGGGTCCCGGCCGGCGGTGGAGTGCTCCCGGATGTTCGAGGGGGACATGCCCTCGAACCAGTCCAGGTCCTCCGCGTCCCGGGGGGCCAGGGAAACCAGCGCGGCGGTCCGGGTGACCCGGTCGGGGAGCAGGGCGGCGCAGGCCAGCGCGCCGGGGGCGCCGCCGGAGCGGCCTGCCACGGCGAAGGTGTCCAGGCCCAGGGAGTCGGCGATCGCGGCCACCTCCGTGGCCACGTCGGCGACGGTGCGGCCCGGATGGCGGTCGGAGCCGCCGTAGCCGGGGCGGTCGTAGGCGATGAGCTGCATCCGGCGCTGGTAGAGGACCATGCCCCGGGGAGCGGGGCCCAGCCGGCTGCCGGGCATGCCGTGGAGCAGGAAAACGGGTTTGCCGTGCGGGTCGCCCCAGCGCTCCACCGTCAGATTCCGTCCGTCCGCGACGCGCACCTGACTGCGCACGCGCTCCCTCCCTCACGGTCGAAGCGACTCGTCACGGTGATTGTGCGCGCTGGGGGAGGAGTGCGGTAGGGCGCACTTCGCCCGAAATTCTTGTGAAAGTTTTCACAAGCACACAGGGGTCTTAGGTCCCAAGGTATCTGCGCAGGTCAGGTGGGTGGTGGAGAAGGTGTGAACGGGCGTGAACGGACCTTCGGCCTGGTGGATAAGGGCTTTTTCGGCGGCGCGGCTTCCGCTTTTGGGTGTCGAATTGAGTCATCAGGAAAGCGGTTCGGGTTGAGTCGAAATGAAGGAGTTCCTGCCATGCAGGCGAACGAGATGGTGGATGGACTGGTCCAGGGGGCACTCAAGGCGCTCGACCAGTTCTCGTCGTTCAACCAGGAGCAGGTCGACCACATCGTCAAGAAGGCCTCGCTGGCCGCGCTGAGCCAGCACGGCGAGCTCGCCCAGCTGGCGGTCGAGGAGACCGGTCGCGGCCTCTTCGAGGACAAGGCCGTCAAGAACCTCTTCGCCTGCGAGCACGTCGTGAACTCGATGCGCGGGCTCAAGACCGCCGGCGTCATCCGCCGCGACGAGCTGAACGGCATCACGGAGATCGCCGAGCCCGTAGGTGTCGTCTGCGCGATGACCCCGGTCACCAACCCGACCTCGACCACGATCTTCAAGGCGCTGATCGCCCTGAAGACCCGCAACCCGATCATCTTCGCCTTCCACCCCTCCGCGCAGAACTGCTCGGCCGAGGCCGCCCGCATCGTCCGCGACGCCGCCGTCGCCGCCGGCGCTCCCGCCGACTGCGTCCAGTGGGTCACCGCCCCCTCCATGGAGGCCACCGGCGCCCTCATGAACCACCCGGGCGTCTCCACCATCCTCGCGACCGGCGGAAACGCGATGGTCAAGGCCGCTTACTCGTGCGGCAAGCCGGCCCTGGGCGTCGGCGCGGGCAACGTCCCGGCGTACGTCCACAAGAGCGCCAAGCTCGGCCGCGCGATCCACGACATCGTGCTCTCCAAGGCCTTCGACAACGGCATGATCTGCGCCTCCGAGCAGGCCGTCATCCTCGACACCGAGATCTACGAAGCGGGTCTGGCCGAGTTCAAGCGGCTCGGCGCCCACGTGGTCTCCGCCGCCGAGAAGACCAAGCTGGAGCAGTTCGTCTTCGGCACCACCGCCTACGCGGCCGACGCCAACGGCGCCAAGCTGAACCCCAACGTCGTCGGCAAGTCCCCGCAGTGGATCGCCGAGCAGGCCGGCTTCACCGTCCCCGCCGAGGCCTCCATCCTCCTCGCGGAGTGCAACGAGGTCGGCGAGAACGAGCCGCTGACCCGCGAGAAGCTGTCCCCGATCCTGGCCTGCCTGAAGGCCTCGGACACCGAGCACGGCCTCGAACTGGCCGCAGCGATGGTCGAGTTCCACGGTCTGGGCCACAGCGCCGCCATCCACGCCGAGGACGAGGAGCTCGTCGAGGAGTTCGGCAAGAAGGTCAAGACGATCCGCGTCATCGCCAACTCGCCCTCCACCTTCGGCGGCATCGGCGACGTCTACAACGCCTTCCTCCCCTCGCTCACCCTGGGCTGCGGCTCGTACGGACACAACTCGGTGTCGAACAACGTCACCGCGGTCAACCTGATCAACGTCAAGCGGATCGGACGGCGCAACACCAACATGCAGTGGTTCAAGGTCCCGCCGAAGATCTACTTCGAGCGCAACTCCATCCGCTACCTCGGTGAGATGGACGGCATCAGCCGCGTCTCGATCGTCACCGACAAGACGATGGTCTCCATCGGCTTCGTGCAGAAGGTCGTCGACATCCTGCAGGCCCGCGAGGGCGCCGTGTCGATCCAGATCATCGACAACGTCGAGCCCAACCCGGAGCTCTCCACGGTCCAGGCCGGCGCCGCGATGATGCGCGACTTCAAGCCCGACACGATCATCGGCCTCGGCGGCGGTTCGCCGATGGACGCCGCGAAGATCATGTGGCTGATGTACGAGCGCCCGGAGGTGGAGTTCGCCGACACGAAGGAGAAGTTCTTCGACGTCCGCAAGCGCGCCTACAAGTTCCCCTCGCTGGGCGAGAAGGCCAAGATGGTCGCCATCCCGACCACCTCCGGCACCGGTTCAGAAGTCACCCCGTTCGCCGTCATCTCCGACCCGGCCGCGGCTCAGAAGTACCCGCTCGCCGACTACGCGCTGACCCCGAACGTCGCCATCGTCGACCCGATGCTGCCGATGGGCCTCCCGCCCAAGGTGACCGCCGACTCCGGCTTCGACGCCCTGACGCACGCCACCGAGGCCTACGTCTCCGCGTACTCGAACGACTACACCGACGGCCTGTGCCTCCAGGCCATCAAGCTCATCTTCGAAAACCTGCAGCGCTGCGTGGTCGACGGTCCGAACGACCCCGAGGCCCGCGAGAAGATGCACAACGCCTCCACGGTGGCGGGCATGGCCTTCGCCAACGCCTTCCTGGGCATGGTCCACGCCATGGCGCACACCCTGGGCAACACCTTCCACGTCGCCCACGGCCGCACCAACGCGCTGCTCCTGCCGCACGTGATCCGCCACAACGGCACGGTCACCCACAAGGCCACCCCGTGGCCCAAGGCCGAGGTCTACCGGGCGCCGGAGCGCTTCCAGGAGATCGCCAAGATGCTGGGCCTGCCGGCCGCCACGGCCGCCGAGGGCGTCGAGTCCTACGCCAAGGCCGTCGAGGACCTGCGCGGCAAGTGCGGGATCACCTCCTCCTTCGCCGAGGAGGGCGTGGACGAGCAGTCCTTCATCGAGGCCCTGCCGACCCAGGCCATGAACGCCTACGCCGACCAGTGCGCCCCCGCCAACCCGCGGATGCCGATGATCGACGACCTGAAGCAGCTCATGCGCCAGGCGTACTACGGCAACGCCGAGGGGGCCCTGGCCAAGAAGGCCGCCGCCAAGAAGAAGTGACCCTGGCAAGGAGCGACCCTTCTTCTTCCTGAGAACCTCCGCCAAGGAGCGGAAAAGCCCGTCCGGGGCGCTAAGGCCCGGGCGGGCTTTCCACATGTCCGGCTGCGGGATGTCCGGCTGCGGGCGGTGCGCCGACGGCTCAGGTGTGCGGGATCAGCAGGGCCGCGGCCGAGCGGGCACGCTCCAGGGAGGTGGCCCGGTCGGCGCCGCGCTCGCCCAGGACCACCCGGGTGCTCAGCCCGTCGAGCAGGGCGAGCAGCTCCGAGGCCCGGGCGGGGACGTCCAGGCCGGGGGTGAAGCGGCCCTGCTCCACCCCCCTGGCGAGCAGTGCCTCCAGATCCCGCTGCCAGCCGTCGTCGATCTCCTGCTGGGCGGTGCGCAGCGGCTCGTTCGAGGGGATCCGGGCCCAGAGCTCGATCCAGAGCGTCCAGCGGGGGTCGCGCGGGCCGCGCGGCAGGTAGAGCTCCAGGAAGAGCGCCAGCTTGCGGTGGGCGGTGACCCGGCGCGCCAGCAGTGCGGCGCGTTCGGCGGCGAGCTGCTCCTCGCTCCAGCGCAGCGCGGCCAGCAGCAGCCGGTCCTTGCTGCCGAAGTAGTACAGGATGTGGCCGCCGCTGGTGCCGAGCCGTTCGGCGAGCGCGGACATGGTGAGCGTGGCCAGCCCGTCCTCGGCGATGGCCGCCATGGCCTCCTCCAGCATCCGCTCCTGGGCGATCCGCCCGTCGCGCCGCCGTGCCGCTCCCGCCGGTCCTGCCGGTCCTGCCACCCGTGCCGCCTTCCCGATCTTCGTGGGCCGACCTTATCCCGGACAGGGTCTTGACGGGGTCCAGGTCGGCAGCGCATCTTGAATGCCATTCAAGAACTTAGAACGCCGTTCAAGGTCTGTTCGCGGTTCACGGTTCACGGTTCACGGTTCGCGGTTCACCGCCGAAGGTCAGGGGCAGACGCATGGCACACCAGGAGACGACGGCCGACGTCGACGAGGTCTTCAGAGTCGAGACGCACGGCATCGACCCCATCCCCGACGCCGAGCGCCACGGCGGGGCCAAGGACCTCTTCTGGCTCTGGTTCGGGTCGAACCTGACCTTCACCTACGTGATCAACGGAGCCCTCGCCGTCGCCTTCGGCCTCAGCTTCTGGCAGGCCACCGCCGTGGTCGTGATCAGCGGACTGTCCTTCTTCGCGATCAGCGCCGCGGGTCTCAGCGGCATCCGCACCGGCACCGCCACCCTGGTCATCTCCCGGGCCGCCTTCGGCGTACGGGGCAACTGGCCGGCGGGCGTCCTCAACTGGGTGGTGAGCATCGGCTACACCATCGTCAACACCGTCGTCGGGACCCTGGCACTGGAAGTCTTCTTCGCCGAGGTCGGTCTGGGCGAAGGCACCTTGATCCGGGGCCTCGCGCTCGGCGTCACCCTCGCGCTCACCTTCGCCGTGGCCATGTGGGGCCACGCCACCGTGCAGTTCGCCGAGCGCTGGATGGCCTACGTCCTTGCCGTCGGCTTCGGCGCCCTGCTGGTCTTCGTCCTGCCCGGCGCCGAGACCACCGCCCCGGCCGACGCCCTGGCCCCGGGCCTGTCCGGCTGGAGCCTGGCCTTCGTCGTGATGCTCGCCGGGCCCTTCTCGTACCTGCCGATGCCCGCCGACTACACCCGCTACCTGCCCCGCACCACCTCGCTGAAGTCGATCACCTGGATGGGCGCGCTCGGCGGGTTCGTCTCCTCCGTCGCCCTCGGGATCGCCGGCGTGGCCGCCGCCACCCAGACCGACATGACCGACGCCGTCGCCGGAGCCGAGAGCCTGCTCCCCGGCTGGTTCCAGCCGCTGTTCCTGGCCCTGGTCCTGGGCGGCTCCGTCACCAACTCGATCATCACGCTCTACTCCTCCAGCCTGAACCTCCAGGTCCTCGGCATCCCGTGGAGCCGGGCCCGCGCCATCGTGATCAGCGCCGCCGTGACCGCCGCGGGGTCGCTCGCCGCGCTCTTCCTCACCGACTTCACCACCTCGCTGCTGTCCTTCCTCTCCCTCCTGATCATCGTCTTCGCCCCCTGGGGCGGCGTCTTCCTCGCCGACATGCTGCTGCGCCGCTGCCGCTACGACTCCGACGCGCTGCACGCCGGGAGCGCGGGCGCCTACTGGTACCGCTCCGGCTACCACCCCGCCGGCATGACCGCCCTGCTCGCCGGCATGGCCTTCGCCGCCCTGACCTGCGATTCCGAGCTGTGGACCGGGCCGCTCGTGGCCCCGCTCGGCGGCGCTGACCTCACACTGCTCGGCTCGGTGGTCTCCGGGCTCACGTACTGGGCCCTCGCCCGGCGGGTGCCCGCGTACGCCCCGGCGGCCTGAGGGCCCTGCCCCTCCGGGGGCCTGCCGCCCCGGGCCCTGCCGCCCCGGGCCCTGCCGCCCCGGGCCCTGCGGCCCCGGGCCCTGCCGCCCCGGGCCCTGCCTTTTCCGGGCCCTGCCTTCGCGAGGCCCCGGCTTCCCGTCGTCCTACCTCCCCGACGCCCACTTCCCCGACGCCCACCGTCCCGTACGGCCTCTGCACAGGAGCACCACCCCATGTCGCACTCCGCCCCCGCCGATCTGCTCCTCACCGGAGCCCGCATCCACACCGTCGACCCCGAGCTGCCCGAGGCCGAAGCCCTCGCCGTGCGGGGCGGGCGGATCGTCTGGGTCGGCCCGGACGCGGAGGCCGCCGACTGGGCGGGCCCCGGCACGGAGCGGATCGACGCGGGCGGCCGGCTCGTGCTGCCGGGATTCATCGACGCCCACAACCACGTCCGGCTCGGCTCCGACGACGCGTGCGTGCAGCTCGCCGGGGTGCGGACGCTCGAAGCGATCCTCGACCGGATCGGCGCGTGGCGGGAGGCCAACCCGGACGCCGAGTGGATCGAGGCCGAGGCCTTCGACTACTCCGCGATCCCCGGCGGTCGCATGCCCACCGCAGCCGACCTGGACCCGGTCACCGGGGACACCCCCGCGATCGTGCTCTCGTACGACGTCCACACGGCCTGGCTGAACACGGCGGCCATGCGCCGGCTCGGCGTCGCGAAGGACCGTACCGACCTGCCCTTCGGCACGGCTGCCGTGAACCCCGAGACCGGCGAACCCACCGGATTCGTCAAGGATTTCGCCATCAAGGGGCTCTCCCGCGACGGCCACCGCGCCCTGCGCGACCTGGGCGTGCCGTGGGCCTCCCCGGACCGCCAGTACGGGCGCCTCGCCAAGAGCCTCGACGACGCGATCGGCTTCGGCATCACCACCGTGGTGGAGCCGCAGAACTCCCTCGACGACCTGGAGCTGTACGACCGGGCGCGCGCCGAGGGACGGCTGCGCTCGCGGATCGTCGCCGCGCTGTTCCACCCGCGCGGGACCACCGAGGAGGACCTCGACCTCTTCGAGGCGGCGGCGAAGGTGCACGCGGGGGACCGCTTCCGGGTCGGCCCCCTCAAGCTCTACATCGACGACGTGGTGGAGCCGCGCACGGCCGCGCTGCTGGAGCCGTACACCGGCTGCGGAGCGCACCGGGGCGAAACCTTCTACCCGGCGGAGGAGTTCGCCGAGCTGCTCGCCCGGCTGGACGCGCGCGGGTTCCAGTGCTTCGTCCACGCCACGGGCGACCGGGGCATCCGTACCGTCCTCGACGCCGTCGAGCACGCACGGGCGGTGAACGGCCCGCGCGACGCCCGCCACCAGGTGGTGCACGTGGAATGCCTGGACCCCGAGGACGTACCGCGCTTCGAGCAGCTCGGCGTGGTGGCCTGCATGCAGCCCCGGCACTGCGCGCCGGAGATCGCCGGTCCGGGCCAGGACTGGGCGGAGAACGTGGGGGAGGACCGCTGGAACAAGGCGTGGCCGATGCGGAGCCTCGCCGAGGCGGGAGCGGTCCTGGCCTTCTCCAGCGACTGGAACGTCGCCGAGATGGACCCGATGATCGGCATCTACACGGCGCTGACCCGGCGCCCGCTGGGCGGCGGCGACCCGTGGCAGGAGCAGGAGACGGTGGACGCCCGGACGGCGGTGTACGGCTACACGATGGGCTCCGCGTACGCCAACTTCCTTGAGCAGGACCGTGGTTCGCTGACGGTCGGCAAGGCGGCCGACTTCGTGATCCTGTCCCGCGACATCCTCGCGGTGGCCCCGGAGCAGATCCCGGGAACGGTGGCCGAAACGGTCGTGGTCGCGGGCGAGGTGGTCCACCGGGCGGGGTAGGCCGGCGGAACTTCAAGGCGCCGCTGCGCCCGGCAGTCACGCCCCGAGCAACGCCGGTGCGCTGCCAGCCCAGTTGGGCCGACCCGGCTGGGCCGACCCGGCTGGGCTGACCCGGCTGGGCCCGGCTGGTCGAGAAATGCCTGGCGGGCCGTGGGGGAGGGCCGTTACTCTCGCCGCGATGACTACTTTCCGTACACAGAGATCGGGGGTCCCGTCCGCGCAAGGTGAGTGCTGATGCTCACTCAGAACGCGAACGGGGTTCCTTCCCGCCCTTCCTACTGGCTGCGCGTGCGCGAGTTCGCCGTGCCGCCCTCCATGATCGAGACCGCGACCTCCCGCCGCTCCGCCGGAGACTGGGCGGGGGCGTGCGCCGCGGCCGCCGTCGACGTGGACTTCGACCTGCGCGTCCTGGCGCGCACCCACGGCCGCGACCTCGCGGCCCGGATCCGGGCCGACCTGCGCCACCTGGCGCCGGACCTGCTGCGCTGGCACCTGCCGAGGATCGCCCCGGACGGGCTGCTGCGCCCCGGGCTGACCATCGCGCTGGCCCGGTACGGGGACGCGGGGCCCGGTGGTTCCCGCCCGGTCCACCTGGTGGCCCGGACTCCACCCGCCTGGGCGGAGTACGGGCAGCGGATCAGCCTCGCCCTGTGGGACGGAGCTCGCTCCGAGGACGCAGCCCGCCGCCGTGCGGGGGCCGGGCCCCATGCCCATGCCCATCCCCATCCCCATCCCCATCCCCATCCTCATTCCCGCCCGCATCCGCGGTTCCGCCTCGATCTGCACCGCCACCTGTGGGACGCCCGCCGCAGCGACGAGCTCCGCACCCGGTCCGGGGCCGACCGGCCGCCCGGCGGTTCGGCCCCCGCGGTGGATCCCGCGGTGGATCCCGTCCTGTCGGGGCCGCTGCCCGGGCTGCCCGGCTGCGCCGTCGACCGGTGGGTGGCCGAGGCCGGGATCGTGCTCCGTGCCGAGGGACGCCCCGGCGGTACGGTCACCGTCCGGCTCGGAGCCCGGCACCGGCTGTACGTGCACCTGCGCGGCGGCGGGGACGGCGGCGGGGACGCCGACCGGGACGGTGAAGGCGCCGGGCAGATCTCCGCGGCCGCGCCCGTGGAGCCGGGTGCACCCGCCCCGCCGGCCCTGCCCGACGCGGCGACCTGGGTGCTGCCCGACCTGGAGCTGCTCCGCGCCGGGGCGATCGACGCGGGCCGGCTGCACCCCCTGGTCGGCCGGGCCCTCCTGCCGGACCGGTCGCCGCCGCGCCCTGCCGCGGTCGCGGACCGGCCGGGGGGACCCCGCCTGGTGGACTGCCGGGGTGCCCGGCACCGGATCGGCCTGGTCGACGGGGTACTGGCTCCGCTGGACCACGACCCGGCCGAGATCCGCCGCGAGGAGCTGCTCGTCGCGCTGACCGGCACGCCGCTGCCCTGCCTGCGGGCCATCGACGAGGCGCACCGCCGGCCGGACTCCCTCTCCGGAGTCCGTGAACGCCTCGACCACGGCGACACCGCCGGCGCCCTGGCCGTCGTAGAAGGACTGCTCGGTCCCGGAGCGCTGCTGCGCGACGGCCCGTTGCGGGATGAGCTGGAGGCGGCCGCGCTCCGGCGGATCACCTACGGCCTGTTCCGGGCGGGGCTGGCCGGACCGGCCGCCGACCGCGCCCACGCCGGCTACCGCTCTCCCCGTCCGCGCCGGCCCTAGCGCTCGCGGGATGCGACCCGCCGCTGAACCGGCCTCCCGCACCACCCCCATTCACGCTCCCGCCACACAACCGAAGGTGATTCCGCATGCGTTCCCATGCCCAGACCGCCCCGTCCGCCCCGACCCCGACCGGCACCACCCAACTCGACGTCACCGCAGGGCTGCTGGCCCTGCTGCGCGATACGACGACCGAACCGCGCCCCGACATCCAGCTGGAGGCCCTGACCCTGGCCGTGGCCGCCGACCTGCCCGTACTCCTGTGGGGCGAGCCGGGGATCGGCAAGACCGCGGCCCTGACCCAGCTCGCCGCCTCCCTGGACCTGCCGCTGACCACCGTCATCGCCAGCGTGCACGAGCCCTCCGACTTCTCCGGCCTGCCCATCGTCGGGGACGACCCCGCGGAGCAGGGGGTGCCGATGGCCCCGCCGGACTGGGCGGTGCGCCTGGTACGGGCCGGCCGGGGGCTGCTGTTCCTCGACGAACTGTCCACCGCACCGCCGGCCGTGCAGGCGGCCCTGCTCCGCCTCGTACTGGAGCGGAGGATCGGCGCGCTGCGGTTGCCGCCCGAAGTCCGGATCGTGGCTGCGGCCAATCCCCGGTCCTCCGCGGCGGACGGCTGGGAGCTGAGCCCGCCGCTGGCCAACCGCTTCGTCCACCTCCAGTGGACGCACGACCAAGAGGTGGTGGTACGGGGCCTCGGCGGGACCTGGCCGCGCGCCACGCTGCCCCGGCTCGACCCCGAACGGCTTCCCGGGGCCGTGGACTTCGCCCGCCGTGCGGTGTGCGGGCTGCTCGCCGCCCGGCCCAACCTGGTCCACCGGCTGCCGTCGGGCGAAACCCGCCGGGGCGGCCCCTGGCCCTCACCGCGGAGCTGGGAGATGACGCTCTGCCTGATCGCCTTCGCGACCGCGGCCGGATCCTCCCGGGAGGTGCTTTCCCTGCTGGTCAGGGGAACCGTGGGAGACGGTCCCGGACTGGAACTCCTAGCGAGCCTGGACCGGATGGACCTCCCGGACCCGGAGTCCCTGCTCGCCGACCCGGCGGGCGCCGTCCTGCCCGAGCGCGGGGACCTGCGGCAGGCCGTGCTGGACGGTGTCGTCGAGGCGGTGCGGGGGCGCCCGGAGAAGTCCCGCTGGGACGCGGCGTGGGCGCTCCTGGCCCGGGCACTGGAAACCGGAGCCCCGGACCTGGTGGTCGTCCCCGCGAGCACGCTCGCGGCGCTGCGCCGCGAGGACTGGGAGGTTCCGGCCGCGATCGACCGGCTCGCCGGGGCGGTGGCCCTGTCCCGGCGTGCCGACCGGGCGGGCGTCCGGTCGGGGGCGCCCGTCACGGTGGGCCGGTGAAGCCAGTGACGCCCATGACCCCCGCAACGCCCATGACCCCCGCGCCGGTGACACCGGTGAGGCCGGTGAGGCCGGTGACGCCGGTCGCCCTGGACCTGGACAAGCTCTACGCCGCCCGGCTGCACGCCGTACGCGTGCGTCCGTACCTGGCCACGGCGCTGTTCGCCCTGCACGTCGTGGAATCGCGCCGGGTGCCCACGATGGCCGTCGACCGGCACTGGCGGTGCTACGTCTCGCCCGGCTTCGTGGACCGCACTCCCGTGGAGGAACTCGCGGCGGTCTGGGTGCACGAGGTGTCCCACCTGCTGCGCGACCACCACGGGCGCGGGGACCGGGTCGCGCGGGAGCCCGGGCTGAGCGGCCCGGGGGAGCGGCTGCGGATCAACATCGCGGCCGACTTCGAGATCAACGACGACGTGTACGGCGACGGGCTGGTCCGGCCCGCCGGTGCTGTCCAGCCGGCGGCCGTGGGGCTGCCGGAAGGGGAGCTCATGGAGGAGTACCTGACGCAGTTCGGGCTCGGGCCGCACACCCAGCACATGGCCTGGCTGGACTGCGGCAGCGGCGCCGACGGGCTGGAGCGGGAGTGGGACCTCGGCGCGGACGGCGCGGACGGCCTCGGCGAGCAGGAGCGGGACGCGGTCCGGTTCCGGGTGGCGCAGGGCATCACCGGCCGGCCGGGAAGCGCCCCGAGCGGCTGGAAGCGCTGGGCGGAAGAAGCGTTCCACCCGCCGCAGCAGTGGCGGGAGCTGCTGGGAGCGGCCGTCCGCTCGGCCACCTCCGGATCCGGCGCGGGCGACGACTACGCGTACAGCCGGCCCTCGCGGCGTTCGGCCGGGGTGCCGGGCGCGGTGCTGCCGAGCCTGCGGCGCCGGCCGCCCCGGGTCAGCGTGGTCATCGACACCTCCGGCTCCGTCAGCGACGCCGAACTGGGCAGCGCGCTCCTGGAAGTCACCGCGATCTCCCGGGCGGTGGGCGGCCGCCGGGACCTGGTCACGGTGGTGCCGTGCGACGCGTCCGCCCGGATCGCCCATCCGCTGTGCCGTGCGGAGGGGATCCCCCTGCTGGGCGGCGGGGGCACGGACCTGCGGACGGGCTTCGCCACGGCGCTGCGGTCGGGGCCCCGTCCGGACGTGATCGTGGTCCTGACCGACGGGCAGACGCCCTGGCCGAGCACGCGGCCCTCGTGCCGGACGGTGGTGGGGCTGTTCCCCCGGCAGGGGCGCAGGGGTTCGTGGGACGAGAACCGCGACCACGTCCCCGACGCGCCGCCCGCCTGGGCACGCGTGGTGCGGATCGGCTAGGCGGGAGGCGGGTCGTGGCGGACCGGAGGCGGACCGGAGGCGGGCTGGGGGCGGAACGACCCGGCGTCTACCGCTTCGGCCAGTACCAGAGGGGTTCGTCCAGGGGGCCCTCGCGGTCCGCGACCTCGGTCTGGCCGAAGTCCTTGAGGAGGGTGATGGTCCGCAGGTCCACGCGGTGGCGGTGGACGCCCGACGCCAAGGCGTCCGCCAGCGGTGTGGCGTGCGTGACGACCACCGTCTGGGTGGTGCGGGCCACCGTCAGGATCAGGTCCGCGAGGGGGCCCAGCAGGTCGGGGTGGAGGCTGGTCTCCGGCTCGTTGAGCACCATCAGGGCCGGCGGGCGCGGGGTCAGCAGGGCGGCCGTCCACAGCAGGTAGCGCAGGGTCCCGTCGGAGAGTTCCGCCGCGCCGAGCGGGCGCAGCAGCCCGTGCTGGTGCAGCTCCAGTTCGAAGCGGCCGTCCCGTTCCGCGACCGCCACGCTGCTGCCCGGGAAGGCCGCCTCGACGGCCGCGTCGAGCGCCGCGTGGTCGCCGGTCTCCCGGATCGTCTGGAGCGCGGCCGGCAGGTCGGAGCCGTCCGCCGCGAGCACCGGCGTACGGGTTCCGACGCGCGGGGTGCGGGCCGGCGCGTCGGTGTCCGTGCGGACGTGGTCGTAGAACCGCCAGGAGCGGATCAGTTCGCGCAGGGCCAGCAGGTCGGGGGCCAGTTGCGGGTCCGCGAGCTCGCTGAGCATGGAGTCGTACGGGCGCAGGGCGCCCTGGGTGCGGTGCCAGCCGCCGTCCGCCGTACGGGTGCGCACGGCGGGTCCGGCGCGGTCCGAGAGCAGGGCGGCGGGGCGCAGCACCGGCCCGGCCCAGGTGCACTCCCGTTTGATCTCCGGGTCCAGGCCGAAGAGCGAGCCGGGGACGGGCGAGGGATGGCCGAAGTCCACCGCGTAGCCGAACTCGTCCCCGGCGAAGCCGAGCCGCAGGCTCACCGGTTCGGAGCGGACCGTCGGCTGGACGGCGTACCGCCCCTCGCGCACCGCCCGCCCGAGCTTCTCCGGGCCGGCCCACAGGGTGGAGGGCAGTCCGCCCTCCCGGGCCAGCGCCGCGACGGCGCCGCCCCGCGCGGAGTCGGCCAGCAGCCGCAGCGACCGGTACAGGCTGGACTTGCCCGTGCCGTTGGCGCCCGTCACCACGGTGAGCCGGCCGAGGGGGACGATGAGCTTGCGCAGAGAGCGGTAGTTCTCCACCGCGAGGGTGCTGATCATGGCGTGCCGGTCATCATGGAGTGGTCACGCCTCCGGGTGCTCCTCGGGGGCCAGGAAGCGGCCCATCGGCAGCACCTGGCGGCCCCAGGTGCTCGCCATGATCTGCCCGGCGAGCAGGTACGTGGCCCCGAGCGCGGCCAGCAGACCGCTCCAGCCGGTGATCCGGTTCCAGATCACCGAGCCGGTGAACCCGCTGACCGTCATGGCCACGAAGACCACCAGCACGCACGTGAAGGTCGACAGCAGCACCAGGTGGATCCGCCAGCTGCCGATCCACAGCACGAACACCACGAACACCCACGGCAGCGTGAACAGCGCGCTCACGTCGCCGCGCAGCGCCGGATCCGTGGCGGGCAGCACCCACTGGATCAGGAGTGCCTTCGACATCCAGAACAGCCCGAAGCCGCCGAAGACGGTCGCGTGCCAGGTGTCGCCGCGCTGCGCCTGGAAGAGCCCGGCCAGCAGCTGGGCGAGCCCGCCGATGAAGAAGCCGACCAGCGGCAGCACGGAGTGGCTGAGGTGCTCGGGGAAGATGCCCGCGTCGATGCCGGTGGCGAGCGTGGTGACCACGATGAAGCCGGTGAGGCCGAGGGGGCCCAGCTGCGCCTGCGCGCTGGGCTCCATCCGCTTGACGGAGACGGCCTGTTCGGCCGGGCCCATGCGGTTGCGGACCTGGATGGGATTGTTCATCGCACGGTTTCCCTCTCCGGCAGGGCGTCCGGCCCCTCGGGGAGCCCGCTGCCCACCGCCGCCCCCGCCTTGCCCCTGCGGCCCGCCGCGCAGGCCAGCGTGATCGCCGATCCCAGCACCGCCCAGCCGCTCAGGACCAGCAGCGGGCCGGTGATGTCATTGCCCTTGAAGTACGCGATCGAGCGCGCGGCGTACGTGCCCGCGCCCGGCGGCAGCCACGGGCCGATGGCCTTCCAGAACGGCGGCAGCAGCGGGTACGGATAGGCGCCGCCGGCGCTCGGGTTGCCGAGCACCACCACGAGCAGGATCGCCAGACCGATGCCGACCACGCCCGCGAGGCCCTGGAAGGCCAGGGTGATCGCGCCGACGGCGAAGACGACGAGGGTGCCGAGCCCCCACAGGGCCCAGATGCTGCCGGGCAGGGCCCCCAGGACCGGGTCGGCGATCACCGCGCCGAGCAGCCCGGCCGCGATGGAGTACACCAGCAGGGCGCCGAGCCGGATGACGGCGCGGTGGATGTTCGCGGGCCGTGCGCCCGCGCTGATCGCGAGGATCGCGGCACACAGGTAGCCGCCCACGCACCAGCCCACGACCAGGTAGAACGAGCTCAGCCCGCGCCCGTCGCCGGCGGCCGCCGGGGCCACGTCCACGACGCGCACGCCGCGCCCCTGGGTCTTCTCGACGGCGCCGACGATCTCCTCGATGGCCTGGGACAGGGAGGCCCCGGCCCCGCTCGCGACCAGCAGCTTGTCGGTCGTGCCGGCCGGGTCGATGATCAGCGCGCCGTCGACGTCCCGGTTCTGGATCTGGCGCAGCGCCGTCGCCTCGTCCTGTACGGCGCGGGGGTCGAGCGGTTTGCCCGGCAGCGCGGAGAGCTGCTTCGCCGTCTGGTCGGCGATCGGTCGGGCCGGCGCGGCCACCGCGAGGGGGATCTCGCTGGGCTCGGGGTGATGGAAGGCCCCGACGTAAGAGGTGATGAAGGCGAGCTGGAGCGCCAGTACGCCCAGGACCAGGAGAGCGGCCCGGGTGGTGACGGCGTCCTTGATCTCGGCGAGGAACCCGCCGGACTGCCCTGGGTCTGCGTGGGTGGGCTGGGTCATGTCTCACACGCTCGGCGTGCCGGGCGCCCGGCGCAGCAGGGGAGGGCCGAATGGATGACGGCCGTCGGAGCGGTCCATCAGGGGGACCACGGATTTTTTACCGCCGCGTAACTTCCCAGTTTTGCTACTCGCCCGTAATTTAGCGGCTGCAGCGCCCCCTTGTGATCCGGATCACGGGATGCACCCCCACGCACTTCCCGCGCCATCCCTCGTTACTCCCCTTGAGCCGCAAGGAGATCACACGATGCTGCCCTGGAGACGCCTCCTCCGCCCCCTGGCCGTCCTCACCCTGACCGCCGCCGCGCTCGTCGCCCCCACCCAGGCGGCCCAGGCCGCCCCGGCGCCGAGCAGCGGCTGGAACAACTGGTCCTGCAAACCGTCCGCCGCCCATCCCCGGCCCGTCGTCCTGGTCCACGGAACCTTCGGGAACTCCGTGGACAACTGGCTCGGCTTCGCGCCGTACCTCGTCCACCGGGGCTACTGCGTCTACTCCCTCGACTACGGGCAACTGCCCGGCGTCCCCTTCTTCAACGGACTCGGCCCCATCGAGCGGTCCGCCGGTCAGCTCGACGACTTCGTGGACAAGGTGCTCGCCGCCACCGGAGCGGCCGAGACGGACATCGTCGGCCACTCCCAGGGCGGCATGATGCCGCGCTACTACCTGAAGTTCCTCGGCGGCGCCGCCAAGGTCAACGCCCTGGTCGGACTCGCCCCCGACAACCACGGGACGACCCTGCTGGGCCTCACCAAGCTCCTCCCGTACTTCCCCGGAGCCGGACACCTGATCAGCGAGGCCACCCCGGGCCTCGCCGACCAGATCGCCGGATCGCCCTTCCAGAACAAGCTGAACGCGGGCGGGGACACCGTCCCCGGAGTCGCGTACACGGTGATCGCCACCCGGTACGACGAGGTGGTCACCCCGTACCGGAGCCAGTTCCTCACCGGGCCGAACGTCCGCAACGTGCTGCTCCAGGACCTGTGCGGGGTGGACCTCTCGGAGCACGTGGCCATCGGGCTCACCGACCGGATCGCCTGGCACGAGGCGGTCAACGCCCTCGACCCGGCGCACGCCGAGCGGACCACCTGCGCGTCGGTCTTCTCCTGACGGTGGCGCTCCGCTCCTGACGGTGGAGGTCCGCTCCTGACGGCGGCGGGCGGCCCGCGGTGCGGGCCGCCCGCCGCCGTCCCCGGTCAGCGGCCGTGGCGGCCCGGGGTCGCGCGGCGTCGCGCCAGCCCGAACAGCACGGCCGCGCCCACGGCCAGGACGCCCGCCCCGCCGATCGCGATCACCGGCGTGGTGCTGCTGCCGCCCGTCTCCGCGAGGTTGGTCCCGCTCTGCGAGGGGATCGGGCTGCTGCCGCCGTTCGTCTTCGGGTCGTTGTCCCCGTGGCCGCCGTGCTCCACCGTGGACTTCCCGGCGCCCTGGGAGATCTGCTCGTCGGTGGGGGCCGAGGGGATCTCCGAGGGGAGCGTGGACGGCCGCCCCGAGGGCACGGAGGTCGGCTTCGTACCCGGCTTCGAGGTCGGCTTCGAGGTCGGCTTCGAGGTCGGCTTGGAGGTCGGCTTGGCCGTGGGCTGGCCCCCGCTGCCGCCCGTACCGCCCGTACCGCCCGTACCGCCCCCGCCGTTGTCCTTCCCGAAGACCACGTCCGAGCAGGTGTAGAACGCCTCCGGGCTGTCCGAGCGCTGCCAGACGCTGTAGATCAGGTGCCGGCCGGTCTTGTTCGGGACGGTGCCGGAGAAGACGTAGTCGCCGCCCTGCATCCCCGGGTCGGTGACCTTCGCGAACGGCGCGGCCTCCAGGTCGGACCACTTCAGCGGCTTCGACGGGTCGTAGCCGTCCTTCGTCACGTACAGCTCGAAGGAGCCCTTGTGCGGGGCGGTCCCCTTGTAGCGGAAGGTGTGCGCGCCCGCGGTCATCGGGCTCGCCGGCCAGTCGGCGCGCGCCAGGTCCAGCCCCCGGTACTTGTCGTTGCCCGCCGAGCACAGCTGTCCGTCCGGGATGAGAGCCTTGCTCTGACCGGCCGCGTTGGCGATGTTCACCGCGTTCCAGTCGTAGAACGCCTGGGCCCCGCTCGCCGCGACCGCCGCCTTGCAGGCCGCCGACTTCGGGGACTCCGGGCCTTCCGCGTAGCACGCCGCCACCCGGCTGACCGGGTCCGTCATCGAGCCGTGGGCGGCCGCCGGGGCGACGGCGTACGCGGCCACCGCGAGCGGGGCGAGTCCGGCTGCGATGCGGGCTGCGGTACGGCGTGCGGGCATGGTGGATCTCCTCTGGGCACGGCACAGGGCTGCGCGAGTCGTGGGTGCGCCGGAAGACCGGGGCTGTGCGGCGCCGCCCCTCACGGGTCACGGCGCCGCCTCCGGCCCTCCCTGGCTCAGCCAAACTAACCGCCCGCGGCCGCCGTTCCACCGGCTCGGGGGCTCAGGAGCCGATCCTTAGGTTCTGCTTAAGGCAGGGGTAAGAAGGGCCTCAGGAAACGGCGCCGCGGACCCCCGGCCCCGCGCCTGAGGCGTTTACCCACTCGCGCAGGAGGGCTTCGCGCTCGGGTGGTGCCGGTGCGGCACCGAGGTGCTTCCGGCTCCACGCCGTGAGGGTCCGGGGGGCGCACGCGCCCTCCCGGTAGCGCGCCAGCAGGCGCTGGGACAGGGCGATCTCCCGGGAGGTGTAACCCGAGGTCGCCGCCGGCACCCACAGCTCCTCCGTACCGTCCTCCGTCGCGAGGGACAGGAGCATCTGAGGTGGGCCTTCGTGTGCGTAGGGCGTTTCCATGGTCATCACCGCTTCCAGCACCGCGGCCAGGAAGCGGCCCGCGCGCTTCGCCGTGTTCCGCACGGGCACGGCCCTCACGACCGCCGATCGCAGGCTCGGCCACGGCCACGACCGGAGGCCGTCCGGGCCGTGCGCCCGGACGCCTTCGGAGGTGAGGCGGACGCAGTGGCCCGCCGCGTTCGGCGGAGAACCCACGTACACCGCGTCCTCGGTGATCCAGAACAGCCCCACCATCGCCATGTCCGACTCCTGTCGTCCGTGCCCGCACCCACCGGGCCGCTTCCCTCGGTCCCGGGCGCCCGCAGCACCCGGTTCCAGTAGGCCGCGCCCGTGCCGGGCGGCGCACGCCCCTGCGTTTCGGGGCTTGACAGTCCGCGGATCAGGCCAGCAGCGCCGCCAGGCCGGCCGCCGAGCGGGCCTGTGCCTCCAGGGCGTCGAGGGCCCGTACCGCCTGGGCGGCCGCCTCCGGATCGGTGGCGGCGAGCCCGCTCGCGGCGAACTCGTCCTCGTCCAGGCGCAGTACGGAGCTGCCGTCGGCGGACACCCACAGGTCCAGGTCCAGGTCCTCGACCGTGATCACTCCGTCCTCCACCGAGGCCGGCCGGGTCACGTCGCAGTACCAGCCCTTGAGGACGCCCCCGCCCGTCCGCACCTCCTTGACCGCGTACCAGCGGTCGCGCCAGAAGTGCTCGGTGAACACGTCGCCCGGCTCGAAGCGGACGAAGCCGAAGTCCCGTACCCCGGGAGCCGCCCAGGGCGCCCGTACGGTGATCCGGGTCCCCGTGTCGGCGACCGGCTCGGCCGGGTAACTGATCTTCGTACGGCCCGCCTTGGTGAGGGTGACGGTCAGCCGGCCGGTCATCGCGGTGTCTCCTGTTCTCGCAGCCGCTTGGTGAAGCGCGTCTCCGTGGCGCAGACCTCGTACCCGAACCGGGCGTTGACGGCGAGCATGGGAGCGTTCCCGGTGTCGTTGCCGGTGAACGCCTCGGTGCAGCCGGCCGCGCGGGCCCGCAGCAGCGAGTCGGTCTTGGCCAGCCGGGCCAGCCCCCGGCCGCGGAACGGGCGCAGGGTGGCGGTCATGGCGGAGGAGTACCGCCCGGCCCCGTCGGTGTGGGCGGCGGTGAAGCCCGCCACCTCGCCGTCCACCAGGACCACGGTGGTGAGGTCCCGGTCGAGGTACGGGTGCTCCCAGGTGTTCCGCAACCAGGCTTCGTAGTCGTCGAACTCCACCGGAACGTCGCCCGGTTCGTCCAGCGTCCCGGCCGCGTCGGCCTCGAACAGCGGGCGCGGATCGGCGGCGAAGGCCGAGCCGGCGCGCAGCTCGACCCCGTCGGGCAGCATCCCGGGAAGCGACGGCAGGGCGGCCGTGGTGAGGTCGAGGCGCAGGAAGTGCGCGGAGCGGGAGGCACGGTAGCCGTGCCGCTCGGCGAACGCGCGGTGCGGCGGCTCGTCGAGGACCCAGGCGTACGCGGCCTTCGCACGCTCGGCCCTCAAATGCTCCTCGGCCGCGCCCAGGAGCGCGGTCCCGGCGCCGAGGCCGCGGTGGGCGGGGTCGACGTAGGCGTTGACGAAGCCCTGGCCGGGCTCGGGGCTGTCGTGCACGATGCCGACCTGGGCGGTGGCGACGACGAGGCCGTCGGCGTTCTCGGCGACCAGGAGGCGGTACCGCCTGTCGGGGTGGGCGGAGGCCACCTCGAAGGCGACACCGCGAGCGGTACTGATCATGAAGGGCAGGGCGGCGCGGCGCACCCGTACGACGCGCTCGGCGTCGGCCGGGTCGTTCGGGCGCAGATCCCGGATGGTTGTGATCACGTGGCGACGGTAGGGGCCGCCGGGGGTCCCGCGCCTGCGAATTTCCCGGCCGATGGGGGACAATCGGCCGCGTGACCTCGACCTCTCCGCACCTGAAGATCCGCATCGACGCCGCGGCGGGCGCCACCGCCCCGTACGAGCAGCTGCGCGCCCAGATCGCCGCCGGGGCGCGGGCGGGCCGGCTGCCCGCCGGGTTCAAACTGCCGACGGTCCGCGGGCTCGCGGAAGAGCTGGGGCTGGCGGCGAACACGGTCGCGAAGGCCTACCGGGCGCTGGAGTCGGACGGCGTGATCGAGACGCGCGGCCGGGCGGGCAGCTTCGTGGCGGCGGCCGGCGACGGACCCGCCCGGGAGGCGGCCACCGCGGCGCAGGCCTACGCGGAGCGGGCGCGACGGCTGGGCCTGACCTTCGACGAGGCGACCGCGACGGCGCTGGACGCGCTGCGCGCGCGGTACGCGGACTGACACCCGGGCGGGCCGGACGGGCCGGACAGGCCGGGCGGGCCGGACAGGCCGGGCGGGCCGGACGGGGCCCGCTCTGCTCGGCCGGTACCGCCGGAACGGCGCCCCTGCCCGATGCCGCCCCCGCGGTCAGTCCTTGCGAGGGAAGAGCCGCGCCTGGAGGTGGTGCTGCATGGGCTGCCCCACCGCGGCCATCTCCTGCACGATCGTCAGCCCGCCGTCCTGGAGCGCGTACCGGCGCCGCATGCCGGTGACCTCCTTGGCCCGCGGGGTCAGCCCCACCGTGTCGGTGGCCATCTCGATCCGCGTGTCGTCCGCACCGCCGGTGCGGTCCGCGCCGTCAGGACCGTCCGCACCGTCCGAGCGGGAGACCTGGCCGACGTACGTCTCGACGATGCCCGTCGGGTGGGCGAGCGTGACCTCGACCGAGGCGTCCGGGAGGACGCGCCACCACCCGGTCTCCCGGCCCGCGGGACGCACGGCCTTGCCGGAGTCGTCGATCAGCCACGCGCGGGACTCGTAGACGAGGAAGGGCCGGCCGTCGTGGCCGAAAGTGATCTCCTGCTCGTAGCGGAACCCGTGCTCCAGGGTCGGGTACTCGCCGCTGCCCCGGCCGTGCCAGCGTCCGATGAGGCCGAGCACCGGCTGGAGCTGCGGGTGCGGTTCGGGGCCCTCGCCGAGGACGTGGCTGTCGGGGTAGGGGTTCTCCTGCGCCGGTTCGAGCACGGTGGGTTCTCCTGTTCGTGGGTCCCCCGGAGGTGCGCACGGCCGGTGGGGGCCTTCGGCCGCGCCCCCATTGTCCTCGCCGCGGCGCGTCGGCCCCCGCCGACCTGCGGCCGCCCCACCTACAGGTACATTCCCGCCTCCGCGTCATGGCCCTGCGGCGGCAGCAGGGCGGCGGAGCCCGACGCGCCGCGGCGCAGGGCGTAGAGCTCGGCCAGCGTCGCCCCCTCGCGGGAGATGCCCTCGTCGGTGCCGAGCCAGTCCACCGCCTCACGGTGCGTCAGCCGGCCGATCTCGATGCGGGCGAGGCAGCGCCCCGGCCGGACCACCGCCGGATGGAGCCGCTCCAGGTCCTCGTTGGTCGTGACGCCGACCAGGACGTTGCGGCCCTGGCCGAGCAGCCCGTCCGTGAGGTTCAGCAGCCGTGACAGCGCCTGCCCGGCGGTGTGCCGGGCCTCGCCGCGGATCAACTCGTCGCAGTCCTCCAGCAGCAGCAGCCGCCAGCGGCTCTTCGCGGTGCCCTCGTCCTCGCCGATCGCGATGTCCATCAGGTAGCCGATGTCGTTGAACAGGCGCTCGGGATCCAGTACGCAGTCCACCTGGCACCAGTCCCGCCAGGACCGGGCGAGCGTGCGCAGGGCGGAGGTCTTCCCGGTGCCCGGAGGGCCGTGCAGCAGGAGCAGCCGGCCGGCGATGTCGTCCGGCGTGACCTTCATCAGCCGGTCCATCGCCCCGGCCACCGGAGCCGTGTAGTTGGGCCGCACCTCTTCCCAGGTGCCGGCCGCGATCTGCCGGGTCGTGCGGTGGGGGCCGCGGCGCGGGGAGACGTACCAGAACCCCATCGCGACGTTCTCGGGCTGCGGTTCGGGCTCGTCCTGCACGTCCTCGGTGGCCTCGCCGAGCACCTCGGCGGCGAGTTCCTCGCTGACCGCCGTCACCGTGACGTCCGCGCCCCGGCTCCAGCGGGAGACGAGCATGGTCCAGCCCTCGCCCTCGGCGAGCGTCGCGCTGCGGTCGCTGTCGCGGGCCGAGCGCAACACCGTGGCCCCGGTCGGCAGCAGGGTCGCGCCCGGCTTGACCCGGTCGATCGACACGCTGTGCGAGTGGGGCTGCTCGCCGGACGCGAAGCGGCCGAGGAACAGCGCGTCGACGACGTCCGAAGGGGAGTCGCTGTCGTCGACGTTGAGCCGGATCGGCAGCGCGTCTTGTGGGTTGGCTGGCATGGCGCCCATGATCCGGCACGAACTGCCCTCCTGCACCCGTGTTTCGCTGGAACGGGTGGCGGGATTCCCTCTTCAAACGCCGTGCGGGTGAAGATTCGCGACGCATGTCCGCCCCGAACATTCTTGGCATGGACACTTCCAGCGGACCGCGGTTCCTTGTACCACGGACTCAGGAGTAACTCCGCAGTAACTCCCCCCCCCCACGAGGAGCCGCACACATGAGCATGAGAATGCCTCGTTTCGCCGCCTTGGCCTCCGCCCTGTTACTCGCAGCGGGCGCGGCCCTGTTCGGAGCCGGTCAGGCGAACGCCGCCGCAGACTTCGGCTACGTCGCCCTCGGCGACTCCTATTCCTCCGGCGTCGGCGCCGGCAACTACGACAGCGCCAGCGGGAACTGCAAGCGCACCACCCGCGCCTACCCGGCCCTCTGGGCCGCCGCACACGCCCCCCAGACCTTCTCCTTCGCCGCCTGCTCGGGTGCTCGTACGGGTGATGTGATGAGCGGCCAGCTCGCACCGCTGAACGCCGGCACCGACCTCGTCAGCATCACCATCGGCGGCAACGACGCCGGATTCTCCGACGTCATGACCACCTGTGTGCTCCAGTCCGAAGCCACCTGCGTCAGCCGGGTCAACCAGGCCAAGGCGTACGTGGACTCCACCCTTCCCGGCCAGCTCGACACGGTCTACAACGCCATCCACAGCCGTTCCCCGGGCGCCCGCGTGGTCGTCCTCGGCTATCCCCGCTTCTACAAGCTGAACGGCACCTGCGTGGCCGGGCTGTCGGAGGGCGAACGCAAGGCCATCAACGGCGCCTCCGACCACCTCAACGCCGCCATCGCCAAACGCGCCGCCGACCACGGCTTCGCCTTCGCCTCGGTCGCCGGCGCCTTCACCGGGCACGAGATCTGCTCCAGCAGTCCGTGGCTGCACAGCGTCAACTGGCTGAACATCGGCGAGTCCTACCACCCGACCGCCGCCGGACAGTCCGGCGGCTACCTGCCCGCCTTCACCGGCGCGGCCTGATCCGTCAAGGGCTGATCGGTCAAGGCTCGATCCGTCGAGGCCTGATTCGTCAAGGCCTGATTCGTCAAGGGCTGAAGCCCGGTCCGTCAAAGGCTGACGCCCGGTCCGTCACGGACTGACCGTGGGCCCCGGGTTCGGTGACGGGGAAGCGGTCGGTCCGGACGTACCACCGGAAGGTCCGGGGGAGGAGGCCCCGCCCGTCGGGGTCTCCTCCCCCTTCTCCTCGCACGTCACCGAGAACTCCAGCCAGGCCGAAGCCGCCTCCGACGGAGCGCGGATCTCCAGGCGCACCGCGTCCTCGAAGGTCGCGTCCGGATAGTGCGTCAGCTCCGTGTGGTCCAGCCGTACGCTCCCGGGTCCGCCCGCCGGATACGCCAGGGTCTGCCAGCCGGGGCCCGAGGTCTGCCCGCTGCGCGTGGCCCACCGGTACTCCAGCACCGCCGGGGTGCGGTCCACCGCCACGGTGGCGGTGAAGGCGGGCGCCCTGGCCGCGGGCGCCGGGCAGGGGCCCCGATAGGCGTCCCGGACGGCCCGCACGGCGGACAGGGCGATGCCCGGCGGCGGCGTGGCCGAAGGGGAGGCGGAGGAGGACGGCGAGGGCGAGGGGGACGCGCTCGGCGAGGGGGTCGGCGAAGGCGTGGCGCTCCCCGTGACGGTCGGGGTGGTCGTCGGCCCGGCACCGCCGTCCCCGCCCGAGTCGCGGTCCTTCAGCAGCAGCCATCCCAGCAGGACCACCACCGCGAGCAGCACCACGATCCCGCCGGCCAGCACCATCCCGGCCGCGTTCCGTTCGGGTTCCGGGGGGAGCGCCGGACCCGTCCCGGTCCCGGGGGCGGGCAGCGGCGGGGTGGGGTGGCCGTACCCGTGGTGCGCCACGGAGGTCGGGTCTTCGGAGCCCGGCACCGGAGCCGCTGCGGGACCCGACACCGGCCCGCCGGAGGCCCGTACGGTCCCGCCCGCGCCGACGATGCGCAGCATCCGGGCCGCCTCCGCCGCGGACAGCCGCTCCCCGGGATCCTTGACCAGCAGCCCCTCCAGTACGGGCGTCAGCGGTCCGGCCCGGCGCGGAGGCGGGAACTCCTCGTCCACCACCGCCCGCAGCGTGGCCACCGGGGACTCCCGGTGGAAGGGCAGGACCCCCTCCACGGCCAGGTACAGCGTCACCCCGAGCGCCCACAGGTCCGAGCCGGGACCCGGATCGCGGCCCAACGCCCGCTCCGGCGGCAGGAATTCGGGCGAGCCGACCACCTCGCCCGTCATGGTGATGGCGGTGGACCCCTCCAGGCTCGCGATCCCGAAGTCGCCGAGCACCACCCGGCCGTCGTTGGCGATCAGCACGTTGCCCGGTTTGACGTCCCGGTGCAGCACCCCCGCCTCGTGTGCGGAGCGCAGCGCGGCCAGCACCTGCTCCCCGATGTGCGCGGTCCGCTGCGGGGTGAGCGGCCCGTCGCCCTCCAGGACCTCCGCGAGCGAGAGGCCCCGTACGATCTCCATCACGATCCAGGGTCGGCCGTCCTCCGTGGCCACGTCGTAGACGGTGACCACGCCCCGGTGCGAGACGCGGGCCGCGGCCCACGCCTCCCGCTCCAGGCGCCGGTACATCCGGGCCACCTCGGCCTCGTCCATCCCTGCGGGTGCGCTCACTTCCTTGATGGCGACCTCGCGCCCCAGGACCTCGTCCAGGGCCCGCCACACCATGCCCATCCCGCCGCGGCCGAGCGGACCCAGCAGGCGGTACCGTCCGGCGATGACCCTCCCGCCGGCGCCGTCCCCGTCCGCCGCCGACTCAGTCACCGAAAGCCTCATTCACGCGCGCCCCCAAGAGCGTTACCGGACGATCACTCCAAGTTAGCGCAGAGCGTGCGCCGTGGCTCCGGTCGCGACAGGAGTCGCGCACTCGGTCACGCACTCGGTCACGCAGACGGTCACGCAGACGGTGCCGATGCGGTTCCCCGCACCTCGAACCCCGTTGAATTTCGCGGAGAGTGACGATCGACTCCGCTGAGTAATCGTCAACTCCCGCTCGCCACACGGGCAATTCACACCACCGGGATACCCGTGCGCGACGTGGGGACGATAGGGTTACCCTGCCCGGTGGGCCGGGTGCCCTCGTACGGGTGGGGAGAGACATGGAACAGATAGCAATGCGTAGCAGGCCGCCTCGCGTGCCTGCCATCACATGCGGGAGCGGTGCGACCAGTTCGCGCCTCGACCGCCACCTCGCCGTGCTCGGCGGTCCTGCCGTCCCGCACCGCGAGACCGCCGAGGCGACGCTGCTCATGCGTGAGCTCACTTCGCGAGACCACACGCACCGGCTGCGGAGCCGGAGCGCGCGCGTCTCGCTCTTCGCGCCGCTGCGCAGGCTGCGGCGGACCCTCTTCGGCAGCCGCCGTTCGTAGTCGGCGACCCTGCGGGGCGTGTCCCGCTCCCGCAGCGCCGCCGCTTCGTTCCCGGCCCGGCCGACCCTGTCCAGTCAGCGAACCACGCCGACCCGGCGCAACGCCGTGATCTGTTCGCCCGTCATCCCCAGGGCGCGCAGCAGGGCTTCGGTGTGCTCGCCGAGCGCGGGCACCGCACCCATGTGCGGTGCCGCGCCGCCGGGCAGCCCGATCGGCGGCAGCAGGGCCCGCAGCGGGCCCGCGGGCGAGCCCACCTCCCGCCAGCGGTCCCGGGCCTCCAACTGCGGGTGCGTGGCGAGCTGCGCCACCGAGTTCAGCCGTGCGCAGGCGATGCCCGCCTCCTCCAGCCGCCCGATCGCCGTGTCCGCGTCGAGCCGGCCCAGCGCTTCGGCGACCACCGCGTCGGTCTTCTCCCGGTTCGCGGTGCGGGCGGCGTTCGTGGCGAACCCCGGGTCCTCGGCCAAGTCCGGCCGCTCCAAGAGCTGTTCGGCAAGCCGTCGCCACTCCCGGTCGTTCTGCACCGACAGCAGCACCCGGTCCCCGTCCGCCGTCGGGTAGGCGTCGTAGGGCGCGATCACGGCGTGCGCGAGGCCCGTCCGCACCGGCTGCTCCCCACCGTGCATCGTGTGGTGCAGCGGATGCCCCATCCACTCGGCGAGCGCGTCGAGCATCGACACCTCCACCCTGCCCCCGCGCCCGGTGGTCCCGCGCCGCAGCAGGGCGGCGAGCACGCCCGAGAAGGCGTACATGGCGGCCGCGATGTCCGCCGCCGGGATCCCCGCCTTGACCGGCTGCTCCGGGGTGCCGGTCACCGAGACCAGGCCCGCCTCGCACTGGACGAGCATGTCGTAGGCGCGCTTGTGGGCGTACGGGCCTTCGGGGCCGTAGCCGGAGACGTCCACGGCGACCAGCCGGGGGTAGCGGGCGCACAGCGCGGCCGAGTCGAGCCCGAGCCGGGCGGCGGCCCCCTGGGCGAGGTTCTGCACGAACACGTCGGCCCCGTCGAGCAGCGCGTGCAGGACCTCGAGGCCGCGCGGGTCCTTGAGGTCGAGGGCGATCGACTCCTTCCCCCGGTTCGCCCACACGAAATGCGAGGCCAGACCGTGCGCGGCGGTGTCGTAGCCGCGCGCGAAGTCCCCGCCGTCGGGCCGCTCGACCTTGATCACCCGAGCCCCGAGGTCGGCGAGCTGACGGGTGGCGAAGGGCGCGGAGACGGCCTGCTCGACGGAGACGACGGTGACCCCGTCGAGCGGGAGCGGCTCGGTGAACGAATCGGTAGCCATGCCCCCTGCCTACTCGATCCCACCCCGCCAGGTCCACACCCGCCCCCGCCGGCGTGGGCGGCGCGGGGTCCAGGGCGGAGCCCCGGGATCGCTCAGCCGTCCGGCGTCCGGCGTCCGGCGTGCGGCGTCCGGCGTGCGGGGTGCGGGGTGCGGGGTCCGGGGTCCGGGGTCCGGGGCGGAGCCTCAGGATCGTTCAGCCGTCCGGCGTTTGAGGACCGGGGTCTGGAGTGGAACCAACACCCTGGGTTCTTCCGGACAGCGAACTTTTCGCAGGTCACAAGGGCTTTCCCATGTCTACGAGCACCCTCGCACGGTTCGACAGGCAAGCATTGCTCCCCACAGCGGGCATGAACAAGACTACTGACGGGCTGTGCCCGTGCCACGGACGACCGTACGTTGACCTGTTGCTCCGTAAGTCGAAGATCGTTCGCGAGGGCGAGCGTGCACTGTCCATCCGGGCGCAGGAGGAACGGGGCCGGGCATGGGCGGACGAGCACGGGTACTGCGTGCGGAAGGTGTGGCGAGAGAACCTGTCCGCGTGGTCGGACGTGCAGCGCCCGAAGTATGACGCTGCAATGGTCGCTGTACTCGCCGGCGAAGTGCCCGCGCTGTGGTGCTACGCGCTCGACCGTTTCAGCCGCAAGGGCGCCGAAGCGGTGGTGCCCATCTTGGGCAAGGCTCGCGTGATCTTCGACTACGAGCGTCTCGATTCGCTGGACGAGCGGGATCGCCGTTGGATCATCGACCGTGCCGAGAACGCGCGGGAGTACTCGCAGCGGCTGAGCTACAACGTGCGGGGCACGAAGTCCCGGCAGCGCACCGAGGGCAAGTGGCTGTCCAAAGCCCCGTTCGGTCTCGTTGCCGACCCGGTCACGCGGAAGCTCACCCCGGACCGCACCCCCTACATGTGCATCGTTGCCGACCGGCGGGAAGTCACCCCGTGGGACATCGTGCAACGCGTGTTCAGCGAGATTGCCGCAGGAGTCTCCTCCCGCGCGCTGACCCGAAAGCTGAACAGCGAGGGTCTGCGGACCGGGACCGGTGTTCCGTGGCGGGCCGATGCGGTCCGGGCGATCATCATTCACCCCGTATATGAGGGGTGGCTCACGCACTGCCCCGGCGGGAAGGCTCACCGCGACCGTGTGCCGTTCCTGAACAGCGAGGGCGAGCGGATTCGTGTGGTCACGGCCGAGACGCTGCCGGACATGATCCCGTCCGAGCTCGCCGAGCGTGCCCGCCGTGTGCTGTCCGGAAACCAGACCATCAGCAAGATTGCCCCGACTCCGGGCCGCGCCGTCCGGGCGCTGACGAGCCGCATGCGGTGCGCATCCTGCAAGAGCGCCATGACGCTAGAGGGGACGTCCTACGCGTGCAGCCGCTACGGCGACGGTGACCAGGCATGTGCCGCACCCGCATTCGTCACCCGCAAGGCCATCGAAAAGTACGTCGTACAGACATGGTCCGAGCGGCTCGCAGTGACCGACGATGATGACCCGCTGTTGGTTGCCGTGGCCGAACGGTGGCAGGCCATTACGCGGCCCGAGGAGACACAGGTCATCAGGGACGCACGCGCCGAGCTGAAAGCCGCACAAGCCAAGTTGGACAAGTTCCACGCGGACGATGCTGCGGACTTCTACACGGGCCGCTCCGCCCGGTACCGCATCCCCCACAAGAACGCTGCCGAAGCGAGGATCAGCAAGGCTGAAACGGCCCTCGCCGAGCTGGTCGGCAACAGCGGACCCGTATCTCTCTCGTTCCTGCTGAACGGCAACGGTGAGAAGTACTGGAACACCGCCGACGCACGGATGCAGCGTGACCTACTCGGACTCGCGATAGACACCGTGACCGTGACGAAGTCTCCGGGGCAGGGACACCGCTTCGACGGCATGAAGCGGGTCACCATCGCATGGGCCACCCCCGAGGGCGCCGAGCCCGACGCAGACGGATTCGAGCAAGCCGCCTAGCGGCCCTGTAAGGCTTGAACAGCCCCGGACGGTCCCCGTGATCATCCGGGGCTTTCTGCGTGCCCCTCGCGGCCCGGTACGCTCTTTGCACCCCTCGCCGACATGGGTGCGCGGGCTAGGGCTGGTGCCTCACAGGTTCGTCCTGGAAGCAGTACGACCGGCCCGCCTCGCCCCGGTAGTCCCTCGGACCGCCGGGGCTTTCCCATTCCCGCAGACGGGCGTACAGAGCCCGCGCTGCCGCCTCGCCGGCTAGCCCACGGGGCTTGGGCTTGGCTGCCCTACAGCGGAGCGGTTGGTGTTGGGGTGTTGAGTTCAACCATTTTTTTAGAACACATAGAAAAAATAAGAAGAAAGAGAACCGGTGTCTCCCTTAGCACCGCGTCACCCCTCTTGGGTGCGGGAAACCCTCGCCCTCCACTCTGGGGAGAGAAGGAACGGTCCGAGCGTCAGAGCGGACACGGGAACCCTTCGCCCTCCACTACGGGGAGAGAACGACCGGTTCTACCGCCTCCACGGCGCGGGAAACCTTCGCCCTCCACTACTGAGGAAGCAAGGGCCCGAGCGTCCAAACGGACACGGGAACCCTTCGCCCTCCACTACTTCCGAGAGCGGGATTACCGCGCACCCACCCAACGGGGGAATCGGGCGGACTGAGTGCCCGCTCTCGGATACAGCGTTGCCCGTGCTACACCGCACCCCGCGTTACAGGGGTGGCCAGGAGTCGACGTGAGGCAGCGCTGCAAGGCCCGAGCGGCCCCGAGCCGGCGAGGCACAGCGGATAGTGCGCGTGACGATGTGACGCACAAGGGCCCTGTCCTATGTTCTCTCTATTTTTATAAGAGATATCTACGAGGACCCTCTGTACGTCACATCGTCACGCCCTCGGCTCCGGCAAGGTCTGCTCCCCACTAAGAGTGGAAGGGAAACCGGAACCAACTCGTTCCGCTTCACTGCGTCCGGCGGGAATCCCTCCGTCCTTACAACCAGTAGGGAGACGGTGAGCCCGGTAGCGGAGATGCACCGCGAGACCACGGGAATTCGTCCGTCCCTACTACTCCCAGAGAGCGGGCCTACCGCTGCTCCACCGCAGACCGCATGACGGACCGAGCGTCCAACGACGCCGATCCCTCCCACCGCCGTTGCCCCCTGATCAGCCACGGGGCCATGTCATATCCGAAAGAAGCGGAGTGATCGTGTTCGACAACAGCAACTGGTACAGCTCAGTTGATCGAAAGACCCTCAAGGAGCAGCGCCGCGCCGATGCGTGGAAGTGGAATGAAGAAATGGAGCAGGCCGCGTCGCTCCGCTCCTCGAACCCGGAAGCGTACGACCGCATGGGGCCGATGATCCGAATCAGCCTCGGGCATTACGAGAACGACAAGAAGATTGCCGCGCAGTACGGGCGCGACGTAAACAAGGGCGGTAACTGACTATGTCTGCTGAGATTGAGAAGGCCGCTGCGCACGTCGCCAAGCTTCGCGCCCAGGCAGAAAAGGTGTCGGGGCCGCTCGCTGACGCTGAAGCCCTGTTGCAGGCGGCAGAGAAAGCCGAGATCGCGCGACGTGCCGAGCGTGCGATGGACTACAGCCGCGAGGTGGTTGCTACCTGGCGGGGGCGGGCTGACGCTGCTGCCAACTCAGGCGATGCCGCCCGGGAGCGGTTCTTCGATGCGTTGAGCGATGAGCCCTGGTTCGCCGCCTATGTGGAATACCGGTCGGCTCGGCACAAGCGTGGCCACGTTTTGACCGAAGCGCAGCGCGCGCAGTCGGCATTGGGTGAAGTGTCCACTGTTCCGGATCAGCGCTGGTATGACGCGGGCCTGCTGGAAGATATCGTATCGCACGCTGACAGGAAGGCCCTGGCGCTGGCTGCCGAGTTCGACAGTGAGTTGAGCGCCAAGCGCGAGGCTTACATTTCAGGCCAGGGCTGACCGTGGTCGTTGACGCTCTCGATCCGGGGCCGGAGGGGAACTATCCCTATTTCCCTCGCGACGCGAGGGGACGGCCGGTCTGGTCCGATTCTCCAACGGGTCTTCCCGTAGTGAACGGTGGGGCACCCATGCCACGTGGAATTCAGCGCATGAAGAACCCCGGGCATCCTGGCCGGCTGGTGACTGTTGATGTGACTCCCCGGCATTCAAACGGGGAGCCGATCGACCCGCCCGTGATATCTCCATTGGCAGGCGATGTGACGTAAGCCGGACAGTGCTGCCGCTCGGCTCCGCCGGATCATCCGGAAGTCGGGGCGCTGGAAGTGTGTGCGCTGTGGTCGGCATGTCCTCGCATCGGCCATCGATGTGGACCACATACAGCCGCTCGCGTTGGGCGGGACGGACACGGACGGGAACGTTCAGCCGCTGTGCCGTCCGTGCCACAAGCTCAAGACGCGTGAGGATTTCGGGGCCGCTGGTCCGCCGTTCTGACTGGCCCGGACATGGTTCCGCCCCGGCACAGTGTCGGCGCTGTACCGGGGCGGCTGTATTGCTGCGGAGGCGATTACTCGGCGGCCTTTGCCTTGCCGCTTTCGATGACGAATGCAGCAGAGTTGGTGGTGCCAAGATCAATGCCGATGATCTTGCCTCGTGCTCCAGTCGCAGGCGCGTACTCGTTGTACGCGTCGTAACCCATCTGCCCGATGTCCCTCTTCCCGATGCTCGCCGGAGCGATCGTCACTGCGCTACCGGGACTAGACACCAGGGCGAAGGCTCGTGCGAGAGCTTCGAGCCCCTCGGATGCCTGTCCTGCCCGCTGGTCGGCAAGGAACACCGCTTCACGGCCGATGGCTTCGACAAGCCGTTCGCGGGCTACGGCGACGGTGGGCGACTCGGCCACGGTGATCTGTGCCGGGATTGATCCCAAGTCAGTTGCTTCGGGCGTTACTTCGTTCTCAGGCATGCCTGTGTCCCTTGCTCGGCCGATGTGATATCGGCCGACGTCGATATTTCCTGGCGGCGTCCTGTACCGGGGCCGCGGTATATCGCGTGCTAGCGGCCCGTGAGCTGGACCGTTTCGCGCTGCGCAATCGTGTCTTGGTTCACGGGCAACAGGCGGGACGTTGATACCGGAGTGGCTGTCACGGCAGTAGCAGCCGCCGCACTGGCCGGGCTGGCTACCAGGGCGAACGCGCGGGCGAGAGCTTCGAGCCCCTGGGATGCCTGTCCGGCTCGCTGGTCGGCGAGGAATACGGCTTCGCGGCCGATGGCCTCAACCAGTCGTTCGCGGGCTACGGCGACGGTGGGTGACTCCTGTGCCTGGACCTGTGACGGGATGGAACCCAAGTCAGTCGGTTCGGGCGTTACTTCGTTCTCGGACATGGATGGCTCCCCTCACGGCCGACACCCTGCCGACCGTCAGTGATCTTGCCATGACGAGTCGTCACGTCACTATCCCCCTTGACAGATTCGGAGATACCCCCATGCCCCGACGTCCTCGCCCCCCTTGCTCGGTACCCGGCTGTCCTGAGCTGACAGCACGGCGCCCCGGCACGGGCTCTGAGAAGTCCGTACCGGGGCGGAGTGGAACGGCCTACTTCTCCTCGGCCGTCGCCTGCCGGAGTAGTTCGGCCATCGTCGTGTCTGCGGCCTCGGATGCCGGTGCCGTCGTCAAGGCGTGGATGGCCTCCTTCTCTTCCGCTTCGTCCCGCTTCTTTGCCTGGGGTGCCTGCTTCTCGGACATGAGTCCGCCTCTCTGGTCGACGAGCCCTGACGGGCTGTCGCCGATCTTCCCATGATGGATCGTCAGCACACCATCACTCTTGACAGCTCGGAGGTGATCCCCCCATGCCCCGTAAGCCCCGCCCCCCGTGCTCGGTACCCGGCTGCCCCGAGCTCACCCGAGCCGGCGGACGCTGTGCCGAGCATGAGCGCGTGGCGAACGCGGACCGTGCTTCACGTGGTGGCGCTGTCTATGACACACGGTGGCAGCGCATGCGCAGGGCCTACCTGTACCGGCATCCGTGGTGCGTGCTGTGCGGCCGTCTGGCCAACGTGGCGGACCACTTCCCCTTGTCCCGGCGCGAGTTGATCGCACGGGGCGACGCGAACCCTGATGCTGCCGGTCATCTGCGTCCGCTGTGCGTCGCGTGCCATAACCGAGAGACCGCACGCAACCAACCGGGCGGGTTTGCTGCTGAGGCTCGTTCACGGCGCGAATCGCGCGAGGCTCCGCCCTTCTGACCAGGGGGAGGGGGTCAACCCCTCTCACGCCCGAGCGGCAGGGAGGCAAAAAACTCGCATGGCTAATTAGACCGCTTTCACGGAGGTGAATTCATGGCTGTTCCCGGACAGAAACCCAAACCCCATGGATGAATCGGATGCGTGGGACTGGTGCAGACCGCAGCTTCACGACAGAGCCCCCGTGCTCGTCTCCTTCGGGCGGCGGGTGCGGGGGCTTTCTGTGTGGCCGCAGGCGGGATAGGCGCGGCCCCAGATCCTCTTAGGAACCCTCGATCTCCGACATGAGGAGCCGTAGCGTGAGGGAGTGTCTTTCCGGCGGCAGGGCATCCAACGCGCCACGTGCGTAAGCGATCCCGCCAGCAACGTCGCCAGACCGGGCGAGCATGAGCCCTCGATGCATCTCCAAGTGCGTGGCGAACCGGGGCAGCGAGGAAGGCAGTTCCTGCCGCGCTGCGTCCTGTGCTGCCACTGCCGTGCTTTCATCCCCCAGCCTCGCGGCGAGTAGGGACATGAAGACGTTGACCCGCCAATAGGGCACGGCATAGTCGCTGGTCTGCTCATGCGAGCCAGCTTTGTCGAACACGCGCCGCCCTTGTTTCAGAAGGCTGCGTGCGGTGTCCACGTCGCCCCGGATGGCTGCGGCATGTGCCTTGCCGAAGATGGCGTTCAAGAGGCCTAGTGAGGGCTTGTCGCTGACGGCAATTGCCTGGTCTGCCAGCACGTCAGCGACTCCGAGCGACGCCCCTTCGTAGCCGAGTGCGATAGCAGCCCGTCCCCGAACCCACACGCGTGCCGCATCATCGCCGGACTCGTCTGCGGCCCGTGCTGCCATCCGATACCAGTGCACTGCCTTGGCGCCGTCCGACCCTGGGAAGGTTTTGGCGTACAAGGTCATCAGCCGACTCGCGACGGACCACAGCCGGGGGTTGTCGAGTTGCTGCTGTACGGTGACCAACTCGCCCGAGACGCGCCGCTGAATGTCGGCAGCGCCCAAGCTCATGTACTCCGTGCCGTACGTCGTCAGCTTGGCCTCCCAGGCTTCCACTGAGGGCCCGCCGGACAGGCGGGCGGAGAAGCCCGCTGACAAGAGGTCTGAAGCCACGACGGGGGCTATGGCGATCCCGGCCACGTCGGTAAGGAACTCGCGTCGGTCCACTTGACCTTCCAAGACAGCTAGGGGCACGTCGAGCGTGGAGGACAGTGCAGCAAGGTAGAACGCGCCAGGCGTCACTTTGGAACGCTCCCAGTTGCTCACGTACTCCCGCGTCAACGTCGTTCCGTACACGTCGTTGATCGCTGACGCTAACCGCCCCTGGCTCCATCCGCGAGCCTTGCGGAGATCACTGATCAGTGCCCCGAGTTCCATGCGCCCATCTTGCTACTAGGTCTGCCACTAGACCGAGGGATTGGCGGGCTTCAGCGCAGCTTGCCACTACGGGTCACACTAGGCCGAGCCCATCCTGCGGCGAGACGATCGCGTACACCAAACGCGACGCGAGGGGTGCGGCATGGCAACGGCAGCGCAGCAGGAGACAGCACTTACCGACCCGCTCGAACCGGTACCCGTACCCGGTTGCGGAGTGTGTACCGCCCTGGCAACGGCCCGTGAGCTCTCGCGCGAAGCCCTCGACCCGTGCTCCGTGGCGGTGCAGAACGAGGAGCTGCGTAACCACCCGCACCGCCGGAGTGCGGCATGAGCGTGATCTCGGTGATGCGCTATATCCCCTACGTCATGCGGCGGCACCCGTCCGCCGAGACAACCGCGACCGCACGGTGCATGAACCCTGACTGCGACTGGACAGCGAAGCCGACGCCCAACGCGGACGTGTGCAGCGACATGTGCATTGAGCACACGGGGCGCACGGGCCACATGACGTTCGTCCGGGAGTTCTCGGAAGTCGCCGTGGTGGAGCGGGTCCAGTGACCGACGACAACGAGCACCAGGAGCACGGGCACCCTCGCCGGCTGGGCGCGTTAGCCGTGACGCTGGGGGCGGTCACGTGGGTCGTGGTTGTTGCCGCTCTCGTTGCTCGGGGGTGGGGCGCGTGATCCTGGCGAGACAACTACGCGAGGTCACGCGAGCCCTTGACCGGACGGCTGCGGAAGCCCCGATCTCCCGCCCCCTCGCGGGGTGGGCAGCAAAGTACCTCCCACTAGAAACGGAGCTCACATGACACAGCTCGCCGTACGTGAGACCCCCTTACCGTTCTCCGTCCGTCTCTCTCCCGCAGGCCTCGCCACTGCCGTGCGCACCGTCGAACGGGCGAACCCTCACCTGCCGGAGGGCATGGCCGAGAGGATCGTTCGTGAGGCGGTGAAGTTCGTTACGGCGGCAGCGCGTAACCGGACCCCGGGTCTCGCACTGCGCCCGTCCCGGCTCGTGGACGAGGGATGGCATGCGCTCCTAACGGACACGAGGACGTACGACAACCTGTGCCGGCTGCTCGGCAGGTTCGTCCACCACGTTCCGGAGACCCCCGCGACGAAGAAGCACGACACGGCCACTGTCGCTCGCACGCTCAAGGCCATCCGTGAAGCGGGAGACGAACCCGATGAGTACCTGTGGACCGTAGAGGCGCAGTCTGCGGTTCTGGTCTCCGCTGACTGCATGCACAGCGAATGCACGGACGGCGGGTCCAACTGCGCGGCCCCGCCGAGCTGAGAACTAGTCTCGGCAGACCGGACGTAGGGGAACCTTCTACCCGCTACCGTTGGCCACGTTCTGCAACGAGGAGGATGCGGTGAGCGAAGAGCGGCGTAGGGCACAGTGGACCGATCCCCGCTACAGCGAGGCAGTCACCCTGTTGGACACCTGCCGCACGGTGACGGGCCCGAGTCGACGTGTGCGCCGCGTCTGTCCGCACGGATCGGGCGTAACGATCATCATTGATCCGGTCAGCGGTCATCCTCGCAACGTGGCATGCGCGGATTGTTGATCATCGGCGCCGCGAACAACCGTGAGCCCGCTTAGCCGCTGCGTGGATGGCTAGGCGGGCTCAGTCGTCGGTACCCGCGACGAACGAGCCCATGCCGGGCGTAGTAATGATGAGGCCCGCTTCCCGCAGTGCGGCTGTCATCTTGCGGATGGTTACGCGGGTTACCTCGAACTCCTCCGCCAACTGAACTTCGGAGATCAGGTGGTGTTGCGGGTACTCGCCGGACGCGATGCGAGCCCGAACGACTTCCGCGATCTGTACCCACTTCGGGCGGGTTGGGTCGTACTTCACGCCCTGGACGCTACACAACACCAGCCATGTACTCATAGACACTGCTGTCCATATCCAGCTATAGACAGGTGGATACAGGATGGCTACCGTCGGAAACGAAAACGCCCCGGAAGACCGCTCGAACGGTCTGCCGGGGCTCAGTCGCAGCAGCTTTAAGGGAGCTGAACGACCATGCGCGAGCTTATAGGTTTCATCATCATCGGACTCTCGTCCGTCCTCGCCGTTTACTGTGCGCTCCGATGGGAGTCGAGCGGGCGAACGCCCGGGAAGCACTCCGGCGCCTACCGACCCGAGCCCGCCCCCGCCGTGCCTTACAGCGCACGCCCGTGGATCGGCCCCAGCAGTACGCAGGCCCGTGCAATCTTCCGCCCCGAGACCGACGCGGAAAGCACCCTCATTCTCTCCCCGGTCCAGCGGGAGCGACGCTACGCGGCAGAGTTCGCGGCCATCGGCGTGGACTATCCGTACACGTACAAGGGGGCACCCTTCCCGCGCAGTGCGTTCGCTGCGGCGGTGTCGGCATGACCGGCCCCGAACTGTTCCCGCTGTTGCTCCCCGCGAACGTGGCGGTGTGCATCGTCTGTCACGTGAAGACGGAAGCGCCCGTAGCGGTACGCGAGATCCACAGCACCAGCGGCCCCGGAACGACGCTGTGGGCCTGCCCTGAGCGCGCTCCGAGCATTGCCCCCGGTCCCATGCCTGGTGAGCTGCACTGGCCGTAGCGCCCCGCTGGCTGCCCCGTCCGACACCACGTCGGGCGGGGCTTTTCCATGTCCACTGACCTGGTGTTTTTCTAGGTCCCGGGGTGTAGGGTCCACCGGGGCGGAGCCCCAGGGGGTTCGGGCGCAGCCCGGGACCCCTCTTCCTTTCAGCCCGTCCGGCGTTTGAGGACCGGGTCAGGGCAGAGCCCTGGGAACGGTGGAAGGGCCGCAGCGGGACTCAGCCCCGCGCAGCGGCAATGGCCGCAGCGGGACTCCGCCCCGCAGGGCCACCCGCCCCGAGGCCCCCGCGCCTCAGAGCAGTGCGAACTGCCCGCCCGGCCCCTCCTCCTGGTGGTCCAGGACCGAGGCCGGCCGCCGGGCCCAGCCGGGAGGCGGCAGCACCCCGCCCACCCGCAGCTCGGCGGCGCTCAGCACCGGGCCCACCTCGAACGCAGCCCGCTCCGGCTCCAGTTCGGCGAGCAGCGCCAGGGTCGTCACCAGCTCCAGCAGCTCCGAGGTCCAGCCCTGCGGCCACTCGTCGGGGCCCACCGCGTCCAGCCCCTCGGCCTCCGGGTCCCGGTGCGCGAGCCGGGCGGCGAACCAGGACTCCAGGACGCGGACCCCCTGGATCTCGTACTCCCACGCTCCGGCGGGTACGGGCGACACGGTGCCGCCCTCGCCGCCCTCCCCGCCCCCGACCGTCAGGGTCTCGCTCCCCGGGTCGTACGAGAGCCCGCGCGGCCACGCCGGCAGCGCCGAGCGGACGTACGGCCGGCGCCCGCCGGGCAGCCGGGGCGCCTCGCCGCCGCGAGCCCCGCGCAGCCGGACGGAGAGCACCCGGTGGCCCAGCTCCAGCCCGGCCCGCCAGCGCGCGGCGTCGGCGGTGAGGGGGACCTCGTACCCCCGGGGGCCGGGGCGGCCGGCGGCGAGGATCCAGCAGAGCACGTCCTCGGGGGTGACCCAGGTGCCGTACCGCTCGCCGAGCAGGTGCTGCAGCCCGGGGGCGAGATTCGGCTCGGCGCCGCCCGGCCGGCGGTGCAGCGGGCGGATCCGCCCGAGCCGGCCGGCCGGGAGGTGCGCGGTGACCAGCAGCTCCGCGGGCTGCGCGGGCTCCACGACGAACAACTGGTGCTCGTCCAGCACCCGCCACAGCTCCGGGCGGGCCAGGTCGATGAGCCGCTGGTCGGGCAGCAGCCACTGTTCGTCGAAGGGCTCGCGCAGGATCCGTACGGGGTCCGGGCGCGGCCCGGGAGTGTCCGCGAACCGGGCCGTGGAACCCGCGCGCTGACCCGGCAGCGCCGCCGCCCCGGCGCCCGGGGTCCGCGCCCGGGTCGGGCGGAACAGCCGCTCCCGCTCGGGGCCCTCCGAGGCCGCCAGGGCGGCCCACCGGGCACGCAGGGTCGCCGGATCGGGGGCCGCGACCCAGGTCCGGCCCAGGCGCAGGGAGCCCACGGCCCAGGGCATCAGGTCGTCCAGCAGCGGGTCCCGCGGGGATGCGTCAGCGCTCACCCGGCCGATGGTAGCGACGCCACCCGGTGACCGGGCCGCGTCCAGGCCGGAGAGTTAGGCTCGCTATGGAGGGATCTGCCCGGATCCGGACGGAGCCGGGCTGGACCGGATGACCCGGGAGGCGGACATGAGCCAGTACGACGAGTACTCGACCCCGTCGCAGGCCGAGGGGGAACGGCTCGACGAGGACCTGGACGAGAAGCAGCGCAAGCTCCGCCACGCGCAGACGCAGCGGACCACCCCCTCCCAGGCGGAGGGCGAGCGCGGAACGGAGGACGAGCAGAAGTAGCGGGTGCGCCGCTCGTTGGCCGCGTCGATGAGCCGCCTCAGTGCGCGTCGACGGTCACGGTGAAGGAGAACCGGTCCCCGCGGTACCGGATCCGCGCCACGTCGACCACCCGGCCGGAGCCGTCGTAGGTGACGCCCGTGTAGTGCAGGATCGGGCTCAGCAAGGGCACTTGGAGCAGCTCGGCCGTGAGCGGGTCGGCGAGCCGCGCCTCCACGGTGTCGGTGATCCGGCTGATGTCCACCTTCGCGACGTCCCGCAGCACCTTGGTCATCGGCCAACGCGCCAGATCCGCCAGGTCGATGGAGTCGGCGAGCTCCGGACGCACCGCGTTCTCAGCCCAGTTGGTCGGCTCGCCGCTCTCGCTGTCGTGGCGGAGCCTGCGGTACGTGACCACCTCGGCGATGTCCGGGAAGTGTTCCAGCAGCTCCCCGGACACCGCCGTCCGCTCGTGCCCGAGGATCGTCGTACGGTCGCCCGACTGCTGCGCCACGATCGCGTCGACCGAGCCGAGCAGCCGGACCGGGGCCCCGCGCAGCGCCCCCGGCTCGATGAAGGTCCCGCGCCGCCGGTGGCGGCTGATGAGGCCCTCGGTCTCCAGTTCCTTGAGCGCCTGCCGCATGGTCAGCACGCTCACCCCGTAGTGCTCGGCGAGCTGCTCCTCGGTGGGCAGGCGCAGCGAGGCGTCCGCGGTGCGCCCGAGTATGGAGGCGCGCAGCGACTGGGAGACCTGGTACCAGAGGGGCAGTTTCCGGTTCAGTACCAGCGAGTCGGGGGCGAAGGCGGTCACGGGTGGATCTCCGTAGGACGGGGTGGGCGCGGCGGCGGCGCCGCGCGGCATGCTCGTGATGTTAGGCGCGGAAGTGGCGCTGGAGGCCCTGCCAGACGTCGTCGTATCCGCTCTGCAGGTGGTCCGCGCCGGCCGCCTGGGCGGTGGCGGTGATCGGCCAGCGGGTCTCGAACATGAAGGCCAGGCCGTCGTCGATCTTCTGCGGCTTCAGCTCGGCGGCGCTCGCCCGGTCGAAGGTCTCCCGGTCGGGGCCGTGCGCGGACATCATGTTGTGCAGCGAGCCGCCGCCGGGCACGAAGCCTTCCGCCTTGGCGTCGTAGGCGCCGTCGATGAGCCCCATGTACTCGCTCATCACGTTCCGGTGGAAGTACGGCGGGCGGAAGGTGTCCTCGCCGACCAGCCAGCGCGGCGCGAAGACCACGAAGTCCACGCCCGCCAGGCCCGCCGTGTCGGAGGGCGAGGTCAGCACGGTGAAGATCGACGGGTCGGGGTGGTCGTAGCTGATGGAGCCCAGGACGTTGAAGCTGCGCAGGTCGTAGACGTACGGGACGTGCGTGCCGTGCCAGGCGACCGCGTCGAGGGGGGAGTGGTCGTAGGTGGCGGTCCAGAGGTTGCCGCAGAACTTGTTCACCACCTCGGTCGGGCGCTCGTGGTCCTCGTACGAGGCCACCGGCGCGCGGAAATCGCGGGCGGCGGCCAGCCCGTTGGCACCGATGGGGCCCAGGTCGGGCAGCTCGAAGGGCCGGCCGTAGTTCTCGCAGACGTACCCGCGGGCGGTCTCGTCCTGGAGTTCCACGCGGAAGCGGACCCCGCGCGGGATCAGCGCCATCTCGCCCGGCCGGGCGCTGAGCAGGCCGAACTCGGTGCGCAGGAGCAGACCACCGCGCTCCGGGACGATCAGCAGCTCGCCGTCGGAGTCGCTGAACACCCGGTCGGTCATCGAGGCGTTCGCGGAGTAGAGGTGGATGGCCATGCCGGAGCGCTGGGCGGCGTCGCCGTTGCCGCCGAGGGTCCACAGGCCGGACAGGAAGTCCGTACCCGGCGCCGGGTCCGGCAGCGGGTTCCAGCGGAGCCGGTTCGGGTCGGCCGGGGCCTCGGTGAAGGGCGCGGAGCGCAGGGCGCCGTTGCCGGTCCGGGCGAAGGGCGGGTGCGCGGCCGAGGGGCGGATCCGGTAGAGCCAGGAGCGGCGGTTGTGGGAGCGCGGCTCGGTGAACGCGCTGCCGCTGAGCTGCTCCGCGTAGAGGCCGAGGGGGGAGCGCTGGGGCGAGTTCCGCCCGATCGGCAGCGCCCCGGGCACGGCCTCCGAGCTGTGCTCGTTGCCGAAGCCGGTGAGATACTCCAACCCCTCCGCCGTCTTCCTGGCCTGCTCGCTGCCGCCGCTCATTGCACGCTCCCGGTCTGCCGAAGGAATCCTATGCCTGACAGTAGGATTCCTGGGCTCGTGCGTCAACGGGGGATTCCGGTCAGTCGACCGACGGACAGGCCGACCGACAGGCCGACCGACAGGCGGGCGGGGCGGGGCCGGGCGGGGGCGGGGGGCTGGCCGAGGTGGGGTCGGGGGCTGGCCGGGGTGCGGTCGGGGGCTGGCCGAGGTGGGGTCGGGGCGAGGCCGGGTGGGGGTCGCGGTGGGTCGGGCGGGGGTCGCGCAGGCGTGGGGCGGGGTCGGGCAGCCGCCGGGCGGGCCCGGGTAGGGGTCGAGGTGGGGTCGGGGCGCCGCCCGGGCGGGCGCCGGGCGGTGTCCGGGCAGGGGCCGGGGTTGGGGTCGGGGCGACGCCCAGGGAGGCGTAGGGCGGGGTCTGGGCGGGCGTAGGACGGGGTCCGGCCCGCGTCGGTCGGGGTCCGGGCCTGCGCAGGTCGGGGCCGGGGCCCGCATCGGTCGGGGTTCGGGTCTGCGCCGAACGGGGCCCGGGCCTGGGTAAGGCGGGGTCCGGGCCTGCATCGGACAGTGTCCCGGCCTGCGCAGGGCGACGCTCGAGCCTTCGTAGGACGGTGTCCCGGCGGGCGTCGGCGTGGCGGGTAGGGCGGGTCCGGGGAGGCGCTGGCTCGGCGGGCGGGGTGGCGGCCAGGGCGGTGCCCGGGCCCAGGCCGGGGCCACGGCCCCCGCCCAGGCACGGCCCCGGCCGCGCACAGGCATGTCCCCGGCCCAGGCGCGGGTTACGACTTGGCCCGTCAGAGCCCTATTCCTGCGCGAGGGGATCCCAAAAGATGAACATTCCTCTACTCTCACGCGCATGTCGTGGACCCGCAGGTTTCCTGCCGTGCCGGCGGCGCTCCTCGCCGCCCTCCTAGCGCTCCTGTCACTCCTCGTCGCCGCGCCCGCCGCGAGCGCGCACGAGGAGCGCCCCGTCGAGTTCCCCGACGGCACCGGCTCCGTACCCGTGTACCGCACGGGCGAGCCCGACCTGATCGTCTGCAAGACCGACCGGCCCGCCTTCGAGCGCCGGATATCCGCCTTCCCCGACGCCCTCAGGCAGCGCAACCTCGCCCTCTACGAGCGCTGCGAGAAGAACGGCTTCCGCGATCTCCAGGCCGCGGTCGACGCCGTGGACCGCCCGGGCATGAACATCGCGATCCTCCCCGGCCTCTACGAGGAGGAGCCCTCGCTCCCCAAGCCCACCGGGGAGTGCGCCGCGCTCAAGGCGCCCAACTCCTCGCTCGGTTACCAGATCCTGAGCTACGAGCAGCAGGTGGCCTGCCGCCACAACCAGAACCTGGTCGCCATCCTCGGCAAGACCGACCTCCAGATCGAAGGCACCGGGGCCTCCCGCCAGGACGTGGTCATCGACGCCAAGTACCAGAAGCTGAACGGGATCCGCGCGGACAAGTCCAACGGCATCTACTTCCGCAACTTCACCGCCCAGCGCACCACCTTCAACTCGCTCTACGTCCTCGCGGGCGACGGCTTCGTCATCGACGACGTGCTGACCCGCTGGAACGACGAGTACGGCTTCCTGACCTTCGCCAGCGATCACGGGCTGTACAAGAACTGCGAGTCCTACGGCAACGGCGACTCCGGCATCTACCCCGGTAGCGCCTCCGACATCAACGAGGACCGCGGCTACGACGTCCCCCGCTACTCCATCGAGATCACCGGCTGCCGCAGCCACCACAACATGGTCGGCTACTCCGGTACCGCGGGCGACTCCGTGTACGTGCACGACAACGAGTTCGACCAGAACATGGGCGGCGCCTCGATGGACAGCGCCTTCCCCGGCCACCCCGGCCTCCCGCAGAACCACGCCCGCTTCGAACGCAACCTGATCCACGACAACAACGCCGACTACTACCGCTACGTCGCGGACGGCACCTGTGCCAAACCGCCCGCCGAGCGCGGCTACGAGCAGGGGGTGGTCTGCCCGCAGATCTCCATGCCCCCCGGCACCGGCATCATCACCGCCGGCGGCAACTGGAACCTCTACGAGAACAACTGGGTGTACGGGCACCAGCGCGCGGGCTTCTTCCTCTCGGCCGTGCCCGCCTTCATCCGCGGCGAGGAGGAGCTGTCCAAGCAGACCGACACCTCCCACCACAACCGCTACGCCGGCAACATCCTGGGCAAGGACAAGTCCGGTGCCTCCCGCCCCAACGGCATGGACGTGTGGTGGGACGGCCAGGGCCGGGGCAACTGCTGGCAGCAGGGCCCGGACGGCTCCACCCCGGGCACGCTCCCGCAGTGCGGCGAGCGCCGCGGCGCGGTCTCCGGAGCCTCGGCCCGGCTGGCCGGTGAACCGGTGAAGCTGGCCCAGCTCCTCGTCTGCGCCGACTACAGCGTCCAGGCGCGCAAACTCCCGGCCGGCTGCGACTGGTACGGCTCCCGGGGCCTCCAGCGGGTGGAGACCCAGCTCGCCCTCGCCGTCGCGGCGGTCCTCCTCCTGGTCGGCGGCCTCCTGTGGTGGCGCCGCCTGCGACGCATTCGTCCCTCCCTGGCCCGGCTGGCCGGGGTGGCCGCCCTGCTCGGCCTCGCGGGCCTGGCCCTGGACGTGGCCGGCTCCACGATGGGCCTGGTCGGCACCTTCGTCCCGGCGCTGGCGCTGCTCTGCCTCGGCCTGTGGTGGACCGGCACCGGCCTCGCCCTGCGCCCCACCCGGCCCTGGCTGGCCCGCCTGACCCTGCTGCTCGGCGCGCTCACCCTCCTCGACGCCTTCGACAAGGCCGTCCTGATGGTTCCCTGGATCCCGCTCAGCCCCGCCTGGATCCGGTCCCTCGTCGCGGTGGTCTGGGTCCTCTGGGCCGTCATCGCCGCCGCGCGTCCGGGCGGCACGCCGGCCCGCCCGGCAGGCCCGGGCGGAGACCCGGCCGGCGACCGGGTCCCCGTCCCCGCGGGCCCGGCCCCGACCCGCAGCGCGGAGGCCGAAGCCGAGGCCGAGGCCGAGGCCGAAGGCGGCCCCGCGGCCGGGGGAGACCGGCCGTGACGGGCCACCCGGGCCACCCGGGCCACCCGGGCGACCGCTCCGAACGGCGCACCTGGTGCGACGTGTGCGGTACGCCGCCCCGCCGGTCCCCCCTGTCCCGCCGGACGGGCCGCGCCGCGGCGCTGCTCGCGCTGGCCCTGCTCCTGGCCGGCGGGGCGGCGACGGGCTGCGGGGGGCGGGCCGCCACCCACCACAAGCCCGGCACCACCCACGAGCAGGCCTCCGGGAAGACCGGCACCCTGCTCACCGCCGACGACGGCGCGGGCCACCGGCTCCGGGAGGTCCCGGCCGAGGGCGCGCCGGAGGTCCGGCTCACCGCCCGGCCGGACTCCGAGGACGGCTGGAACCTCCAACTGGCGGTGAAGAACTTCCACTTCACCCCCGACAGCACCGGCGGCGCCGCCCTCCCGGGTGCCGGTCACGCGCACCTGGAGCTGGACGGCCGCAAACTGGCGCGCCTGTACGGCCCGTGGTTCCACCTGCCCGCCGCGCAGGTGCCGGAGGGCACGCACACCCTGACCGTCCGCCTCTACGCGGACGACCACACGGCCTGGGCGGTGGCGGGCAAGCCGATCGAAGCGGACCTCCAACTCGTCGCCGGATCAGCCCAGTCCACCCACGACCACACCCCGGAGGCGGAGCGGGCCGACCGCACGGTGACCCTCACCGTGCGGGACGGCAAGGTCAGCCCGGCCCCGGGCCGGGTGGAGGTGACCCGCGGCGAACGCGTGGCCCTGCGGGTCACCAGCGACCGCACGGACACCCTGCACGTCCACGGCTTCGACAAGGAACTCACCCTGCCGGCAGGCCAGGAGGCCACCCTGATCCTGACGGCCGACCGCACGGGCCTCTTCGAGGTCGAGACCCACGAGTCCGACCTCGTCCTGACCCAGCTCCTCGTCCGATGACCCCGCCACCTCCCCTCACCAACCCGACCCCCACCCCGTCCGAGCCCGCGGCTCCGACCGGGCCCGTGGCTCCGACCGAGACCCCGATTCCGGTCGGGACTCCGGCCCCGGCTGGGACCCCGACACCGGCCTCGGTCTCGGCTCCGGCCCCGGCTGGGACCCCGACACCGGCCTCGGTCTCGGCTCCGGCCCCGGCTGGGACCCCGACACCGGCCTCGGCCTCGGCTCCGGCCTCGGCTGGGACCTCGGCTCCGACCCCGGATCCGGCCCCGGATCGGCTCGCGATGTCCGCCCCGGGGGTCCGGCGGTGACCGGGTACGGGCCGCAGGCCCTCCCGTACGCGGTGTCCGGTGGCGGCTCCGGCCGGGGCGTGGTCTTTCACCCGGCCGACCCGCTCACCGTGCTCGCGCACGGCATCGGATCGCAGCACGATCTGCCGATCTCGCCGTTCTACGCCTTCGCCGGCGCCTTCACCGCGCTCTTCGTCTCCTTCCTCGCGCTGGGTCTCCTCTGGTCGGCCTCCCGCTTCCGCGGCGACCGCTCGGGCCTTGCCCTGCCCGCCGGGCTCCAGCGGGTGGCCGACGCGCCGGCCACCCGCACCGCCTTGCGCGGGCTCGGCCTCGCGGCCGCGCTCGCCGTCCTCCTGTACCTCCTCCTCGGCCCCGACGACCCCGCCCGCAACCCCGCACCGGGCGCCGTCTACGTCCTGCTCTGGGTCGGCTTGGTCCCCGCCTCCCTCCTGTTCGGTCCCGTCTGGCGCCTCCTCAACCCGCTCCGCACCCTGCACCGGCTGCTCGCCCGGCTGTCGGGGAGGCTGCGTGCGGGCCGTACGGGCCGTACGGCCACGGCCGCCGCCGCGCACTCCTCCCGGAGCCCGCGCCCCCCGTCACCGCACCTCGCCGTGGTGCCGGATCCCTCCGGCCCGGAGGCCCCGCGCCCGCCGTCCCCCGGCCCGGAGCCCCGACCGCACCGCCCGCTCCCCGCCCGGCTCGGGCAATGGCCGGCCGCCGCCGGCCTCTTCGCCTTCACCTGGCTCGAACTCGTCTCTCCCGATCCCGCGTCCACCACCACCCTCCTCATCGCCCTGACCGGCTACGCCGCCGTACAGCTCCTGCTCGCCGCCCGCTACGGCGAAGGCTGGTTCGCCGACGGAGACGCCTTCGAGGTGTACTCCGCCCTCCTCGCCCGGCTCTCCCCCCTCGGCCGTCGCAGCGACGGCCGCCTCGTTCTCCGTAACCCCTTCCACGGACTCGACGCGACGCCCGAGCGGCCCGGACTCGTCGCCACCGTCTGCGTCCTGCTCGGGTCCACCGCCTACGACGGCTTCTCCGACAACCCCTCGTGGATCAACGCGATCCAGACCTCCCCCCTCGGCCGCACCGCAGCGGCCACCCTCGGACTGCTCGGAGCCATCGCGCTCGTCGCTGCCCTCTACTGCCTCTGCGCGGCGGTCACCCGCCTCGTCTGCGGCCCGCACCCCGGCCCGCTGACCGCCTTCGCGCACTCACTCGTACCGATCGCCCTCGGCTATCTCGTCGCCCACTATTTCTCCCTCCTGGTCACCGAAGGACCACGCACAGTAATCATGGCAGTGGGCACTGACAACGCCCCAGAACCCTTGTCTCCCTTGGGTCCCGGCGGCCTCGCCGCCCTCCAGGTGATCGCCGTCGTGACCGGCCACGTACTCGGAGTGATCGCCGCGCACGACCGCTCCGTACGCCTCTTCCCGCCCGCGAAAGCCGTCGCCGGGCAACTGCCACTGCTCGCGCTGATGATCACGTACACGGTGGGCGGCCTCAGCCTGCTGCTGAACTGAGACGGCCGAACCGGTACCGCCGCCGACCCGTGCACCCAGGAGCGGCATGATGGACCCCGTGCCCCCAGCCCACCCCCTGCGCCGGACGCCGATCCAGCAGCGCAGCGCCGACCGCCTCGCCCGGATCCTCGACGCCTGCGCGGAACTCCTCGACGAGACCGGTTACGAGAACCTCAGCACCCGGGCCGTGGCCCTGCGGGCCGGCGTGCCGATCGGCTCGGTCTACCGGTTCTTCGGCAACAAGCGGGCCATGGCCATCGCCCTGGCCCACCGCAACCTCGACCGCTACGCCGACGGCATCGAGCAGCGGCTCGCGGACCTCCCGGACACCGACTGGCGCCCGGTCGTCGACGCGGTGCTGGACGAGTACCTGGTCATGAAGCGCAGCGTGCCCGGCTTCGCCCTCGTCGACTTCGGGGTGCCGGCGCCACCGTCCGAGGGGCCCGCGTCCGACCCCAACCACCTGGTCGCCGCCCGCCTCACCGAACTGCTCGGCGCCCATCTCGCCCTCACCCCGGACCCCACCCTGGAGCGGGCCGTCCTGGTCGCGGTCGAGGCCACCGACGCCCTGATCCAGCTCGCCTTCCGCAACGACCCGGCCGGCGACCCCGGCATCGTTGCCGAAACCCGCGCGATGATGCACGCCTACCTCGCACGCGTCCTGGACTGACCGGGCGGAGCGGGCGCTTCGGGCCGGGGCGGGCGGCGGCCTTCCGTGCCCGGGAGGCCGCCGTTTCAGCTCATCGTGCGGCGCTCCCGACGCGGCCGGTCACCACCAGGTTGCCGTCCGCCGTGCGCCGGGCGAGGACGCCGGTGCGCAGGTAGCCGTCGGAGGTGAAGGCGCGCGCGTTGAGGCCGGGCGAACGGTAGTAGCCGCGCGCGGTGTAGGGGCCGCGGGCCAGGAGTTCGCCCGGCTCCCCGTCCGGGACCTGCTCGCCGTCCGCGTCGACGACGCGGATCTGATCGTCGGGCGAGAGCGGGCGGCCCTGCGTCGTGAGCACGGTCTCGTCCGGATCGCCGGGCCGGGTGAGGGTGAGGAGCCCCTCATTCGTACCGAAGGTCTGCTGGAGGCGGCAGCCCCACTCGGCGACCACCCGTTCGGCGCTCGCGCGGTCCAGGGGCGGGGTGCTGCCGCCGATCTGTACGAGACGCAGGCTGCTCGTGTCCGCCTGGACCTCGGCACGTGCGCCGAGCCAGCTCCGGGCGGTGTCCGGGGTCAGCGCCGCGACGGTGACCCGCTCCCGCTCGACGGCCGCCAGGCGCGCGGCGGGCTCCGGGTCCTCGACCAGGACGACGGTGCCGCCGACGGTCAGCGTGCCGATGATGCCGGGGCCGCCGAAGGCGAGGTTCAGGTCGCCGGGCAGCGCGGCGAGGTACACGTCGTCCTGGGTGAGCGTCACCAGCTCGGCCGCGGCCCGCGCCTGGTAGGCGTAGTCGTTGTGGGTGCGCGGCACCAGCTCGGGCGCCTCACCGGCGCCGCCCGCGAGCAGGAAGAACGCCACCTGCCCGGCGCTGAGCGGGAGCGCCGGCTCGGGCGGCGAGTCGAGGGAGTGCAGCGGGAAGTAGTGGCAGCCCGCCGGGTCGGTCGTGAAACCGCCGTACGGGTCCGAGGCGCCCGGCGCCTCGAAGGTGAACACCCGGCGCAGGAAGGGTCCTCGGGCCGCGATGCCGGCGGCCATCGCCGTGTGGTCGAAGCCCCGGTACGTCGCGGGGCCGACGTAGCCGGTGGCCTCGGAGACCTGGACGACGCGGGACACCTCGGGCGCGCGGTGCGAGACCGGGCAGAGCACGGGGACCGCGCCGGCGCGCATCAGGGCGAACACGGTGACGACGAGCTCGGGGACATCGGGCAGCTGCACGACGACCCGCTGCCCGGGCCGCAGGCCGCGCAGCCGGAACCCGGCGGCCATCCGGCCCACCCGGCGGTTCAGGGCCGCGTACGTCATGCGGGTGCCGCCGTGGGCGAGTGCGGTCCGCGGTCCGAACTGTACGGCCCAGCCGCGCAGCAGGTTGTCCAGCGTGTTGCCCCGCCAGTGGCCGGACGCCCAGTAGTAGTCGGCGAATTCCTCGGGCCAGGGCGTACAGCCGTCGAGCATGGATGTCATTCGGCAATCCAATCCGGCCCCACCCCCCAGGGGCAATGTGCTGTCCCGACCAAGGCCGCTGGATTGCGTCAGCAGAAGGCCCAATGGGGGCGGCTGACCTGGGAGAACGGCCGGGATATGCGGTGGCGGGCGCGCATGCGCGAGGCGGCGGCGCGGGTATGGGCGGCCCGCTCGGCGGCTTGCGGAGTCGCCCAAGCGGAGGTGTTTCCTTGCCCATCGGCTCGAGCGGTTCTCCGGGCCGAATGGGCGTGGCCCCGAGGGGCTCCGGGCCGAATCGGCGTGACTCCGGGCGGCTCCGGGCCGAATCGACGTAGCTCCGGGCGGATACGGGCCCGACTGGCGGCTCCGGCTGACCCCGGCCGCTCCCGGCTGAGCCCGGCCGTTCCGGCTGACCCCTGCGGCCCCCCGGCTGACCCCGGCGAAGCCCGGCCGCTCCCGGCTGACCCCGGCCGCTCCCGGCCCTTCCGTCTGACCCCTGCGGCCCCCCGGCTGACCCGGCCCCCCCAGGCCGGCCAGGCCCCCCCCGGGTGGCCCCGCCCCCGGCCGGCCCCCGCGTCGCCCAACCCGGCCCCCGCGGCGCCCAACCCGGCCCTGCCCGCCCCGCCACCGCCCCGCTCCCGGATTCCGTCGGGCGCGGACCCTCCCCTCCGTGCCTACCGGTCGGTATGCTCGGTGCCGCTCGCGCGGGCACGGTGCCCGTGCCCCGTGCCGCAGCCCGCTGCCCCTGGAGGGCCCATGCCCCGCACCGCCCTGCGCATCTGCCCCCTCTGTGAAGCCACTTGCGGCCTCACGCTGACCATCGAAGGCACCACCGTCACCGGGGCCAGAGGGGACCGCGACGACGTGTTCAGCCGCGGTTTCATCTGCCCCAAGGGCGCCGCCTTCGGTGGCCTCGACGCTGACCCCGACCGGCTGCGGACCCCGCTCGTACGACGCGACGGCCGGCTCCGCGAAGCCACCTGGGAGGAGGCCTTCCAGGCCATCGCCGACGCGGTCCCCGCGCTCGTGAGGACGTACGGGCCCCAGTCCGTCGGCGTCGTCCTCGGCAACCCGAACGTCCACACCATGGCGGGCCAGCTCTACCCCCCGCTGCTCCTCAAAGCCCTCGGCACCCGCAACCTCTTCACCGCCAGCACCCTCGACCAGATGCCCAAACACGTCTCGAGCGGGCTGCTCTTCGGTGATCCCTTCGCCATCCCCGTCCCGGACCTCGACCGCACCGACTTCCTCCTGCTCCTCGGGGCGAACCCGGTCGAGTCCAACGGCTCCCTGTGCACCGCACCCGACTTCCCCGGGCGGCTCAAAGCGCTGCGCGCACGGGGCGGCACCCTCGTCGTCGTCGACCCGCGCCGCACCCGCACCGCCAAACTCGCCGACCGCCACCTCGCACCGCGCCCCGGCAGCGACGCGCTGCTGCTCGCGGCCCTGGCCCACACGCTGCTCGCCGAGGAGCTGGCCGATCCGGGCGTGCTCGCGGAACACACGCAGGGAATCGGGGAACTCGGCGAAGCGCTCGGTAGTTTCACTCCCGAGGCCGTCGCCCCCGCCTGCGACCTCACGGCCGAAGAGATCCGCGACCTCGCCCGCGACCTCGCGGCCGCGCCGACCGCCGCCGTCTACGGGCGGATCGGCAGCTGCACCGTGGAGTACGGCACGCTCTCCAGCTGGCTGGTCGACGTGCTGAACGTCCTGACCGGCAATCTCGACCGGCCGGGCGGGGCCCTGTTCCCGCTGTCCGCGACCGACCGCGCACCCCGGCCGGCCGGACCCGGCAAGGGGTTCGGCCTCGGCCGCTGGCACAGCCGGGTCAGCGGCCACCCCGAGGCCAAGGCCGAACTCCCGCTGTCCGCCCTGGCGGAGGAGATCGACACCCCCGGGGAGGGGCGGATCCGGGCCCTCGTCTCCATCGCGGCGAACCCCGTACTGTCCGCCCCCGACGGCCGGCGCCTCGACGCGGCCCTGGCCGGGCTCGACTTCATGGTCAGCGTCGACCCCTACCTCAACGAGACCTCGCGCCACGCCCACGTGGTGCTGCCCCCGCCGCCGCCCTCGCAGAGCGCCCACTTCGACTTCTCCTTCAACACCTTCGCCATCCGCAACCAGGTCCGCTATTCGCCGCCCGCCGTCCCGCTCGAAGACGGGCGCATGGACGAGTGCGAGATCCAGGCCCGTCTCGTGCTCGCCGTCTCCGGCATGCACGGAACCGATCCGGTCGCCGTGGACGACCTGGCCATCGGGGCCACCCTCGCCAGGGAGTGCGCCGACCCGGACTCTCCCCTGCGCGGCCAGGATCCGGCGCGCCTCGCCGGGCTGCTCGCGGGCGGCAGCGGCCCCGAGCGCCGCCTCGACCTGATGCTCCGGCTGGGCCCCTACGGAGACCGCTTCGCCGAGGCCGCGGACCTGCCCGGCGGCGTCGCTACGGGAACCCGCGCTGGCGCGCCCGCCGCCCCGGGCGGACTCGGGCTGGAGCGGCTGCGCGCGCACCCGCACGGAATCGACCTGGGCCCGCTGCGGCCCCGGCTCCCCGGCCTGCTCAGGACGCGCAGCGGCAGGATCGAGCTGCTGCCGGACCCGATCGCGGCCGAACTCCCCAGGCTGCGCGGGACGCTGGCCGAGCGCCCCGCCGCCCTGGTGCTCGTGGGCCGCCGCCACCTGCGGTCCAACAACAGCTGGATGCACAACGTCCCGGCCCTCGCCGGAGGTTCCAACCGCTGCACCCTCCAGGTCCACCCGGACGACGCCGCCCGGCTCGGCCTCACCGATGGGCGCCTGGCCCGGATCACCGCCGACGGGGGCAGCCTGGAGGTGCCGGTGGAGGTCACCGACACCCTCCGCACCGGGGTCGTGAGCCTCCCGCACGGCTGGGGCCACGACCGGCCCGGCACCCGCCTGTCCGTGGCCGCGGCCACGCCCGGAGTCAACGTCAACCAGCTCCTCGACGGCAGCCGACTCGACCCGCTCTCCGGCACCGCCGTGCTCAACGGCTTCCCCGTCGAACTGACACCCATCCCCTGAGCTGGGGTTTTGCTCGTATTGCTCACGTGCGGACGTCTTGTTGGCCCCCGGAGGAGGCACCTAGACGAGTCATTCCGAATGATCAGTGGTCGTAGGTGATCAGCGATCGCGTGCTGGGCTGGCCGGTCTTGTGGTTGTGCCAGCGCCATCCTGCAGGTGGTAGAGCTCTTGAGCGCGGGCCAGGTCGACAGGCCCGTCCTGGTGCAGGTGCAGGAAGAAGTCCAGCTGCCACGCCTGCGCACTGCTGGCCTGGCGGTTGGTGGTGGTCACCCAGGGCGGGTAGACGCGGAAGGCTCGTTTCCCACCGGAACCGCTTGCTGATACGACACCGTGTTGGCGGAGCGCGTCCATGGGAAGGACGAACTGGCCGAAGTGGTGATGGTCGCGGGTGCTGATGATAAAGAGGTCGACGGGGTCCGTGGCGTCGAAGGGCTGGATAGGCCCGGCCGGGGACCTCTTCCAGACGGTGACGAATTGGCCGACCTTGGTGGGGGTCGTCTTGGCTGCGCGGAACCGGATGGAGAGGCCGTTAAGGGTGAACTCGTGGGCGGCGTAAGCGGCGCCCTCGGCTTCGGGCACTGGCTGCGAGCAGGTGAACCCGCAGGGGTCGTAGACGAGCGCCTTCGCCGCAATGAGATCTCCGTGGGCCTGGTCGGTGTCCAACCACGGTTTGGGGTGGAGATCGGATGAGTACTCGCGGTTCGCCGTCATTCGTCCACTCTGTCACGGGTGCTTGGACGCAGTCGGCTCGACTTGGGGGACGTCGCTTTCGTCGAGGCAATCCGAATGCTGACGGTGTGTCCGGGAACGCAGACAGGGCGTCCAAGATCGTTGTGTGACGAACAACCTAGACGCCCTGCTGACAGCACTTTACGTGAAGATCGACGACGAGATCGGAGAGGCCCGATGGCTGGGCCGTCCACCACGGTTGACGGACTCCGAGCTGGTCACGCTTGCCGTTGCCCAGGCGATACTCGGTTTCACCTCGGAGTCGCGGTGGCTGCGGTTCGTGGACTCCCGCCTGGGTGCGATGTTCCCGTACGTGCCAAAGCAGCCGGGCTGGAACAAGCGGCTGAGGGCCGCGTTGCCGCTGGTCAAGAAGGCCATACGGCTGCTGGCCGTCGACACGGACTTCTGGTTCGACAACCACTGGATCGTCGACTCCACGCCGGTGGAATGCGGTCGCTCGCGCCCGACGGTGAAACGCTCGGACGTAGCCGGCTGGGCCGGATACGGATACTGCGCCAGCCACAGCCGGTTCTTCTGGGGCCTTCGCCTGTTCCTGGTATGCACCCCGACCGGAATGCCGATCCTGTGGGCCCTGGCAAACCCGAAGCTCGACGAGCGCGAAGTGCTGACCGCGATGCTCGACCGCGAACCGGAGACGGTCACCGACCGGCCGGGGCTGCTGGTGATCTCCGACAAAGGCTTCGCCTCCAAGGAGTTCGAGACCGATCTGACCCTGCGGGGCGCCGAGTTGCTGCGGCCGTCGTTTAAACGCGAGAAGAACCGCAAGGGCGAGAGCCTCCTGAAGTCGGTACGACAGCTGATCGAGTCGGTCAACGACACCCTCAAGGGCCAGCTCGACCTGGAACGACACGGAGGTCGGACCTTCGAAGGCGTCGCCGTCCGCGTCGCCCAGCGCATTCTCGCGATGGCCGCGGCGATCTGGCACAACCACAAGACCGGCCAGCCGGTCACACGATCCCTGATCGCCTACGACCACTAACGATCATTCGGAATGACTCGTCTAGGTTCCCCCCATGCTGACCTTCCTCGGCTTCGCCATGATCGCGACCTTCCTGGTCCTGATCATGCTGAAGAAAATGTCGCCCATCGCGGCGCTCGTCCTCATCCCCGCGCTGTTCTGCGTGTTCGCCGGTCAGGGCGCGCAGCTCGGCGACTACGTCATCGACGGGGTCGGCAAGCTCGCGCCGACCGCCGCCATGCTGATGTTCGCCATCGTCTACTTCGGCGTGATGATCGACGTCGGCCTCTTCGACCCGATCGTCCGCGGCATCCTGCGCTTCTGCAGGGCCGACCCGATGCGCGTCGTCGTCGGCACCGCCGTCCTCGCCGCCATCGTCTCGCTCGACGGAGACGGCTCGACCACCTTCATGATCACCGTCTCGGCGATGTACCCGCTGTACAAGCGCCTCGGGATGAGCCTGGTGGTCATGACCGGTGTCGCGGCCACCGCCAACGGCGTCATGAACACCCTGCCCTGGGGCGGCCCCACCGCCCGCGCCGCGACCGCGCTCAAGCTCGACGCCGGCGACATCTTCGTACCGATGATCCCCGCGCTCGCGGTGGGCCTGCTCTTCGTCTTCGTCCTGGCCTACGTCCTCGGCCTCAAGGAACGCCGCCGCCTCGGCCCGCTGACCCTCCCCGGCGACACCGAGCGGTCGGCCGAGCCGGCCGGGGAACTCCTGGTCGCGGCCGGTACGGGCCCGGCCGCCGCCGGGAGCACGGGTACCGCCTCCACCGGCTCCGGCTCCACCGGCTCCGCTTCCTCCGGCTCCGCCCCGCCCGGCCCCGCCGGGAGCGCCGCCCCCGCCGCCCCCGCCGCGGACCCCGCCCCCGCCGCGGACCCCGCCCCCGCCGCGGACCCCGCCCCCGCCGGCGACGGCTTCCAGGGCCTCGACCCGCACCGCCCGACCCTGCGTCCCCGCCTCTACTGGTTCAACGCGGGCCTCACCGTCGCCCTGCTCACCGCCATGATCATGGAACTGCTCCCGATCCCGGTGCTCTTCCTCCTCGGGGCCGCCCTCGCCCTCACCGTCAACTTCCCCCACATGCCGGACCAGAAGGCCCGGATCGCCGCCCACGCGGACAACGTCCTGAACGTCGCCGGAATGGTCTTCGCCGCCGCCGTATTCACCGGCGTCCTCACCGGCACCGGCATGGTCAAGCACATGGCCGACTGGCTCGTCGGCGCCATCCCCGAGGGCATGGGCCCGCACATGGCCCTGGTCACCGGCCTGCTCAGCCTCCCCCTCACCTACTTCATGTCCAATGACGGCTTCTACTTCGGCGTCCTGCCGGTCCTCGCCGAGGCCGGCGCCGCCCACGGGGTCTCCCCGCTCGAAATCGCCCGCGCCTCCCTGGTCGGGCAGGCCCTGCACATGTCGAGCCCGCTCGTTCCGGCCGTCTACGTCCTCGTGGGCATGGCCAAGGTCGAGTTCGGCGACCACACCCGGTTCACCGTGAAGTGGGCGGCCCTGACGTCCCTGGTGGTCCTGGCGGCAGGAATGCTTTTCGGCATCATCTGACCCCCGCCGCCCCTGGCGCACACAAAACTACCGACGCTAGTTTGTAGGGTGTTGGCGACGTCAGATTCGTGCGTGCTCGGGAGGATTGCCATGAAGGCCCATGACGGGATGTACATCGGCGGCGAGTGGCGGGCCGCCCTCGGCCAGGACCGCATCGAGGTCCTCAACCCGGCCGACGAGCGGCCGATCGCCTCGGTCCCGGCCGGTACGGCCGAGGACGTGGACGCGGCCGTACGAGCGGCCCGCGCGGCCTTCCCGGCCTGGGCGGCCACGGCTCCGGCCGAGCGGGCCGCCCTCATCGGGGCCCTGCGCGACGTACTGGTCGCCCGCAAGGGTGAGATAGCCGAGACGATCACCGCCGAGCTGGGCTCGCCGCTGGGGTTCTCGGAGATGGTCCACGTCGGGGCGCCGATCGCCGTGGCCTCCTCCTACGCCGAGCTCGGGGCCTCGTACGCCTTCGAGGAGCGGATCGGGAACTCGACCGTGCTGCTGGAGCCGGTCGGCGTCGTCGGGGCGATCACCCCCTGGAACTACCCGCTGCACCAGATCGTTGCCAAGGTGGCACCCGCTCTCGCCGCAGGCTGCACCCTCGTCCTCAAGCCCGCCGAGGACACCCCGCTGACCGCGCAGCTCTTCGCCGAAGCCGTGCACGAGGCGGGGATCCCCGCCGGGGTCTTCAACCTGGTGACCGGCACCGGCCCGGTCACCGGCCAGGCACTGGCCGCGCACGAGGGAGTCGACCTCGTCTCCTTCACCGGATCCACCGCCGTCGGCAAGCAGATCGGCGCCACGGCCGGCGCCGCCGTCAAGCGGGTCGCCCTGGAGCTGGGCGGCAAATCGGCCAATGTCATCCTGCCCGGCGCCGACCTCGCCAAGGCCGTCGCCTCCGGCGTGGGCCACGTCATGAACAATGCCGGCCAGAGCTGCAACGCGCTCACCCGCATGCTCGTCCACCGCGACGAGTACGAGGAGGCGGTCTCACTCGCGGCCGCCGCCGCGGCCAAGTACGCCTCCGGCGACCCCCTCGACCCGGGCACCCGCCTCGGGCCGGTCGTCAGCGCCAAGCAGCGCGACCGCGTCCGCGGGTTCATCACCCAGGGCGTGGAGGAGGGCGCGCGTCTCGTCGCGGGCGGGCCCGAGGCGCCGCACGAGCAGGGGTACTTCATCGCCCCGACCGTGTTCGCCGACGTCACGCCCGGGATGACCATCGCCCAGGAGGAGATCTTCGGCCCGGTCCTGTCGATCCTGTCCTACGAGGACCAGGACGAGGCCCTGGCCATCGCGAACGGCACCGACTACGGCCTGGGCGGGGCGGTCTGGGCGGCGGACGAGGAGACGGCCGTGGCCTTCGCGCGCCTGATGGACACCGGCCAGGTGGACATCAACGGGGGCCGCTTCAACCCGCTCGCGCCCTTCGGCGGGTACAAGAAGTCGGGCGTGGGACGCGAGCTGGGCCCGCACGGCCTCGCCGAGTACCTCCAGACCAAGTCCCTTCAGTTCTGACCGGCCTCGCATACACGGAGACGACGATCATGGTCCGCGCCGCCATCCTGCCCGCCGTCGGAGCCCCCCTGGAGATACGGGACATCGTGCTGCCCGAACCAGGCCCCGGCCAGGTCCGGGTGCGGCTCGCCGCCGCCGGGGTCTGCCACTCCGACCTCTCCCTCACCAACGGCACCATGCGGGTTCCCGTACCCGCCGTCCTCGGCCACGAGGGCGCGGGCACGGTCCTCGCCGTCGGCGAAGGGGTCACCCATGTCGCGCCCGGCGACGGGGTGGTGCTCAACTGGGCCCCGTCCTGCGGGCAGTGCCACCACTGCTCGATCGGCGAGGTCTGGCTCTGCGCCAAGGCGCTCACCGGGGTCGGGGCGGTGTACGCCCACGACGCCCTGGGCGCCGAGCTGCACCCCGGGCTGAACGTGGCCGCCTTCGCCGAGGAGACGGTCGTCGCGGCCAACTGCGTCCTGCCCGCCCCCGCCGGGATCCCGCTCGCCGAGGCCGCACTGCTCGGCTGCGCGGTCCTGACCGGCTACGGGGCCGTCCACCACAGCGCCCAGGTCCGCCCCGGGGAGTCGGTGGCCGTCTTCGGGGTCGGCGGCGTCGGTCTGGTCGCCCTCCAGGCGGCCCGGATCGCGATGGCGGGCCCGATCGTTGCCGTGGACGTCTCCCCGGACAAGGAGGAGCTGGCCCGGGCGGCCGGGGCCACGGAGTTCCTGCTCGCCTCCGAGACCACCGCCAAGGAGATCCGCGCACTCACCGGCGGCCACGGCGCGGACGTGGCCGTCGAGTGCGCCGGCCGGGCCGCGAGCATCAGGGCCGCCTGGGAGTCCACCCGGCGCGGCGGCCGCGCGACGGTGGTCGGCATCGGGGGCAAGGAGCAGCAGGTCACCTTCAACGCCCTGGAGATCTTCCACTTCGCCCGCACCCTCACCGGCTGCGTCTACGGCAACAGCGACCCCGCCCGCGACCTCCCGGTGATCGCCGCCCACGTCCGTGCGGGCCGCCTCGACCTCGGCGCGCTCGTCACCGACCGCATCACCCTCGACGGCATCCCGGCGGCCTTCGACGCGATGCTGGCGGGCAAGGGCGGCCGCTCGCTGGTGGTCTTCTAGCAGCCGGCCCGCCCGGGAGGCCCGCCCACCACGGGCCTCCCGCAGGGCGGTCTCCCAAGAGGCGCGCCAGCCGTCAGGCCGGCCGTCAGGCGGTGGTCTCCCGCAGCGCCGCGTACTGGAGGGCCAGGCCGTCCAGCAGCGCCGCCAAGCCCGTTTCGAAGGCGCCCTCGTCCACCTCCCGCTGGCGCTCCGCCAGCAGGTGGGCCTGGCCCAGGTGCGGATAGTCCGACGGGTCGTAGGCCGTCTCGTCGTCCACGAAACCCCGGGCGAAGGAACCCACCGCCGAGCCGAGGATGAAGTACCGCATCAGCGCCCCGATCCGGGTCGCCTGGGCCGGAGGCCAGCCGGCCGCGGTCATCGCCCCGAAGACGGCGTCCGCCACCCGCAGTCCGGCCGGCCTGCGACCCGGCCCGCGTGCCAGCACCGGGACGATGTTCGGATGGTCGGACAGGGCTGCCCGGTACGAGTGTGCCCAGTCGCGCAGCGCGACCTGCCATTCACGGCCGTCGCCGGCCTCGAACATCGACAGGTCGACCCGTGCGCTCACCGCGTCCGCGACCGCGTCCAGGATCTCGTCCTTCGTGCGGAAGTGGTTGTACAGCGAAGGCCCGCTGACGCCCAGCGCCGCCGCCAGCCGCCGCGTCGAGACGGCCTCCAGCCCCTCGCCGTCCACCAGTGCGCCCGCCGCCTCGACGATGCGGGATCTGCTGAGGAGGGGCTTGCGCGGTCTGGCCATGCGCCACATAGTAAGGCCTGCCGCATTTAAACTAGCGGTGGTAATTAACGGCCCGAGACCCACCGGTCCGGCACGTCCCCCTGCGGTCCGGCACGTCCCCCTGCGGTCCGGCACGTCCCCGTCCGGTCCGGCACGTCCCCGTGCGGTCCTGCCCGTTCCGGTCCGTCCCAGTCCGCCCCGCCCGTCCCCGCCCGTCCCCGCCCGATCCCGTCGTCCCACCCGGAGGTGCCCGGTGAACCTTGAGCTCAGCGAGGAGCAGTCCGCCGTCCGTGATCTCGCCCGCGCGTTCACCGAGCGCGAGATCGCCCCGTACGCGGCCGAGTGGGACCGCGCCGAGAGCGTGGACCGGGCCATCGTGAAGAAGCTCGGCTCCGTCGGCTTCCTCGGCCTGACCGTCCCCGAGGAGTACGGCGGCTCCGGCGGTGACCACCTCTCCTACGTCCTGGTCACCGAGGAACTCGGCCGCGGGGACTCCGCCGTCCGCGGCATCGTCTCCGTCTCCCTGGGGCTGGTCGCCAAGACCGTCGCCGCCTGGGGGAGCGAGGAGCAGAAGCGGGCCTGGCTGCCGCGCCTGTGCTCCGGCGAAGCCCTCGGCTGCTTCGGGCTCACCGAGCCCGGCACCGGCTCCGACGCCGCCGCCCTCACCACCCGCGCCCGGCGCGAGGGTGACGCGTACGTGATCAGCGGCAGCAAGATGTTCATCACCAACGGCACCTGGGCCGACGTGGTCCTGCTCTTCGCCCGTACGAACGAGGACCCCGGCCACCGCGGGATCTCCGCGTTCCTCGTGCCCGCCGACGCCCCCGGCCTGACCCGCCGCGAGATCCACGGCAAGCTGGGCCTGCGCGGCCAGGCCACCGCCGAACTCGTCCTCGACGGCGTGCGCGTGCCCGCCTCCGCGATGCTCGGCCCCGAGGGGAAGGGCTTCTCCGTCGCCATGTCGGCCCTCGCCAAGGGCCGGATGTCCGTCGCCGCGGGCTGTGTCGGCATCGCCCAGGCCGCACTGGACGCGGCCGTCTCCTACGCGGCCCAGCGCGAGCAGTTCGGCAAGCCGATCGCCCACCACCAGCTGGTCCAGGAGCTGATCGCCGACATCTCCGTCGACGTGGACGCGGCCCGGCTGCTGACCTGGCGGGTCGCCGATCTGATCGACCGGGGACTTCCCTTCGCCACCGAGTCCTCCACCGCCAAGCTCTTTGCCTCCGAGGCCGCCGTTCGCGCCGCGAGCAACGCCCTCCAGGTGCACGGCGGTTACGGCTACATCGACGAGTACCCGGCCGGCAAGCTGCTGCGCGACGCCCGCGTGATGACCCTCTACGAGGGCACCAGCCAGATCCAGAAGCTCCTCATCGGCCGTGCCCGCACGGGGGTTTCGGCCTTCTGAGGGCCTTCCGCCGGCTTTCTGAGTACGTACGTGAGTACGCGCGCGGATGTGCCGGTGCCCGGCCCGCCCGAAGCTGGACCCATGAACGAGACACAGGTCAAGCAGCAGAACACCGGGGCCTACTACGGCCAGGCCGTCGCCTCCTTCGGCATCGCCATCGGTGCGGTCTCCCTGGGGATCTACAACATGGAGGCCGACGGCTGGGTCCGCGCCTTCCTCGGCATCGCGGTCCTCTACCTGACCACCTCGGCCTTCACCCTCGCCAAGGTGATCCGCGACCGCCAGGAGGTCACCCAGATCGTCAGCCGGGTCGACCAGGCCCGGATGGAGAAGATCATGACGAGCTACGACCCCTTCGCCACCCCGAAGCAGCCCGCTCCGCAGGATCGCTAAGCGCTTGCTCACCCTCCGGTAAGGTGTTGTTCATTCCTACGGGCCGAAGAGGGTGGGCGAGCGATGGACAGCGTGGAGGAGATCGGCGGCTACCGGCCGTGGTCGGAGGTCACCCCCGACGCCGCCCGGCGCCTGCTCGTCGCCGCCGTGGAGGCCTTCGCGGAGCGCGGGTACCACGCCACCACCACGCGGGACATCGCGGGACGGGCCGGCATGAGCCCGGCCGCGCTCTACATCCACTACAAGACCAAGGAAGAGCTGCTCCACCGGATCAGCAGGATCGGCCACGACAAGGCCCTGGAGATCCTGGACACCGCGGCCTCCGGGCCCGGCAGCGCCGCCGAACGGCTCGACGCGGCCGTACGGTCCTTCGTGCGGTGGCACGCGGCCCATCACACCACCGCGCGCGTGGTCCAGTACGAGCTCGATGCTCTCGCTCCGGAGCACCGCTCCGAGATCGTGGCCCTGCGCCGCCGGAGCGACGCGGCGATCCGCCGCATCCTCGCCGACGGCGTCGAGGCCGGGGAGTTCTTCGTCCCCGACGTCCCCGGCACCACCCTCGCCGTGCTGTCGCTCTGCATCGACGTCGCCCGCTGGTTCAGCGCGGACGGCAGCCGCACGCCCGACGAGGTCGGCGCGCTCTACGCCGGTCTCGTGCTCCGCATGGTGGGCGCGGGCGGGCCGCGATCGGGTCGGAAGCGGTAAGCGGTCGGAAGCAGTAGGCGGTCGGAAGCGGTAGCCGGCCAGAAGCGGTGACCGGTCGGAGTGGTGACCGGTCAGAAGTAGTAGCGGGACACCGACTGCGCCACGCACACGGGCTTCTCGCCGCCCTCGCGCTCGACGGTCACGGTGGCCGACACCTGGACACCGCCGCCCGCCTCCACGACCTCGGTGATCAGCGCGGTCGCCCGCAGTCGCGAACCGACCGGCACCGGCGCGGGGAAACGCACCTTGTCGACCCCGTAGTTGATGCCCATCCGCATGCCCTCGACCCGCATGATCTGCGGCACCAGGCTCGGCAGCAGCGACAGCGTGAGGTATCCGTGCGCGATCGTGGAACCGAAGGGTCCGGACGCCGCCCGCTCCGGGTCCACGTGGATCCACTGGTGGTCCCCGGTGGCGTCCGCGAAGAGGTCGATCCGCTTCTGGTCCACCTCCAGCCAGTCGCTCGGGCCGAGCGGTGCGCCGATCCCGGCGGTGAGCTCCTCGGCGGACGTGAAGATCCTCGGCTCGGACATACCCGTACCTCTCCCTGGCGAATAAGCGCTTGCTCAGCATGCTGGGGCCGTCGTGGATCTGTCAACGAAGTGCCCGCCCCGAATCCCGGCCCGGCCGATTACCCTCGGCGGTGTGCCGCAGATTCCCGAGAAGGTCCATGAGCTCACCGTCGGCCAGCTGTCCGCCCGCAGCGGTGCGGCCGTCTCCGCCCTGCACTTCTACGAGGCCAAGGGCCTGATCAGCAGCCGCCGCACGTCCGGAAACCAGCGCCGCTACACCCGTGACGCGCTGCGCCGCGTGGCGTTCGTACGGGCCGCCCAGCGCGTCGGCATCCCGCTCGCCAGCATCCGCGACGCACTCGCCCAGCTCCCCGAAGGCCGCACCCCCAACCGCGAGGACTGGGCCCGGCTTTCCGAGAGCTGGCGCGCCGAACTCGATCAGCGGATAGCCCAACTCGGCCGCCTGCGCGATCATTTGACCGACTGCATCGGCTGCGGGTGCCTGTCCCTGGAGAACTGCGCGCTCTCCAACCCGGACGACGTCTTCGGCGAACGCCTCACCGGGTCGCGGCTGTTGTGACCTCCCGCGCGCGGGCCGCCGCCGCGACCAGCTCGGCGTTCGACCGCGCCACCCGCCCGTCCGGCAGGTGCAGCACGTCTCCTACGCCGATCCGCGCCCCGGTGCCGTACCGCGCGGCCAGCCGCAGCGCCGGCCAGGCCACCGCCTCCCGCCCGAACAGCAGCACCGGCACCGGCGGCAGCCGGCGCAGCAGCTCGGCGACGGGCCGAGGGTCGGCGGAGCCCAGCTCGGCGAGGAGCCGGACCCGCGCGGGATCCCGTAGGGGCCAGGCGAGGAACCGCGCGGCCGGGCCGGGATCCCCGCCCACCGGGACCTCCGCGTCCACCGCCACCCCGCGCTCCAGCAGCGCCTCGGCCAGCTCCCGGGCTCCCGGCTCCGCGAACCGCACCACCGCCCGGTCGGGCAGCCCCGTCCAGCTCCGCACCCGCGCCAGCCGCGCGGCGTGATCCGGCTCGGCCCCCACCCCCACGGCCACGCCGACGGGCACGCTCGCGCCGACGGGCACGGCCACGCCGACGGGCACGCCCACGGCCACGGGCACCCCCACGGCCACGCCCACCGTCGCGGAGGCCGCCACCCCGCCGCCGGGCCCGGGACCGCCCGGGGCTCGGGTCCCGCCGCCGAGGCCCGCGTCGCGCAGGGCCTCCAGCAGCGGTCCGACCACCCGGGGCGAGAGGCTCTCGCGGCCGCACGGGGTGCGTGCGTGGACCAGCACCTCCCGGGCCCCGGCGGCCACCGCCGCCAGCGCGGCCTCCACCAGGTCCTCGGGGCTCACGGGGACGGCCGTCCCGTCGGCGGCGCCCCGGGACCCGTTCAGCGACACCACCAGAGTCGGCTCGGCTCCCACCGCGGCTCCGCCTCCCGCTCCCGTCCCTGCCCCGCCTGCCGCCCAGCTCACGCCGCCCCCGCCAGATCGGCGCCCTGGAGCGCCGTGTCCGCGAGCGCCGGTCTCGGCACCACGATTCCGCAGCCCGCGCACACCGGCCCGTCCCACGCCCACCCAGCGGCCGAAGCTCCGATGGCCGAAGCTCCGATGGCCGAAGCCCCGATGGCCGAAGCCCCGGCGGCCGAAGCCCCGGCGGCCGAAGCCCCGATGGCCGGAGCCCCGGCGGCCGCCGACGGCGCCGGCCAGTGCAACTCCCGCGCCCCGCACACCGGACACGCCGTCCCCGGCTCCGACTCCAGCGCCTCCACCAGCCGTCTCAGCACCTCGCCCAGCGCCCCCTGCGGCCGCACGCCCGGATCGGCGCACCGCACCACCGCGTCCCCGCTGCCGCTCCAGGCCCACTCGGGCCGCCGCAGCCCGTCGTGCTTCTCGCGCCGCCGACGCTCCGCGAACTGCCGTTCGTACGCCAGCCAGACCGCCCGCGCCTCCTCCAGCTCCTCCAGCGCGGCCACCAGCCGCGAGGGGTCCGCGGCCCGGTCCTCGGGGCCGATCCCGTGCCGGTCGCACAGGTGCCACCACGTCGCGCGGTGCCCGTACGGGGCGAACCGCTCCAGGCAGCGGCGCAGCGAATGGCGTCGCAGGGCCCTGTCGTTGCGCGCGTCGCGCACCTGATGGGCCAGACTCCGGAATCCCGCCATCGCACCTTCACCTCCGCCGAGCGCCCAGCACCGGGCGCCGTGCCCGCCGCGCTGTGTTCCCCACAGGACCGGCGCCGTGTGCCCAACATGCCCGGCCTTGTGCGGGCGCATGCGGGGGCGGTCGAGGCGTACGGGTGGCACATGGCCGGAACTCAGCGCCCCATGCGCCCCGCGACCACCACCAGCCGGGCCAGCTCCTCGTGGCAGATGTCGCTGTGCGCCCCCGACGGAGCCCCGCCGCGCCGGACCACGGAGCCCGCGTCCACGCTGACGCAGCCCGCCGCGGGCAGGCCGCCCCGCAGCGCCGCGTCCAGGGTCAGCCGGGGGGTTCCCGGCACCCCCCGCACCCCGTCGTGCCCGATCGCGCCCCACCGCTCGTCGAAACCGAGCAGACCGGCCGAATCGCCGGCCATCCGGGAGGCCAGCGGATAGAACACCTTGAGGGAGGAGTCGTAGGAGGAATGGCAGGCCGTCAGCGGCCCGTCGATCCTGCCCTGCAGCCCGCGCAGGGCGCCCCCGCGCCCCCGGTCGTGCGGCAGGCTGTCGGCGAACGCGTAGTGGGAGAAGGCCCCTTGGAGGAGGGTCAGGGACTTCACGTTCCGCGCCCCGGACGGCAGCGCGCGCAGCGCGAAGGAGACCACCCGGCCGCCGAAGCTGTGCCCGATGAGGTGCACCCGCAGGGCCGGGCGGCGGCCGGCCAGCTCCGCCAGCAGCGGCCCGAGGCCGTGCTCGCCGACCACCCCGGCACGGGCCTTCATCTGGTAGTACGTGGCCTGCCGCAGCACCTCCTTGGCGCCGTTCCACAGCGTCCGCCCCCCGCCGCCGGCCGAGAAGCCGGGGGAGTCCCCGGAGTCCCCGGAGTCCCCGGAGTCCCCGGAGTCCCCGGAGTCCCCGGAGTCCCCGGAGTCCCCGGAGTCCCCGGAGTCCCCGGGGAGCGTGGCGCCCGCCTCGGTCAGGGCCTCGGTGAACTCCCGGCACACCCGCAGGACGTCCCCGCTGAGGAAGTCCGGCACCTCGCGCGGGGCGAAGGCCGCCGCCAGATCGTCGCCCGTGCCCACTCCGTCCACGCCGGCCAGCTCCCGTACCAGCGCGCCGAACTCCGTGAAGCCGCCGTCGTGCGTGGGCCGCTCCTCCAGCAGCTCGGCGATCCGGTCCAGCTCCGCCGCCCGGCCGGGCCAGAACGCGCCGAGGGCCCGCCGGGTCGCCGGGTCCAGGGCCGTACCGTGGCCAGGCTCACCGGCACTCCCCGAGCCCCCGGCTCCACCCCCGGCTCCGCCCACGGCGCCACGGACGTCGAAGTCGGGTATCGGCTCGTCCGAGAAGCGGATCGAGGGCCACACGACCCCCACGTACCCCAGCCGCACCCCGGTCCCCACCAGATCCGCGAAGGGGGCGTAGAACCGGTCGAAGAGCCGGATCGCGGTGGACCGGTCGGAGTTCCATCCGTGGGCGAAGACCAGCAGGTCCGTGGCCTCGATCCCGAAGACCGCCTCCCGCGCCCCCGGGCCCGCGTCGCCCTGCGCGTCGAAGGTCAGCTCCACGTACGGCCGGGCCCCGATCCCCGCCGCCGTCGTCCCCGTAGCTCCCGCGGGCACCGCCCCGCCGATGTGCACCATGACGCCCCCTCCACGCCGTGTTCCTGTTCCGCAGCATCCTGCGGAACAGGGCGCCCGGCCAGCCCCTGCGCACCAGCCGGTTCACGGATACAGCAGGTATTCCTCCCGCACCGCCGCGAACCGGGCCAGCCCGGTCGCCCAGTCGCCCGCGACCTCCTCCACGCCCGCCCCCGCGTCGACCATCCGCCGGACCCGGTCCGAGCCCGTCAGCCGGTCGATCCACTGGTCGGAACGCCAGGCGAAGCCGCTCCACACCCGCCGCGCGGTGACCAGCAGCCCGATCCCGGCCCGTACCGGATCGAAGGCCTCCCGGTCGTGGACGAGCAGCCGGACCCCGCCGCAGGTCTTCCCGGCGTGCTTGGAGAAGGAAGGCGTGAAATAGGCCTCCCGGAACCAGACCCCGGGCAGCTCCAGCGCGTTCGCCGCCTCGGCCCACCGCCGGTCCACGCCCTCCGCGCCGACCAGCTCGAAGGGGGTGGTGGTGCCGCGCGCCTCCGACAGGTTCGTCCCCTCGAACAGGCAGGTCCCGGCATACGCCAGGGCCGTGCCCGGCGTCGGCATGTTCGGGCTCGGCGGCACCCAGGGCAGCCCGGTCTCCTCGAAGAAGGACTCCCGCCGCCAGCCGGTCATCCGCACCACCTCCAGCCGCGGTGCGGCGCCGGCTCCCCGCAGGAACTCCCCCGCGAAGAGCCCGGCCAGCTCGCCCGCCGTCATCCCGTGCGCCAGCGCGATCGGCTCCCGGCCCACGAAGCTCGCGTACGGGCGCTGCAGGACGGGCCCGGCCGCCCGCCGGGCGCCGACCGGGTTGGGGCGGTCCAGCACCACCACCGCCTTGCCGGCGAGCGCCGCCGCGCGCATGCAGTCGTAGAGGGTCCAGATGTAGGTGTAGAAGCGGGCGCCGACGTCCTGGATGTCGAAGACGACGGTGTCGACCCCGGCCGCCGTGAAGACGTCCGCGAGGCGCTGCCCGCTCTTGTCGTACGTGTCGTACACGGGCAGCCCGGTCGCCGGGTCCCGCCCGGCCCCCTCCGAACCGCCCGCCTGGGCCGTGCCCCGGAAGCCGTGCTCGGGGCCGAACACCGCGACGAGGTCCACGCGTTCGTCCGCGTGCAGGACGTCGACCAGGTGGCGGGCGTCCGCGGTGATGCCGGTCGGGTTGGTGACCACCCCGACCCGCTGCCCTGCCAGTACGGCGTACCCGTCCGCGGCGAGCCCCTCGAACCCGGTCCGCACCCGGCCGCCGGGCGTGCCCGGCACCCGCGTTCCCGGGGCTCCCGCCCCCAGGGCGCCCGCGGCGCCCGCCGCCCCGGCCAGACCCAGCAACCCGCGTCGCGACAGCGTCATCGCGCCAAAGTAGGGCTCCGCACCCTTCCACCCGGACATACCGACTGGTTAGTCTGCCGGTGTTCCGGCAGGCGGCGCAGCCACTCGGGGCGCCGAGGCACTCAGGACACCCCATGCACCCAGGACACCCCATGCACCCAAGGCACGACCACACGAAGGGCGGACCCGTGAACGCGTTCCAGGACCAGCGAGTCGTCGTCACCGGCGCGGGCGGCGGCATCGGAGCCGCCCTCGCCCACCGCTTCGCCGCCGAGGGGGCGACCGTGGCGGTCAACGACCTCGACCCCGCCAAGGCCGCCTCCGTCGCCGAGGCGATCGGCGCCCGCGCCGTCGCGGTGCCCGGCGACGCCTCGGCCGTGGCCGCCGAGGCCCGCGAGGCGCTCGGCGGCACCGTGGACGTCTACTGCGCCAACGCGGGCCTGGCCTCCGGCGGCGACGCCTTCGCCGACGAGGCCGTCTGGGAGACGGCCTGGGACACCAACGTCATGGCCCACGTCCGCGCCGCCCGGCTGCTGCTGCCCGACTGGCTGGAGCGCGGGAGCGGCCGTTTCGTGTCCACCGTCTCGGCCGCCGGACTGCTGACCATGATCGGAGCGGCCCCGTACAGTGTCACCAAGCACGGCGCGCTCGCCTTCGCGGAATGGCTCTCGCTGACCTACCGCCACCGCGGGCTCCAGGTCCACGCCATCTGCCCGCAGGGGGTGCGGACCGACATGCTCACCGCGGCCGGATCGGCGGGCGAGCTGGTCCTGGCGCCGACCGCGATCACACCGGAAGCGGTCGCGGACGCCCTGTTCGACGGCATGGAGAAGGGCCGGTTCTTGATCCTCCCGCACCCCGAGGTCGCGGACTTCTACGCGTCCCGGGCCACCGACCCGGACCGCTGGCTGAGCGGCATGAACCACCTCCAGCGCAAGTGGGAGACCCGGTGACCGCAGACACCAAGCCCCCGGCCCCGCTGCCGGCCTCGCCCCCGGTCCCGCTCCCGGCCTCGCCCCCGGCCTCGCCCCCGGACCCGTCGGCCCAGGCGCCCGCCCCGGCCGGCCCGTCGTCGGCCCCGGACCCGTCCGCCCCCGCCTCCCGCTACGCCGCCAAACCCTGGCTGGGCCTGCTCAGCCCGGTCCAGCGGGCCCCGATCGCGCCCCCGCCCAGCGTGCTGCACGCGTTCCGCGCCGCCGCCGCCCGCGCCCCCGGCCACACCGCCCTCGCCTACTTCGACGGCCGCCTCACCTACGCCGAGGCCGACGCCCTCTCCGACTCCCTCGCCGGGCACCTCGCCGCCCGCGGCACCCGCCGCGGGGACCGGGTCGCGGTCATGCTCCAGAACACCCCGCACTTCGTGCTCGCCGTCCTGGCCGCCTGGAAGGCCGGGGCGGTCGTGGTCCCGCTCAACCCCATGTACAAGTCCGGCGAGGTCGGCCACATCCTGCGCGACTCCGGGGCCACCGCCCTGGTCTGCGAGGCCCGCGCCTGGTCCGCGTACCTGCGCGGGGCCGCGCACGAGACCGCCGTACGCACCGTCCTGACCGCCTGTGACCTGGACTTCCAGACCCGCGACGACGTACGGGTCCTCGTGCCGGGCCGCCCGGAACAGCCGGCCGACGCCGCCGACCTCGCCACAGTGGCCCGCCGGGGCCACCCCGCCCCGCCCGACCCGGACCTCACGGCCGCCGACACCGCCCTGATCAGCTACACCTCCGGCACCAGCGGCACCCCCAAGGGCGCCATGAACCCGCACGGTGCCCTCACCCACAACGCCGTCCGCCAGGTGACCGGCCACCCCCTCCCCGAGGGGGCCGGCTACTTCGCGCTCGCCCCGCTCTTCCACATCACCGGCATGGTGTGCGAGCTCGCCGCCTGCTTCACCAACGCCGGCACCCTGGTCCTCGCCCACCGCTTCGACGCCGGAGCCGTCCTCGACGCCTTCCTCGAACACCGCCCCGCCTACACCGTGGGCCCGGCCACCGCCTTCATGGCGCTCGCCGCCCACCCCCGGGCGACCCCGGACCACTTCGCCTCGTTCCGGGTGGTCTCCTCCGGGGGCGCCCCGCTGCCGCCCGCCCTGGTCGAACGCCTGCGCGCCGCCTACGGCTTCTACCTGCGCAACGGCTACGGCCTCACCGAGTGCACCGCCCCCTGCGCCTCCGTACCCGTCCACCGCGAAGCCCCCGTGGACACGGCCTCGGGCACCCTCTCGGTGGGCGTGCCCGGCGCCGACACCCTCGTACGGATCCTCGACGAGAGCGGCGCCGAGGTCCCCTTCGGCGAGACCGGGGAGATAGCCGTCCGCGGACCCCAGGTCGTCCCCGGTTACTGGGGTCTGCCCGCCGACACCGCCAAGGCCTTCCCGGACGGCGAACTGCGCACCGGAGACGTCGGGTTCATGGATCCCGAGGGCTGGCTCTACGTGGTCGACCGCAAGAAGGACATGATCAACGCCTCCGGTTTCAAGGTCTGGCCGCGCGAGGTGGAGGACGTGCTCTACACCCACCCCGCCGTGTGCGAAGCGGCCGTCGTCGGCATCCCGGACCCCTACCGCGGGGAGAGCGTGAAGGCCTACGTCAGTCTGCGCCCCGGGACGGAGGCGGACCCGGCCGAGCTCTCCGCGTACTGCGCCGAGCGCCTCGCCGCGTACAAATACCCGCGCCGGGTGGAGATCCTGCCTGTCCTTCCGAAGACGACCAGTGGCAAGATCCTGCGACGGGAACTACGGACGCGCGACCACGGCTGAAAACGGCCGGACCGCGTCCGCGCGCCCGCACACGCGAGCACCACGAAAGGGAGGCGACAGCCATGGCCGCCAAGACCACGACGGAGACCGTCGGGGCGCACGAGGCCCCGGTACCGCGCCGGCTCCTCGCCGTCGCGACCAGGCTGTTCGCCGAACGCGGCTACGACCGCACCTCGGTCCAGGAGATCGTCGAGGCGGCCGGGGTCACCAAGGGCGCGCTCTACCACTACTTCGGATCCAAGGACGACCTGCTGCACGAGGTGTACGCGCGCATGCTGCGGCTCCAGCAGCAGCGGCTCGACGCGGTGGCCGGTTCCGACGCCCCGGTGGAGGAGCGGCTGCGCGCCGCGGCCGCCGACGTGGTGGTCACCACGATCGAGAACCTGGACGACGCGGCGATCTTCTTCCGCTCCATGCACCAGCTGAGCCCGGAGAAGTTCAAGCAGGTCCGGTCGGAGCGCCGGCGCTACCACGAGCGCTTCCGCGCCCTGGTCGAGGAGGGCCAGGCCGCCGGGGTCTTCTCCGACGCCACCCCGGCCGACCTGGTGGTGGACTACCACTTCGGCTCCGTCCACCACCTGTCGACCTGGTACCGCGAGGACGGCCCGCTCACGCCGCAGCAGGTGGCCGATCACCTCGCGGACCTGCTGATGCGGGCGCTGCGCCCGTAGCGGGCGCGGGGTGGAGCGAGGGGTGGAGCACGGGGTAGTCGTTGTACCCCTCCGCCCCCTGTACGTGCATCAGGAACTCGGAGCGGATCTCCTTGAGCGGGGCGTCCGCCCGCAGCCGCTCCACGAAGTCGGGGTTGGCGAGGAAGCCCCGGCCCAGCGAGACCAGGTCGGCGCCCTCGGCCAGGAGCCGTTCGGCGACGCCCTTGCCGCCGTCGGCCGCGAACTGCTCCCGGGAGAGCTGCTGGTTGGCGATCAGGGTGCCCGGCCAGGCCTTCCGGTGCTCCTGGAACCGGGCCCGCTGCCCGCCGGCGTAGAGGACGTGGAGATAGGCCGGGCCGATCTCCGCCAGGGCCTCCAGCAGCGCCGGGTAGATCGCCTCGGTGTCGCCCTCCTCGATGCCGTTGACGCCCACCCCGGGCGAGACGCGTACGCCGACCCGCTCCCGGCCGATGGCTCCCGCGACGGCCCGCACCACCTCGACGGTGAACCGGGTCCGGTGCTCCACCGGACCGCCCCACTCGTCGGTCCGCAGGTTGGTGCCCCGCGCCAGGAACTGGTGGGGCAGGAAGCCGTTGGCGGCGTGCACCTCCACCCCCGCGAACCCGGCCGCCACGGCATTGCGGGCCGCGGTGGCGAAGTCGGCGACGGCGGACCGGATCTCCCCGGCCGTCATCGCGCGCGGAACGGGGGCGTCCCGCAGCCCGCCGGGGGTGTGCAGCCGCTCGGGGAGCCGCACGGCGGACGGCGCGAGCGGTACGTGACCGCTGGTGTCGGGGTGCCCGACCCGGCCGCCGTGTTCGAGCTGGAGGAACATCGCCGCACCGCCGCCCCGGCCGTCGGCTCCCGTCCGCACCGCTTCGGTGACCCGGCGCCAGCCGCGATCTGCTCCGCGGTGTGGATGCCGGGGACGTTCGGATAGGCCTGGCCCACGGCGCTCGGCGCGGTGCCCTCGGCGATGATCAGGCCGGCCGTGGCGGACGCCCGGCGGCCACCGCGACTACGCGGAGCGGGCGGTGGACCGGGTCATCCGGATCCAGGAGCTCTACGCGGCCGGGCTGCACAGCGCGAAGATCGGGCAGATCCTGCCCTGCATGCGCGACGCGGACGGCGGGCCGAACGTACGGGCCACGCCCGCGCTCGTCGCCGAGCTGGCAACGGAACGGGACCGGATCGACCGGCTGATCGCCGATCTGATCCGGTCCCGTGAGGTGCTGGACGAGGTCATCGGGGCCGCGGCGGGCAACACCGTGCCGGTCGCCGCGCCCGTCGCCGGGCCCGTGGCCGGGCCCGTGGAGAAGCCCTAGCCGAGCGGTGCGACCTCGCGGCCCCAGGTCTCCTTGGCGACCACGGCGAAGGAGATGTACCAGGCGACGCCCGCGGTGAAGAGGCCGAGGAAGCCGCCGGTGTGGCCCAGCGCCGTGCTCTGCGCCAGGTCGCCGAGGGCGAGGAACAGGAAGGTCAGCGCCAGCGAGACGAACAGCACGCGGTGCGCGACGTCCAGCTTCATGGCGGCGATCGACATGTACGCGGTGAAGATGAACCAGCCCACGAGGAACCAGCCGGTCGCCACGTGCGCCTGGTCGGCCGGCAGCGCGGGGACGACGAACTTCACGTAGCCGGCGAAGGACATCCAGAACGCGCCGTACGAGACGAACGCCGTGGTCCCGAAGGTGTTGCCGCGGCGGAACTCCAGGATGCCCGCCACGAACTGCGCGAGGCCGCCATAGAACAGCGCCAGCGGCAGTACGACCGCGCTGAGCGCGGCGTTCGAGATCAGCCCCGAGTTGAAGAGGCTGAGCACGAAGGTGGTGAGGGCGAACGCCGCCAGGCCGAGCGGGCCGGGATTCGCCATGACCTGCGGCGCGGTGACGGGGGAGGCCGTGGCGTGCGGCGCGGCGGCGGGGGCCAGGGTGGAGCTGGGCATGGCGAGGGGCACTTTCACTGGGGGAAATACCGAATATATCGGACTCCCCGAGTGGTCTGGACCATTAAAGGTCCGGTCCCGCGGGACCGAAGTCCCCCGCCACGCCCGTCCCGCGCCCGCCACGCCCGTCCCGCGCCCGCCGGAGGGCTACCGGTACCGCTTCAGCTCCCGGTGCGCCAGCGAGCGCTGGTGCACCTCGTCCGGCCCGTCCGCCAGCCGCAGCGTCCGCGCCGCCGCCCACAGCTCGGCCAGCGGGAAGTCCTGGCTCACCCCGCCGGCGCCGTGCAGCTGCACCGCGTCGTCCAGGATCCGCACCACCGCCCGCGGGGTCGCGATCTTGATGGCCTGGATCTCGGTGTGCGCGCCCCGGTTGCCGGCCGTGTCCATCAGCCAGGCGGTCTTCAGCACCAGCAGCCGCAGCTGCTCCACGGTGACCCGGGCGTCCGCGATCCAGTTCTGTACGACGCCCTGCGCGGCCAGCTCCTTGCCGAAGGCGGTACGGCCCACCGCGCGCCGGCACATCAGCTCGATGGCCCGCTCCGCCATGCCGATGAGCCGCATGCAGTGGTGGATCCGGCCCGGCCCGAGGCGGGCCTGGGCGATGGCGAAGCCGCCGCCCTCTTCACCGATCAGGTTCCCCGCCGGCACCCGGGCTCCGTCGAAGACGACCTCGGCGTGACCGCCGTGGTCGTGGTCCTCGTACCCGTACACCGTCATGGCGCGCCGGATCTCGACCCCCGGAGTGTCCCGGGGGACCAGGATCATGGACTGCTGGCGGCGCGGGTCGGCGCCCCCGGGGTCGGTCTTGCCCATGACGATGAAGATCTTGCAGTCCGGGTTCATGGCTCCGGAGATGAACCACTTGCGGCCCGTGATCACGTACTCGTCACCGTCGGCGGACCGCTCGATGCGGGTCTCGATGTTCGTGGCGTCCGAGGAGGCCACCTCCGGCTCGGTCATCGCGAACGCGGACCGGATCTCCCCGGCCAGCAGCGGCTCCAGCCACTGCTTCTTCTGCTCCTCGTTCCCGAACTGCGCGAGCAGCTCCATGTTCCCGGTGTCCGGAGCCGCGCAGTTCGTCGCCGTCGGCGCCAGGTGCGGGCTGCGGCCGGTGATCTCGGCGAGCGGGGCGTACTGGAGGTTGGTCAGCCCGGCGCCGTACTCCGCGCCGGGCAAGCTGTGCTGGCTGACGAGGAAGAGATTCCACAGCCCCTGACGGCGCGCCTCGGCCTTCAGTTCACCGAACACGGCCGGGGTGTCCCAGGGCGAGGCCAGCCGCGCGCGCTGCTCGGCGGCGACGGGTTCCGCCGGGTAGACGTACTCCTCCATGAACGTGAGGAGCCGTCCGCGGAGTTCCTCGGTGCGGGCGTCGAATGCGAAGTCCATCGGAATTCCTCAGCCTTCGTGCGGTTGCCGGAGTGTGGTCAGGCCGTGCTCGATGAAGACCGGAACCAGCTCGCCGATCCGGTCGAAGCCCGCGCCGACGGTCTGCCCGAGCGTGAAGCGGTAGTGGATGCCTTCGAGGATCACCGCGAGCTTGAACCAGGCGAAGGCCGTGTACCAGGCGACCTGGGAGGCGTCCCGGCCCGAGCGGGCCGCGTACCGCTCGATCAGCTCGGCGGGCGCCGGATGGCCGGGGGCCGCGCTGGTCGTGCTGACCGGGGAGTCGGTCAGCCCCAGGTCGGAGCTGTACATCACCAGCAGTCCGAGGTCCGTCAGCGGATCACCGAGCGTGGACATCTCCCAGTCCAGCACCGCCCGGATCTCGTCGGTGCCGGACGCGGATCCCGCGACCAGCACGTTGTCGAGCCGGAAGTCCCCGTGCACCACCGTCGGCGCGGGGGAGAGGGGCAGGGCGCGCCCGAGGGCGCCGTGCAGCTCGTCGATCCCGGCGAGCTCCCGCCCCCGGGAGGCCGCGAGCTGCTTGCCCCAGCGGCGCAGCTGCCGGTCCAGGAACCCCTCGGGCCGCCCGAAATCGGCCAGACCCACCGCCTCCGGGTCCACCGCGTGCAGGTCCACCAGGGTGTCCACCAGGTCCAGCACCACGTGCCGGGTCCGCTCGGGGCCCAGCGCGGCGAGCTGCCCGGCCGTGCGGAACGGCACCCCGTCCACGTACTCCATGACGTAGAACGGCGCCCCCAGCACGGCCTCGTCCTCGCACAGCAGCAGCGGCTCGGGGACCGGCACCGCGGTGCCGTGCAGGGCCGCGATGACCCGGTGCTCGCGCCGCATGTCGTGCGCGGTGGCCAGGACGTGCCCCAGCGGCGGCCTGCGCACCACCCACCGGGAGCTCCCGTCGCCCACCTCGTACGTGAGGTTCGAGCGGCCGCCCTCGATCAGCCGGCCGGTCAGCGGCCCGGCCGCCAGGCCCGGCAGCGCCCGGTCGAGATGACCGCGCAGCCGCTCCAGATCGAGCCCTCGCGGGCCGGAAGGGGCCCCGGAAGGGTCAGGGGAGGGAGCTGAGGTCATGGCGCGCGCCTCCGTGCGGAGTTGACGACGACGGAACGGACGCGCACCATCATGCCGACCAGTCGGTATGCCGTCCAGTGGGTGGAGGGAGCGGAGTGCACGGGCCGGGCCGTCCCGTCGGAGCCGGGCCCGCCCGGTCAGGCGTGGCAGAGGATCGGCGTCCCGCCGTTCATCACGGTCATGTCCCGCAGCACCGCCAGGATGTCCAGCGGTACCCCCTCGGGCTCCCCGGCCAGTTCCGCGTACGCCCGGTGCAGGTTGGCCACCAGCCGCTCGCTCTCCCGCCAGGCGGCGAACTCGCCGAGATCGGCCCGCCGGGCCGCCTCCAGCGGGGTCAGCCCCTCCGCGCGGCCCTCCCGGGCCAGCTCGGCCACGTACCGCAGATAGCGCTCGGTGGCCTCGTACGCGCCGGGATCCGTCAGCGGGCCGTGTCCCGGTACGACCGTCTCCGCGTCCAGCGAGCGCAGCAGATCCAGCGCCCGCAGCGAACCGGCCAGCGAGCCCATCGCCAGGAAGGGCGTGCCCTCCGCGAAGACCAGGTCGCCGGTGAAGACGATCCGCTGCCCGGGCAGCCACACGATGGAATCGCCCGTGGTGTGCGCCGCGCCCGGGTGGAGGACCCGTACCTCGGTGTCCCCGACGTGCAGGGTCATCCGGTCGGTGTACGTCAGATCGGGCGCGGTGATGTCCGGCGCGCCGAAGTCGGTCGCGGGCCAGATCAGCTCCAGCTGGCGCCCGGCGGCGAGCTGCTCGGAGCGCGCGTTCTCGTGCGCCAGGACCAGCGCCTCCGGGGCGAACACGCCGTTCCCGTAGGTGTGGTCCCCGTGGTGGTGGGTGTTGACCACCGTGCGGGGGAGCGGCGCGCCGGCGGCCAGTACCGCCGCGCGCAGGGCCAGCGCCCGCCGCTCGGTGGCCGCCGTGTCCACGAGCAGCGTCCGGCCGCCGCCGGTCACGAAGCCGGCGTTGTTCAGGCACCAGCCGCCGTCCGGCTGCACGTAGGCGTGGACCCCGGGCGCGGGCTGGACGAGGTACGGCTCTGCGGCGGGCATCCGCTCTCTCCCCGGGTCGCGGTGACGGGCTTTCGGCATCCTGCCAGTCACCGGGCCGCGGGGGGAGGGTTCGGGTGCGTCAGTGGTCGTTGGTGCTCGTCAGTGGTCGTCGACGTGGCCGTCGTGCTGGGCATGCCGGTGCCCGTCGTGCAGGTAGTCGACGTGGTTGCCGTGCTGGACGGACTGGTGCCCGCAGTCCGGGCCGTGCGCGTGCGCGTGGGCGGCGTGCTCGGTGTGACCGGCGGGCTCGCACTCGTCCCAGTGGCCGGAGTGCTCGCGGTGCAGGTGACCGTCGTGCGCGTAGTCGACGTGGTCCCCGTGCTGGACCGGGGTGTGGCCGCAGTCGGCGCCGTGGGAGTGCTCGTGCGTGGGGTGTTCCTGGTGCATGGTCGTCATGACGGCCGAGGATAGTGGAGATATGCCCTGAATCGACCGATCTGTCCGCCATTAGGGTCGCATGCCGGGAAAGGCCGGTCGCGGCCCGACGGCCGGAGGGCCGCGGAGCGCGGGCCCGCCGGCCCGACGGCCCGGGGCCGGCCGCTCACACGATGAGCGCCACCGCGAACACCGCCAGGCCCACCGTGCACGCCGTCGCGGCCAGCGCCGTACCCACCGCCAGCCCGGCCGGCCGCGCCGCCGCCAGCTCCCGCACCCGCCGGTGCGCCACCCCCATGAAGGCCAGCCAGAGCAGCGCGATCACCGCCACCCCGGCGACGGCCACCAGGGAACCGGACCCGTGCAGGGCCTGGCGCAGCGCCAGTACGGCCACCACCGCGCAGGACAGGGTCGTACGCCGCCACGCGAGCCGGGTCCGCTCGGGCTGCAGGCCCGCGTCGCGGCCGCCGGGGTCCTCGCGGTCGGCGGCGCCGGCGGAGGCGCTCACCGCCCCGTCACCGGCCCTTCGTCCAGCCCAGCAGGACGACCACCACCATCGCCACCGCGACCAGCCCCACCCCCAGGCTCAGCACCACCGGGAACCGGGACATCGGCAGGTCCTCGCCGCGCCGCATGGCCCGCTCGCACCGCACCCAGTGGTTCACCGCGCGCAGCGAGCAGGCCGCGCCCACCGCGAGCAGCGCGAAGGCCATCGCCACGCGCACCGCCCACCGCAGGTCGGGCAGGAACTGGTCCACGGCGAACCCGCCGCCGATCAGGGCCAGGGCGGTCCTGATCCAGGCCAGGAAGGTCCGCTCGTTGGCCAGCGAGAAGCGGTAGTCGGGGGTCTCGCCCTCGTCCCTCACCCGAGCCGGCGCGAACCACAGCCGCACGTCCTTGACGAAGTCGATCACCCGCCCAATCTACTGGCGCCCCGCCCGCCCGGCGCCCGGAGCGGATCCGCGGAACTCCAGCAGCCTGCGGTACGCCTCCAGCCCGTCCGGCACCCACGGCCACGAGCCGTCCGCGACCCGCCGTGCCACCTCCTCCTCGGGTAGCCACGCGTGCCAGGCCACCTCCGAGGCCTGCGGCCGGACCGGCAGCTCGCAGCGGACCTCGTGCACGTAGCTCCACCAGGCCCCGCCCGGCCCCTCGTACAAGGCCGGCCCCTCGTACAAAAACTTGAACAGCGGCTCGGGCCGCCCCAGCCCCGTCACCCCCAGCTCCTCCTCCGCCTCCCGCAGGGCGGCCCGCGCGTAGCTCTCGCCGGCGCCGACCACCCCGCCCACGAACATGTCGTAGTGCGCGGGGAAGACCAGCTTCGAATCCGTCCGCCGGTGCGTGAAGATCCGCCCCTGCCCGTCCCTGGCCAGCACGAACACGCAGCGGTGGATCAGCCCCGCCGCGTACACCTCGCCCCTCGGGGCGCGCCCCGTCACCCGGTCCTCCCGGTCCACCACGTCCAGTACCTCGTCGGCCGCGCTCATGCCGTGATCCTCCGCTCCCATTGACTGGTTACCGCTCCGTAGCAAAGGATCGCCCCACCACCGACGGAGGACGGGTTCCACATGACGTACGACGCAGACGTGATCGTGATCGGGGCCGGGCTCGCGGGCCTCGTGGCCACCGCCGAGCTCGTCGACGCCGGCCGCAAGGTCATCCTGCTCGACCAGGAGCCGGAGCAGTCCATGGGCGGCCAGGCCCACTGGTCCTTCGGCGGCCTGTTCTTCGTCGACTCGCCCGAACAGCGCCGCATGCGGATCAAGGACACCCGCGAGCTGGCCCTCCAGGACTGGTCCGGCACCGCCGGCTTCGACCGCGAGGAGGACGCCTGGCCGCGCCGCTGGGCCGAGGCCTACGTGGACTTCGCGGCCGGCGAGAAGCGCCCCTGGCTGCACGCCCAGGGCGTCCGGTTCTTCCCCGTCGTCGGCTGGGCGGAGCGCGGCGGCTACGACGCGAACGGCCACGGCAACTCCGTCCCCCGCTTCCACATCACCTGGGGCACCGGCCCGGGCCTCGTGGAGCCCTTCGAGCGCCGGGTACGGGCCGGGGTGGCCCGCGGGCTGGTCCAGCTGAAGTTCCGGCACCGGGTCACCGGGCTCTCCCGTACCGCGGGCACCCTCGACACCGTGACCGGCGAGGTCCTGGCCCCCTCCGACGCCGTCCGCGGCACCGCGAGCGGCCGCGAGGCCACCGGGGAGTTCTCCCTGCGCGCCCAGGCCGTGATCGTGACCAGCGGCGGCATCGGCGGCAACCACGACCTCGTACGGGCCCAGTGGCCGGCCCGCCTGGGCACCCCGCCCGCGCGGCTGCTCTCCGGTGTCCCGGCCCACGTGGACGGCCTGATGCTGGGCATCGCGGAAGGCGCCGGCGCCAGCCACATCAACAAGGACCGGATGTGGCACTACACCGAGGGCATCGAGAACTGGAACCCGATCTGGTCCAAGCACGGCATCCGCATCCTGCCCGGCCCGTCCTCGCTCTGGCTGGACGCCACCGGCAAGCGGCTGCCCGTACCGCTCTTCCCGGGCTTCGACACCCTCGGCACGCTCGACCACATCATGAAGACCGGCCATGACCACACCTGGTTCGTCCTCAACCAGCGCGTCATCGGCAAGGAGTTCGGGCTCTCCGGCTCCGAGCAGAACCCGGACCTGACGGGCAAGTCGGTCCGCGGGGTCATCGACCGGGCGCGCCAGGCCGTCCCCGGACCGGTGCAGGCCTTCATGGACAACGGCGCCGATTTCGTCGTCGAGAAGGACCTCTCCGCGCTGGTGCGCGGCATGAACGCGATCACGAAGGACGGACTCCTCGACGAGGAGACGGTCCGCCGCGAGATCGTCTCCCGCGACCGGGAGATCGCCAACCCCTTCACCAAGGACCTCCAGGTCACGGCGATCCACGGCGCCCGCAAGTACCTCGGCGACAAACTGATCCGCACCGCCGCCCCGCACCGGATCCTGGACCCCGCGGCGGGCCCGCTGATCGCCGTCCGCCTCTCCATCCTGACCCGCAAGTCCCTGGGCGGCCTGGAGACCGACCTCTCCTCCCGCGTCCTGACCGCCACGGGAGAACCCCTCCCCGGCCTCTACGCGGCGGGCGAGGCGGCGGGCTTCGGCGGCGGCGGCGTCCACGGGTACCGGGCCCTGGAGGGCACCTTCCTCGGCGGCTGCATCTTCTCGGGCCGCGCGGCCGGCCGCGCGGCGGCCGCGGCCGTCTCCTGACCGGGCCGTCTCCTGACCGGGCCGTCTCCTGACCGGGCCGTCTCCTGACCCGGGCCGTCTCCTGACCCGGGCCGGGGCCGCCCCCGGGGCGGCCGCTGCCGGGGCGGCACAAGGGGTGGTCCGCGGGGCCGACGGGACGGGGTACCGTCTTTGTCATGACCGTCAGCAAGAACATCAACAACCCCGTGGGCCAGGGCGGCGGCCAGCGCAAGCGGCAGTCCCGCGCCGAACGCCAGAACAACGGCCCCCACCGCAACCTCGACCGCCGCGGCGCGGCCGACCAGAAGGCCGAGCTGCTGCGCAAGATGCGCGAGAAGGCGGGCACGGCCGATGGCGCGGCCGCAGACGCCGCGCAGGCGGGCGACGCCACCGCACAGAACTGAGGCACCGCCGCCGCAGGGCGGCGCCGCACGAAGCAGGGCCCGGACCGCGACGCGCGGTCCGGGCCCTGCCGTCGTCGTACCCGGCCCACGCCCAGGGCGCCGGGCCGGGCCGGGCTCAGGGCAGGCGGGTCACCAGGCGGAACCGCTCCGCCACGACAGGGGTGTCGTCGTCGACCGTGAAGTGCGGGTCGCCGACGGCCTCCCGCATCTGCGGACCGTGCCAGAAATCCTCGTGGCCGGAGCGCCATTCGGCCACGGACGTGAACCCCTCGCCCTCGTCCAGCGCGTGCCGCAGGTCCACGTCCGCCAGCCGCAGGACCCGTACGTCCGTCATCTCCAGGACACCCACCGGACGTCCGGCGGAGTCCACGACGACCATCCGCTCGCCCGCCACGGGCAGCGGGTCCCCCGCCGCCTCGTAATCGGCCAGGACGGCCGTGGTCGTGGTCTTGGCGCCGCTCAGCACGGCCGCCACCAGCGTGTCCCGCAGCGGACCCGGGAAGGCGAACTCGATGGGCGGGAGATCTTCGTGGGCCGTCATGGCGGCCAGCCTACGGCCCTGCGCGCGATCCGGCCCGAGGCCGCGCGCCTCCTGCCGACAACCTGCCGCGAACCGGAACAACCCCAGCAACTCACCCGTGCGAAAGACCAGTTGAAACGAGCCACGCAGTGGACTGGACCTTGACGCGGAGCTGTGCGTACCGCTTTGCTGTGCGTGATCTTCCGGCCACACCGTCCAACCGCCCGCGTCCTGGAGGGAAACCCGCGGATGTCGCCCCCTCCGCCGCCCCTCGGCCGCGCCCGCAAGCGGGACGCCCAGCTCTTCGACCCCGCCCTCTGTGACGTGGAACTCGTCGACGTCCGGGCCCAGTTCACCCAGGGCCGCTGGGCCAAGGCCCGCTCCCTCCTCGTCGCCACGGGGGACGACTGGGACCGCCGCGGGCACCGCCTCGTGGTCCTCGCCGAAACCCCGGCCGCGACCGCGTGGGCGCGCGAGTGGCTCCTCGCCGAGCCCGAGAGCGCCGACGCCGTCACCCTCCTCGCCTGTGCGTCCGTCTTCGGCGCCCTGCGCCGCAAGGGCACTCCCGAGGCCGCCGAGGAGGCCTGCCGCCGCGCCGCCGCCCTGCTCCCGGCCGACCCCACCCCCTGGCTCGGCCTGCTGCTCCTCACCCGCGCCTTCGGCACCGAGGAGGAGTTCAGCCGCCACTTCGACCAGGTCCGGGCCCGCCACCGCGAACACCACCACGCCCACCACCTGATGGTCTCCCGACTGGCCGAGCGGGCCCCGGCGGCCGGTCGGGACCCGCTCCACGAGGTCTACGACTTCGCCGCCTGGGCCGCCGAGGAGTCCCCGGCCGACTCCCCGCTCGCCGTCCTGCCCGTCATCGCCCACGCCGAGCGCTACCGCGTCCTCGCCGCCGGGCAGGGCCACGGCCCGGACGCCGGAGCCGAGCACTGGTCCGGGCGCCGCGCCCGCCAGGTGCTGCGCTCCGCCTTCGACTGGTGGCTGGAGTGGGAGCGCGAGGACCACCCCCGCAACCGGGTGGACCTCAACTTCCTCGCCCACGCCAAGCTCTGCGAGGGCCGCCCCGCCGAGGCCGCCGCCCTCTTCCAGCGCATCGGCAGCCACGCCACCCAGGCCCCGTGGTCCTACCCGGACCGCGACCCGCACAAGGCCTTCCTCGCCGCACGCAGCGCCGCGCTCGGCACCGCCTGACCCACCCCGGCCCGGCCGGTACCGCGCCCGCCCCGCTCAGCACGACCCGCTCCGTCCGTACCGCTCAGCAAGTGCCGCTCAGTCCCCGCCCCGAAAGGACACACCCCGCCATGCCGACGGGCAGATCCACCACGCTCACCGACCCGGCCGGCCAGGCCGAGATCCGTACGTACAAGGGCCAGGACCGCGCCCTGCGCGCCGACCGCCTCGGCACCGCGGGCCTGCTGCTCTCCGTCCTCGCCGCCAGCGCGCCCCTGATGGTCGTGGCGGGCGTCATGCCCACCACCTTCGGCGTCATGGGCATCGTCGGACAGCCCCTGCTGTTCGTGATCCTCGGCGCCGTCCTCGCCCTCTTCAGCGTCGGCTACGCCGAGATGAGCCGGCACGTCCACAACGCCGGCGCCTTCTACGCCTACATCGCGCGCGGACTGGGCCCCACCGCGGGCGCCGGCGCCTCGTTCGTCGCCCTGATCGCCTACAGCGCCATGCAGGTCGGCGTCTACGGCATTCTCGGCTTCGAGATCTCCGGCCTCTTCGCCACCTACCTCGACACCGAACTCGCCTGGTGGATACCGGCCCTGGCCGCCGTCGTCCTCACCGGCGCCCTCGGCTGGCTCAAGATCGACCTCAACGCCAAGGTCCTCGGCGTCCTCCTGCTCATCGAGGTCCTCCTCGTCGTGGTCTTCGACGTCGCCGCCCTCGCCAAGCCCGGCCCCGAAGGCCTCTCCCTGCACGCCTTCAACCCCGAGACCCTCACCGGCGCGGGCCTCGGCACCGCCCTGTGCTTCTGCATCGCCGCCTTCGTCGGCTTCGAGCAGTCCCCGGTGTACGCGGAGGAGACCAGCAAGCCGCACATCGTCGTCTCCCGGGTGATGTTCCTCGCCGTCGGCTTCGTCGCGCTCTTCTTCGCCCTCAGCGCCTGGGCCCTGTCCGTCGCCACCGGCCCCGGCGAGGTGGTCAAGGCCTCCGCCGAGGCCGGCCCCGGCCTGCTCTTCCAGCTCACCGAGAGCCGCCTGGGCGCCACCTTCACGGACGTCCTGCACATCCTCTTCGTGACCGGCATGTTCGCGGCGATGCTCAGCTTCCACAACGTCGTCTCCCGCTACGCCTTCGCCATGGGCCGCGAGGGCCTGCTCCCGGCCGCCTTCGGCCGCACCAACGCGGGCACCGGCGCCCCCGCCACCGGCTCGCTCCTGCAGACCGTGATCTCCGTCGTGGTCGTCCTGGCCTTCGCGTTCACCGACGACACCCCGGCCGGCGACCCCACCGTGCCCGTTCTGCACCTGTTCACCTGGATGGGCAGCGTCGGCGCCCTCGGCGTGACCGTCCTCATGGCCACCGCCTCCTTCGCGGTCATCGCCTTCTTCGTCCGCCGCGGCACCGCCGGAGCCCAGGTCTGGCGGCTCGGCGCGGCGGGCCTCGCCGGCCTCGCCCTGCTCGCCATCGCCGTCTACACGGTCAAGGACTTCGGAGTCCTGGTCGGCGCCGCGGAGGGCTCCGCGCTGAGCTGGGCCCTGCCCGGCATCATCGCCGCCGCCGCCCTCGTGGGCCTGGCGTACGGCCTGTTCCTGCGCTCCCGCCGCCCCGCGGCGCACGCCCGCATCGGCCTGGGCAACGAGGCCTTCCGCCTCGACCAGGCGGCGGAGTCAGCCGGGGCCGCGATCCCGGCCCCGCGCGGCTGACCCGTACCGGCCGTACGAAACGGAAGAGGGGCCCCGCCACGGCGGGGCCCCTCTTCGCGCGGTCTTCGTGCGTCGGTACGGCTCAGGCCTTCTTGACCACGCTGGACTTCAGCTGCATGGCTCCGAAGCCGTCGATCTTGCAGTCGATGTCGTGCCCGTCGACCCCGTCGATGAGCCGGATGTTGCGCACCTTGGTGCCGGCCTTGATCCCCGAGGGGCTGCCCTTGACCTTGAGCGCCTTGACGACGGTCACGGTGTCGCCGTCGCTCAGCACGTTCCCCACGGCGTCCTTCACGGCCTGCTCACCGCTGTCCCCGCGGCCCTCGGCGTCACTCACGGCGGGCACCCACTCGTGCCCGCACTCGGGGCACACCACGAGCGCGTTCATCTCGTAGGTGTACTCACAGGAACATTTCGGACAAGGGGGAAGATTCTCATTCACCCGGACAGAATATCCCGAACCGCCCGCCGGGATGCTCGGCGCCGAAGTTGCCGCCAAACGCAGAAAACCCCACGTGAAGTGGGGTTTTCGCTTGGTGTCCGAGGGGGGACTTGAACCCCCACGCCCGATAAAGGGCACTAGCACCTCAAGCTAGCGCGTCTGCCATTCCGCCACCCGGACAAGGTGTCTGTCTCGCGTCCCTCGCGGGCCGTTCCGACGTGGAAAACATTACCAAACATTCCGGGGTCCTCGATCACGCCCCCCGGCGGGCGGGGATCGCCCTTGGGGGAACCGGCCCGGGGCGCGAGGATGGAGTCAGTTCGGTACTGATCAGTGGGAGGAAGCAGCGTGAGCGAATCGGGCGCGGGCAGGACCGTCACCGGCGAGGACGAGGTCGTCGACCTCTGCCGGGACCTCATCCGGATCGACACCAGCAACTACGGGGACCACTCGGGGCCCGGCGAGCGCAAGGCGGCCGAGTGGGTCGCCGAGCAGCTCGCCGAGGTCGGGCTGGAGCCGCAGATCTTCGAATCGCACAAGGGGCGCGCCTCGACCGTGGCGCGGATCGAGGGCGAGGACCCCTCGCGGCCGGCGCTGCTGATCCACGGGCACACCGACGTGGTCCCCGCCAACGCCGCGGACTGGACCTACGACCCCTTCGCGGGCGAGATCGCCGACGGCTGCGTGTGGGGCCGCGGCGCGGTCGACATGAAGGACATGGACGCGATGACGCTGGCCGTCGTACGCGACCGCATGCGCAGCGGCCGCAAGCCCCCGCGCGACATCGTGCTGGCCTTCCTCGCAGACGAGGAGGCGGGCGGCACCTACGGCGCCCGGTACCTCGTCGACAAGCACCCCGGCCTCTTCGAGGGCGTGACGGAGGCGATCGGCGAGGTCGGCGGCTTCTCCTTCACCGTGAACGAGAACCTGCGGCTGTACCTGGTGGAGACCGCCCAGAAGGGCATGCACTGGATGCGCCTGACGGTGGAGGGCACCGCCGGCCACGGGTCGATGACCAACAACGACAACGCCATCACCGAGCTCTGCGAGGCCGTCGGGCGCCTGGGCCGCCACACCTGGCCGGTACGGGTCACCAAGACCGTCCGGCACTTCCTGGACGAGCTCTCGGACGCGCTCGGCACCCCGCTCGACCCGGACGACATGGACGCCACGCTCGTCAAGCTCGGCGGCATCGCCAAGATGGTCGGCGCGACCCTGCGCAACTCCGCCGCCCCGACCATGCTCGGCGCCGGCTACAAGGTCAACGTCATCCCCGGCCAGGCCACCGCCCACGTGGACGGGCGGTTCCTGCCGGGCTACGAGGAGGAGTTCTTCGCCGACCTCGACCGGATCCTCGGGCCGCGCGTGAAGCGCGAGGACGTGCACGCGGACAAGGCCCTGGAGACCGGCTTCGACGGCAAGCTCGTGGACGCCATGCAGACCGCCCTGAAGGCGCACGACCCGATCGCCCGCGCGGTCCCGTACATGCTCTCCGGCGGCACGGACGCCAAGTCCTTCGACGACCTCGGCATCCGCTGCTTCGGCTTCGCCCCGCTCCAGCTTCCGCCGGAGCTGGACTTCGCCGGGATGTTCCACGGCGTGGACGAGCGGGTGCCGGTGGAGGGTCTGAAGTTCGGCGTCCGGGTGCTCGACCGGTTCATCGACGAGTCCTGAGACGGGTGGCGGACGCGGCTGGGCGTAGCTAACGCCCGGGAATCGGGAAGGTGTGCGGAATCCACTGAGAAGAGTGAATGCACTCATACGCTCGTAGCCCCGGTGATCCCTCCTCGTTACAGGTGGTGCGGTCCGCGGCTGGGACCGCGCTTGCCTACTAGGAGGAACAATGTTCAAGAAGGTTGCCGCCGCTGCGGCTGTCACCGGTGGTCTGGTTCTCGCGGGTGCGGGTCTGGCTGTCGCCGACGCTGGTGCCCAGGGTGCGGCCATCGGTTCGCCCGGTGTCCTGTCCGGCAACGTCGTCCAGGTTCCGGTCCACGTTCCCGTGAACGTCTGCGGTAACACGATCTCCGTGATCGGTCTGCTGAACCCGGCTTTCGGCAACACCTGCGTCAACGCCTGACGTACCTGAAGTACGCGGCCCCGGAGTGCGTTCCAGCGCTCCGGGGCCGTCGGGTTTTCCGGGGCCGGTGACGATCCCCGTCACCAGGTAGCGCGGACCTGACGGATGATCCGGCGGCGCAGTCGCACGCGGCGACTGCCGTCCCGAAGCAGGGTCAGCCGGTCGAGCTCCCAGTGCCCGTACTCGGCGTGTTCGGTCAGCAGGCGGGTCGTTTCCTGACGTGGAACCCCGCGGGGCACGTACAAGTCGACAAATTCGTATTCCGGCATCGCATCTATTGTGCCGTGAGAGCCCCTCTACGGATAGCGTCTGCACTATGTCTGATGCCGCTCTGCCCACTGTTGCCGAGGTACGCGCCGCCGCCGAGGCGGTCAAGGCCGCGCTCGACCGTCACCTCGCCGCGGTCGAGAGCAGGATCGGGGACGATGATCCGGACGTCTACGCCGCGTTCAACGAACTCGCCGCCGCCGCCGAGGAGTACGACGAACTCCTCTACGACCGCTACGACGAGGTCACCCCGTTCGAGATCCCCACCCCGGAGGACGGGCTCCCGTACACCGGCCCCGCCGAACCCGCCGCCTTCAGCGTGCTCATCCGCCGCGACTACGCCGTCGTCGAACCGGCGCGCCTGATCGCCCAGGCCGAACGCGTCGTCGCGCACGACCGCGAGGCCGAACTCGACCACGACGGCGGCACCGCCGACGCGCTCGGCGTGCTCTTCGGCGAGTACGAGCCCGACGAAATCGCCTCCCGCGCCAAGGACTTCGGACTGGAGGAGGGCGATTCCACCCTGTGGATCGCCGCTTCGGAAGAGGTCGCGGAACCGGGGGAGTGGCTCGGCTCGCCCTTCGGGCACATCGATCCGCAGGACGTCATGCACCGGTTCGACGTCAGCTCGGTCTTCGACGAGGAGGACGAGGTCGACGGCGACGAGGAGGAGGCCGGGGACGGCTCGCCGGCAGAGCGGGGTCTGACCCCGGCCTGACCCCGCTCTGATGCCGGCCTGAGCCCGGTCCGGTGCCGGTCTGATCCCGCTCCGGCCCCTCCCCGCGCGAAGCGCCGTGGGCGACGCACCGCGGCCCCGTCCCGGGTGGGACGGGGCCGCGGTGCGTCCGTCACTCGGACCGGGCCGACTCCGGCGCCGCTGCCACTGCCGATGGGACGAGGCCCCGCAGCAGACCCGTCAGCCGGGTCGTACGGGGCTTCGCCGGGACCTCGGCGACCGCGCGCGGCAGGGCCTGGTCCACCCCGTGCACCACCGAGAGGTGCCGCTCGGCCCGGCCGAAGGCCGTGTACACCCAGTCCCGGGACAGGGCCTGAGCCGCGTCCCCGGGCAGGACCACGACCGCCGCCGGCCAGCGCGAGCCGACGGCCTGATGCGCCGTCACGGCCCAGCCGTGCCGCACCTGCGCCTCCACCCGCTCCTTCGGTACGACGATCCGCGCGCCCGCGGCTCCGGCCAGGTGCAGCCCCTGCGCGTCGGCCGACACCACCAGGGCCGGCAAAGCCCGCCCGGCGGAGGGCACGTGGACCACCCGGTCACCGGGGTCGAAGCCGCCGAACCGGCCGGGGCCCGGGTTCAGCCGCTCCTTGAGGGCCGCGTTGAGCGCGCGGGTGCCCGCCGGGCCGCCGTGGCCCGGGGTGATCACCTGCACGGCGTCCGCCGGGATGCCGAAGGCGCGGGGCACCGACTCGGCCACCAGCTGCACGGTGCGGTGCACCGCCTCCCCGGCGTCACGGACGGGGACGATGACGACCTCCTTGCCGGGGGCGTCGACCTGGTACAGCTCCCCGACGCCGACTCCCGAGACCAGCTCGCCGATCGGGCCCGGGTCCGGGATCCGGGAGACGAGCTGCGGGCAGGCACGGGCCGCGAGCACATCGGCGAAGACCCGGCCGGGACCGGCGGAGCCGAGCACCGCGGGGTCACCGGACAGCACCAGGCGGGCCCCGTCGGGGACGGACTCCACCAGCGCGGCGGCCGTCTCCACGTCCAGCTGCGGGGCGTCCAGCACGATCAGCAGGTCCAGCGCGAACCGCCCGTCCGCGTCCCGCCCCGGGCCCTCCGCGCCGGCCAGCAAGCCCGCCACGGTGACGGCCCCCTCGGCGGGGGCGTGCGCGGCCAGGCAGACCCGCAGGCCGAACTCCCGGGCGGCCGCGAACAGGGCGCGGGGCTCGGCGCGCGCGGCCTCGCCGCCGGTGTGGGTGACCAGGCCGTGCCCGGCGGCGGCGCGGATCAGTTCGGCGCCGGGGCCGGTGCCGGCCTTGTCCCAGTCGGCGGGATCCGTGAAGGCGCTGGCGATCCGGGCCAGGCCCTCGGCGAGGCTCTCCTCGGCCATGGCGCAGCCCTCCAGGCCCACCAGGATCCGGACGGGCTGCTCCGCATCCTCGGTGGACTCCGCTACGGGCGGACCGACCGGCTCCTCGAAGGCCAGCGCGGCGCCTTCGCCGACGGCCGCCTCCAGGGCCTCCGCGGGGTCGGGCACGCCGTACTGGGCGAGCGCCGCCTCCAGGGTCGGCGCCTCCAGCACGGTGTGGCCCTTCACGGCGGCCTGCGCCAGCAGCCAGCCCACCAGGGCGGCGGCGCGCCGCTCGTCACCGGGGCCGGTCGTCTCGGCGCCGAGCAGGGCGCGGGCGAACCCGTCGGCCTGCGTCGGCCGGACCCCGGCGACGGCCAGCAGCCGCCAGGGCGACTCGGTGAGCTGCTCGGCGGCGTCCTCGCCGAGGGCGGCGGCCGTCTGCGGGGCGAGGTTCTCGGGGGCTCCGCCCCTGACGAGGACCTCGCGGACGGCCCGGACGGCGTCGGGGGAGGCGGGGGCGGCCGTGGCCGCCGTGGGCGTGGGCGTGGGCGCGGAAGCCGGCACCGGGGCGGTGGCCGGGGCGCGCTCCGGCGCGGGCGCCGGGACGGTCCTGTGCGGCGCCGGCGCGTCGAACCGGGCGGGGGGCTTGGCGCCGCTCTCCACGGCCCGTACGGCGGCCAGCAGGTCGGCGGCCGTACCGCTGAGCTTGGCGCCGGCCTCCACGGGAGCCTCGCGCTCCGCCTTGCGGCGGGCGATGCGCTCCCGCTCGATCTTCTGCGCGGCCAGTTCCGCGGCCGCTTCGCTGAGCTGGGGCTTGGCCTCGGCGGTCCCGTCCGCGGGGGCGTTCCCGCCGGTCCCGTCGGCCGCTTCCGCGCCTGAACCCGCTTCCGCTTCCGCTTCCGCTTCCGCGTCTGCTTCCGCTTCCGCGTCCGTGTCGCCAGTGGGGGGCCCTGCGGGGCTTTCCCCCACCCCGCCCCTTCCCGAAACCGGGGTCTCCGCCCCCGGCCCCCCGTCCTCGGCTCCGTCGGACGGAGGGGCCTCCGCTCGCGCGTCGCCGTCCTCGGCTTCGCCGGACGGCGGGGTCTCCGCCCCCGGCCCCCCGTCCTCGGCTTCGCCCGACAGCGGGGTCTCCGCCCGCGCGTCGCCGTCCTCGGCTTCGCCGGCGGGGGCGGCCTTCGGCTGGGGGGCGTCCGTGGTCGCGGGTTCGCCGGGCTCCGGGGCCGGGTCGGCTTCCGCGGCGGCGGGGGTGTGCTCCCGGGCCGGGTCGGCCGGTTCTGCCGCGGCGGCGGTGTCGCTCACAAAGTGCTCCAGTCCTGATCGGGGTAGCGGTGGACGGGCGCCGAGACGTCGTCCAGTGCTTGGCGGATCTCCTCCGGAAGACTAAGGGCCTCCACCGACAGGGCCGCCCCGAGCTGCGCCGACGTGCGCGCCCCGACGATCGGCGCGGCCACCCCGGGGCGGTCCCGGACCCAGGCCAGGGACACCTGGAGCGGGGTCACCGCGAGGCCGTGCGCGGCCGTCGCCACCGCGTCCACGATCCGGCTCGCCGCCTCGTCCAGGTAGGGGTCCACGAACGCGGCCAGGGTCTCCGAGGCGCCCCGGGAGTCCGCCGGGGTGCCCGCCCGGTACTTGCCCGTCAGGACGCCCCGGCCGAGGGGGGAGGCGGGCAGGAGGGACAGGCCCAGGTCCAGCGCGGCCGGGACCACCTCCCGTTCCACGCCGCGCTGGAGCAGGGAGTACTCCATCTGCGTCGATGCCAGCCGGGTCCGTACCCCCGGCGCCGCGAGCTGCCAGGTCGCCGCCTTCGCGAGCTGCCAGCCGCTGAAGTTCGACACGCCCGCGTACCGGGCCCGGCCGCTGCTCACCGCGATGTCCAGCGCCTGGAGGGTCTCCTCCAGCGGGGTCCAGGGGTCGAAGGCGTGGACCTGCCAGAGATCGACGTAGTCCGTGTCCAGACGGGCCAGGGAATCGTCCAGCGCGGCGAGCAGATGGCCGCGCGAGGCGTCGAAGCGGCGGTCCGGATCCGCCACCCCGCCGGCCTTCGTCGCGATCACCAGATCCCGCCGCGGGACGACGGAACCGATCAACTGCCCGAGGAGGTACTCCGCCTCCCCGCCCCCGTACACGTCCGCGGTGTCCACGAGCGTGCCGCCCGCGTTCCAGAACGTCTTCAACTGCGCGGCCGCTTCCGCCTCGTCCGGTCCGTCCGCCGACCGGCCCCAGGTCAGTGTGCCGAGACCGATCCGGGAGACGCGCAGTCCGGTGCGGCCGAGATGCCTCTGCTCCATGAGGGCTGAGACTACTGCCGCACTGACGCGGGACGGCCGGGCGCGCTACAGTCCCCGCAGACCTACGTTACTGATCGGTAAACCGGTAAGGGGACGACTTATGCGGCTCGGCATCAATCTCGGCTACTGGGGCGCTGGCATGGACGCCGACAACCTGGCCGTCGCGCAGGAGGCCGACCGCCTCGGCTACGACGTCTGCTGGGCCGCTGAGGCCTACGGCTCCGACGCGCCGACCGTGCTCGCCTGGGTCGCCGCCCAGACCGAGCGCATCGACGTGGGCTCCGCGATCCTGCAGATCCCGGCCCGCCAGCCCGCCATGACGGCCATGACCGCCGCCACCCTCGACTCGCTCACCAAGGGCCGCTTCCGGCTCGGCCTCGGCGTGTCCGGACCGCAGGTGTCCGAGGGCTGGTACGGCGTGAAGTTCGACAAGCCGCTCGCGCGGACCCGCGAGTACGTGGAGATCGTCCGCAAGGCGATGACCCGCGAGAGGCTGTCGTACGAGGGCGAGCACTGGACCCTGCCGCTGCCCGGCGGGCCGGGCAAGCCGCTCAAGCTGACCGTGCACCCCGAGCGCGAGCACATCCCGCTCTACATCGCCGCGATCGGGCCGAAGAACCTGGAGCAGACCGGCGAGATCGCCGACGGCGCCCTGCTGATCTTCCCGGCCGCCGAGCACCTGGAGGCCACCGCCCTCACCCACATCCGGGCGGGCCGCGAGAAGGCCGGGCTGACCATGGAGGGCTTCGACGTCTGCCCGACCGTGCCGCTGGCCCTCGGCGAGGACGTGGCTGGGCTCGCCGATATGTTCCGCCCGTACACCGCCCTGTACGTGGGCGGCATGGGCAGCCGCAAGCAGAACTTCTACAACCAGCTGGCCCAGCGCATGGGCTACGAGAAGGAAGCCGCCGAGATCCAGGACAAGTACCTGGCCGGGGACAAGCAGGGCGCGGCCGCCGCGGTCCCGCACTCGCTGATCGACTCCACCACCCTGCTGGGCCCGGTGGAGCGCATCGCCGACGGGATGCGGGCCTACGCCGAGGCCGGGGTCACCACCCTGACGCTCGCCCCGGCCGGCTTCACCCTGGAGGAGCGCACCGCCGCCCTGCGGGCCGGCGTCGAGGCCATGGAGCTCGCCGGCCTGGCCTGAGCGGCAGCACGCCGAAGCCGTGCGGGGGCGGCGTGAAAAGGGAACGAGGTCTGCGGCCGTGGTGGGGGCTCGGGGGGTCTTCCCCGCCACGGCCGACACAGCCAACAACGCGCGGGGCGGCCGTGGGGTTACGCCCCCGGAGCCGCCGGTCGCAGTCGTTCATTCGGCCGAGCCGTACGCCGCACCCGGTTGCCCGGCCCGCGAATCGGCCCTTCACTCGATACATGCTCTCTGCGCACAGCCTGTTCCGGGAGATCGTCGACCACGACGCCTCCTTCCAGCTGTTCTGCTCGATCGCGGCCGGCGGTGAGTCCCAGGGCGGCTGGGAGAACGCCCGGATCGCTGCCCTGGTGCCCGACTCCATGCGCGACCTCGCGCCCAAGATCACCCGGCACGGCGCCGACGAGGACAAACACGGCCGGATCTTCAACGCGCTGCTCCGCAAGCGCGGCCTGCCGCCCGTGCCCGTCCCGCCGGAGACCGACTACACGATGCTGCTGGAGCGGCGCGGCATCGGCCTGAGCCACGAGAAGCTGCGCGGCGAGCGGGCCCTCAGCGAAGAGGACATCGTCGTCTACCTCGCGCACAGCCGGGTCACCGAACAGCGCGCCGCCGACCAGATGATCATGCTCGTCCGGCACTTCGGGGACGACCCCGAACTCGGCAAGGCCATCCGCATGATCGGCGCGGACGAGGAAAACCACCTGGCCTACTGCCACGAGGAACTGCTCCGCCTCGCCCGCGCCGGCCACGGCCGGACCATCCACCGGGTGCTGCGCGAGTGCGCGCTCGCCGAGATCACCGTCTACCGCGACGTGAGCCTCGCGGTCATGGGCCACATGGGGCGGCTGCTGGCCTGGCCCGCGCCGAAGGCGGCCGCGCTGGCCGCCGGGATCCGCGGGATGTACGCGTACGAGCGCTTCAGCGGCTGGCACCGGATGGTCGACCTGAGCCCGCCGGAGCGGACCAACCCCCTGGGCGGGAAGCCGACCTCGGCGCCCGAGTTCGCCTAGGTCCGCGCCGGCCCGGGACACGCACCGGCCCCGGGCCCAGCCGGCCCGGGGTCCGCCGGCCGGGCCCCCGCCTACAGCCAACCGCGGCGCTTGAACATCCGGTGGAGGCCCAGGCACATGGCCACCATCACCAGCACCACCAGCGGATAGCCCCAGCGCTGCTTGAGCTCCGGCATGTGCTCGAAGTTCATCCCGTAGATCCCCGCCACCATCGTCGGGACCGCCGCCATGGCCGCCCAGGCCGAGATCTTGCGCATGACGTCGTTCTGCCGGACGCCCATCTGCGCCAGGTGCGCGGCCAGCGCGTCCGAGAGCAGCCGGTCCAGGCCCTCGACGTACTCGTTCGCCTTCGTCAGGTGGTCCGCGACGTCGCGGACCTGCCGCTTGAAGCCGTAGATCCGGGCGGCGGTGTTCTTGCTGTCCGCGGGATTCGGGGAGAAGACCTCCGCCTCCAGCTCCTCCAGGTCCACCTGGAGCTCGGCCGCCACCTCGATGTAGTGGTCGACCACCGAGTCCGAGACCGCGTACAGCACCGCGGTCGGCCCCTGCGCCAACACCTCGGGATCCTGCTCCAGCCGGTGCCGTACGGCGGCCAGCGCGGCCCCCTCGCCGTGCCGGACCGTGACGACGAAGGAGTCGCCGATGAACACCATCAGCTCGCCCGTGCTCACCGTGTCCGAGGTGTCGTCGTACATCACCGGCTTGAGGACCACGAACAGCGAATCGTCGTAGACCTCCATCTTCGGCCGCTGGTGCGCGGTCAGCGCGTCCTCCACGGCCAGCGGGTGCAGCCCGAACTCCTGGCTGACGTGCTCGAATTCCTTCTCCGTCGGCTCGTACATGCCCACCCAGAGAAAGGCGTCACCGGTGGCCCGCGCCTCGTCGAGGGCATCGGAGAAATCGTCGGGCGCCTCTGAGCGGCGGCCCTCGCGGTACATGGCGCAGTCCACAATCACTCGCGCATTGTTCCCCGCCCGGGCCCCGGCCGCACGCCGGCGTCACCGCTTACCCTTCTGCCATGGCCACGCTGATCCTCGTACGACACGGGCGGTCCACCGCCAACACCGCAGGGCTGCTCGCCGGATGGACCCCGGGGGTGACCCTCGACGAGCACGGCGCCGCACAGGCCGCCGCGCTGCCCGGGCGGCTCGCCGCCGTGCCGCTCGCCGCCGCCGTCTCCAGCCCGCTGGAGCGGTGCGCCGAAACCCTGGCCCCGCTGCTGGCGGCCCGGCCCGACCTCCCGCTGCACACCGACGAGCGGATCGGCGAGTGCCACTACGGCGACTGGTCGGGCCGCAAACTCTCCGAACTGTCCGAAGAACCGCTGATGCGCATCGTCCAGCAGCACCCCTCGGCCGCCGCCTTCCCCGGCGGCGAGTCGATGCGCGCCATGCAGGCCCGCGCCGTGGACGCCGTCCGCGACTGGAACGCGCGGATCGAGGAGGAACACGGCGCCGACGCCGTGTTCCTTATGTGCTCGCACGGCGACATCATCAAGTCCCTTGTCGCGGACGCCCTCGGCATGCACCTGGACCTCTTCCAGCGGATCCACGTCGACCCCTGCTCGGTCACCGCGATCCGCTACACGCCGACCCGGCCCTTCCTGCTCCGGCTCGGCGACACCGGCGACTTCGCCTCGTTCGCCCCCCGCGAGAGCCCCGCGCAGGACGCCGCGGCGGCCGAGGGCGACGCGGAAGCGGCCGGGGAGGCGGTCGTAGGGGGTGGTGCGGGCGCGGTGTGATCGAACGGCGCAGTAGGGTGGACGGGCCAACCCATGGGCGCAGCCCTGCCCCTGCCTCCCCCAGACTCCGTCTGGGGGCACCCCCGGACGCTTGGAGACTGGACGTGCCCCGTCAGGTGTTCCTCTACGACCCACCGGACCGTTTCGTGGCCGGCACGGTCGGCCTGCCTGGACGCCGTACGTTCTTCCTGCAGGCTTCCACCGGCCCCCGCGTCACCTCCGTCTCCCTGGAGAAGACCCAGGTGGCGGCGCTCGCGGAGCGGATGGAAGAACTGCTGGACGAGGTCGTACGGCGCACCGGGGGCAATGCCCCCGTCCCCGCCGTGGCCCCCGCCGAGGCGACCGACACCGCCCCCCTGGACGTCCCCGTCGAGGAGGAGTTCCGCGTCGGAACCATGGCCCTGGCCTGGGACGGCGAGGACCAGCGCATGATCGTCGAGGCGCAGGCCCTGGTGGAACTCGACGCCGACTCGGAGGAGGACCTCGCCGAGGCGGAGGAGCGCCTCCTGCAGGACGAGGAGAACGGGCCGCCGATGCTGCGCGTGCGCCTCACCGGCGCCCAGGCCCGGGCCTTCACCAAGCGGGCCCTGGACGTGGTCAACGCGGGCCGGCCGCCGTGCCCGCTGTGCAGCCTCCCGCTGGACCCCGAAGGGCACGTCTGCCCGCGCCAGAACGGCTACCGGCGCCAGGCGTGAACGCCACGGGGGAGTTGGAGGAGCTGCTGGCCCACGGGGAACTCACCGTCGTCGGCCAGATCCGGGAGGCGTCCAACGCCGTCCTGCTGTGCACCGTCACCCACGGGGGCGCGAGCACCGACTGCGTGTACAAACCGGTCAAGGGAGAGCGCCCGCTGTGGGACTTCCCCGACGGCAACCTCGCCCAGCGCGAGGTCGCCGCCTACCTGGTCTCCGAGGCCACCGGCTGGGGGCTGGTGCCCCCGACCGTGCTGCGCGACGGACCGTACGGCGAGGGCATGGTCCAGCAGTGGATCGAGACGGGGGAGTCCCCGGAGGCCGAGCTGCTCGCGCTCGTGGACGGCGAGGAGGCGGGGGAGGGCTGGAGGCCCGTCGCCTTCGCCGAGGTCGGCGAGGGCCGCACCGCTCTCCTCGTGCACGCCGACGACGAACGGCTGCGCCGGATGTCCGTCCTCGACGCCGTGATCAACAACGGCGACCGCAAGGGCGGCCACCTGCTGCCCGCCCCCGACGGACGGCTCTACGGCATCGACCACGGAGTGACCTTCCACACCGAGGACAAACTGCGCACCCTGCTCTGGGGCTGGGCGGGGGAGCCGCTGACGGAGGAAGCGGGTTCCGTCCTGACCGCCCTGGCGACCGCACTGGCCGCCGGAGAGCCCCTCGCCACCCGACTGGCCGAACTGCTCACCACCGGCGAGCTGGCCGCCGTACGGGCCCGCGTGGCCCTGCTGCTGCGCACCGGGAAGCATCCGCAGCCCTCCGGGCAGTGGCCCGCGATCCCCTGGCCGCCCGTCTGAGCGGCCCGCTGCCCGCTCTGAGCGGGCAGCGGCCCGTACGGGCCCGCACGCATAGAACCGGCCATGGCGCAAGAGCACCGATCAAGACAACAGTGCAGGTCCGGTTAGTTTTCGGAACACCCGTCCGGTTAGTCTCGAGACATGCATGCCTGGCCCGCTTCTGAGGTCCCCGCCCTTCCTGGCAAGGGCCGCGACCTCCAGATCCACGACACCGCGACCCAAGGGACGATCACCCTCGCCCCCGGTCCCGTCGCCCGTATCTACGTCTGCGGGATCACCCCGTACGACGCGACGCACATCGGTCACGCGGCGACCTACAACGCGTTCGACCTCGTGCAGCGCGTGTGGCTCGACACCAAGCGGCAGGTCATCTACGTCCAGAACGTCACGGACGTCGACGATCCACTGCTGGAGCGGGCCCTGCGCGACAACCAGGACTGGACGGAGCTCGCCGAACGCGAGACCGCTCTCTTCCGTGAGGACATGACCGCCCTGCGGATGCTGCCCCCGCAGCACTACATCGGCGCGGTCGAGGCCATACCCGGCATCGTGCCGCTGGTCGAGCGGCTGCGGGACGCGGGCGCCGCCTACGAGCTGGACGGCGACGTCTACTTCTCGGTGGAGTCCGACCCGAACTTCGGCAAGGTGTCCCACCTGGACGCCGAGGCGATGCGGCTGCTCTCGGCCGAGCGCGGCGGCGACCCGGACCGGGCGGGCAAGAAGAACCCGCTCGACCCGATGCTGTGGATGGCGGCCCGCCCGGGCGAGCCGAGCTGGGACGGCGGCTCGCTGGGCCGCGGCCGGCCCGGCTGGCACATCGAGTGCGTGGCCATCGCCCTGGACCACCTGGGCATGACCTTCGACATCCAGGGCGGCGGCTCCGACCTCGCCTTCCCGCACCACGAGATGGGCGCCTCGCACGCCCAGGTGCTGACGGGCGAGTTCCCGATGGCCAAGGCGTACGTACACGCCGGGATGGTCGCGCTGCACGGCGAGAAGATGTCGAAGTCCAAGGGCAACCTGGTCTTCGTATCGGCCCTGCGCCGGGCCGGAGTGGACCCGGCGGCGATCCGCCTGGCCCTGCTCTCGCACCACTACCGCGCGGACTGGGAGTGGACCGACGAGGTCCTCGCGGAGGCGGTGGCCCGCCTGGAGCGCTGGCGCGCGGCCGTCTCCCGCCCCGACGGCATCCCGGCCGACGACCTGGTCGAGGAGGTCCGCGAGGCCCTGTCCAACGACCTGAACGCCCCTGCCGCCCTCGCGGCGGTGGACCGCTGGGTCGAGCGCCAGCTCGTCTCCGACGGAGACGACGAATCGGCCCCGGGCCTGGTCTCCCGCACGGTCGACGCGCTGCTGGGCGTGGCTCTCTAAACACCCACGCGGAGGGGCGGGGTCCGGGGCGGAGCCCCGGGATACGGCGAAAGGGCGGGGCGGGGAGAAAGATCCCCCGCCCCGCCCCCCCCGCACGGGCTACGCCTCCGGAGTCGTCTCGTCCTCGTCCGGCGAGGCCGCCGGGGGAGCCGGGGGAGCCGGGGGAGCCGGGGGCTCGTCCCCGGAACCGGACGGCTCCGGCTTCCGCTTCGGCGGGCGCGGCATGCCGCCCGAGGTGTCCCTCAGGTACGACCCGTCACCCGGCTCCGCACCCGCGGAAGGATCCCGCCGCCGCAGGTACCGCTCGAACTCCCGGGCAATCGCATCCCCGGACGCCTCCGGCAGATCCGCCGTGTCCCGCGCCTCCTCCAGCGTCTGGACGTACTCCGCCACCTCGCTGTCCTCGGCCGCCAGTTGGTCCACGCCCAGCTGCCACGCCCGCGCGTCCTCGGGGAGTTCGCCCAGCGGGATCCGGATGTCGATCAGATCCTCCAGCCGGTTGAGCAGCGCGAGGGTCGCCTTCGGGTTCGGCGGCTGCGACACGTAGTGCGGCACCGCCGCCCACAGGGACACCGCCGGCACCCCGGCATGGGTGCAGGCCTCCTGGAGGATGCCCACGATCCCGGTCGGGCCCTCGTACTTGGTCTCCTCCAGGTCCATCGTCCGCGCCAGATCCGCGTCCGAGGTCACCCCGCTGACCGGCACCGGGCGGGTGTGCGGGGTGTCGCCCAGCAGCGCCCCGAGGATGACGACCATCTCCACGCCCAGCTCGTGGGCGAAGCCCAGGATCTCGTTGCAGAACGAACGCCACCGCATGGACGGTTCGATGCCCCGCACCAGCACGAGGTCGCGCGGTTTGGTCCCGCCGATGCGGACCACCGACAGCCGGGTCGTCGGCCAGGTGATCTTCCGCACCCCGTTGTCCAGCCACACCGTCGGCCGGTTGACCTGGAAGTCGTAGTAGTCCTCGGCGTCCAGAGCCGCGAAGACCTCGCCCTTCCACTCCCGGTCCAGGTGTGCGACCGCCCCGGAGGCGGCGTCACCCGCGTCGTTCCAGCCCTCGAACGCGGCCACCATGACCGGGTCGATCAGCTCGGGCACGCCCTCAAGCTCGATCACCCAGGTCTCCTTCCGAAGTTCCCTTGTGTACGTGGGTCAGCCTAAGCCTTGATGAGGCACCGGCCACAGCCCACGACAGAGGGGCGGTTCCCCCTGGAACCGCCCCTCTGCCCGTTCACGCCACCGCTTATGCCTTGTCGGCCAACATCTCCTCGACCCGGCCGCGCACTTCGGCGCTGTCCAGACCGCGGACCGTCACCGTCGTACGGCGGCGCAGCACGTCGTCCGCCGTCTCGGCCCACTCGTTGTCCCGGGCGTAGGCGACCTGCGCCCAGATCTCCGGCCCGTCCGGGTGGATCCGCTCGGCCAGAGCCGGGTCCTCGTTCGCGATCCGCGCGATGTCGAAGGCGAGCGAGCCGTAGTGCGAGGCCAGGTGGCGCGCGGTCAGCGGGTCCATCCGGGAGCCCGGCTCGCGGTCCACGAGCAGCCGGTGCGCCACCGCGTTCGGGTTGGCGACACCGGGCAGCGCGATCCGTCGTACGAGGGACTTCACCGGCTCCATGTCCTCGGTCAGCGGGCTGCCGGGGAGCTTGGCCAGCTTGTCCATGACCACGCGGCCGATGTGCCGGTACGTGGTCCACTTGCCGCCGGCCACCGACAGCATGCCGCCCGCGCCCTCGGAGACGACCGTCTCGCGCTTGGCCTTCTCCACCCCGCCCGGTCCGCCAGGCAGCACGCGCAGGCCCGCGAAGGCGTACGTCATCAGCGAGCGGTCCAGATCGGCGTCCTTCACCGAGAAGGCCGCCTCGTCCAGGATCTGCTGGATGTCGCCCTCGGTGGCGCGCACGTCCGCCGGGTCGCCCTCGTACACCTCGTCCGTGGTGCCCAGCAGCAGCTGGTCCTCCCACGGCAGGGCGAAGGTGATGCGGTACTTGTCGATCGGGGTGGCCATGGCGGCCTTCCACGGCGACTTGCGCTTCATCACGATGTGCGCGCCCTTGGAGAGGCGGATGGACGGCATCGAGTGCTTGTCCTCCATGCGCCGCAGGTGGTCCACCCACGGGCCGGTGGCGTTCAGCACGACGCGGGCGTCCACACCGAACTCGGTGCCGTCCAGGCGGTCCTTGAGCTCGGCGCCCGAGACCCGGCCGCGCGTCATGCGCAGCCCGGTGACCTCGGCGTGGTTCAGGACGACCGCGCCCGACTCGACGGCCGCGCGGACCGTCATGACGGCGACGCGCGAGTCGTTCATCTGGTGGTCGTAGTAGACCGCGACGGCCTTCAGGTTGTCCGTCTTCAGACCCGGATTGTCGGCGGCGGCACGCGCCGGAGAAATGATCTTGCCCATGCCGTCGCCGAAGGCGGAGAGCGCCGAGTACGCGAACACGCCCGCGCCCAGCTTCGCCGCGCCCACCGGACCGCCCTTGTACACCGGGAGGTAGAAGGTGAGCGGGTTGACCAGGTGCGGGGCCACGTCCTTGGCCAGCACCCGGCGCTCGTGGTGGTTCTCCGCGACCAGCTTGACCGAGCCGGTCTGCAGGTAGCGCAGGCCGCCGTGGACGAGCTTGGAAGAGGCCGAGGAGGTGGCGCCGGCGAAGTCGCCGGCGTCCACCATCGCGACCCGCAGACCCGACTGCGCGGCGTGCCAGGCCACCGAGGTGCCCAGGATCCCACCGCCGATGACCAGCAGGTCGTACGTGGCCTTCGCCAGCTGCTCACGGGTCTCGGCGCGGCTCGCGTTCGAACCGGCGGTCGGGTGCGTACCCAGGGTGGGAACGCTCTGCAGGCTGCTCATATCCCTTGACTCCTACTTGCTCGTCGAATTGCGCCGGAGCTGTCTGCGGTCAGCTGGCGTCTTCGTCGTCGACCCAGCCCATGGACCGCTCCACGGCCTTGAGCCAGCTCTTGTACTCGCGCTCCCGCTGCTCGGCGGGCATCCGCGGGGTCCACTCCGCCGCGCGGCGCCAGTTGGCGCGCAGGGCGTCGGTGTCGGGCCAGAAGCCGACGGCCAGGCCGGCGGCGTAGGCGGCGCCGAGGCAGGTGGTCTCGGCGACCATCGGGCGCACCACGGGGGCGTCCACGAAGTCGGAGAGCGTCTGCATCAGCAGGTTGTTGGAGGTCATGCCGCCGTCGACCTTGAGGGCGGCGAGCTCGACGCCCGAGTCCTTGGTCATGGCGTCGGTGATCTCGCGGGTCTGCCAGGCGGTGGCCTCCAGGACGGCACGGGCGATGTGCGCCTTGGTGACGTACCGGGTGAGGCCGGCGATCACACCGCGGGCGTCGGACCGCCAGTACGGGGCGAACAGGCCGGAGAAGGCGGGCACGAAGTACGCGCCGCCGTTGTCCTCGACGGAGGAGGCCAGGGTCTCGATCTCGGCCGCGGTCTTGATCATGCCCATCTGGTCGCGCATCCACTGGACGAGCGAGCCGGTGACGGCGATGGAGCCCTCCAGCGCGTAGACCGGCTTCTGGTCGCCGATCTGGTAGCCGACCGTGGTCAGCAGCCCGCTGTAAGAGTTGATGATCTTGTCGCCGGTGTTCATCAGCATGAACGTTCCGGTGCCGTACGTGGACTTCGCCTCGCCCTCGGCGAAACAGGTCTGGCCGAACAGCGCGGCCTGCTGGTCGCCGAGCGCCGAGGCGACCGGGACGCCCGCGAGGACGCCCTCCTTGACGTGGCCGTAGACCTCGGCGGAGGACTTGATCTCCGGGAGGACGTTGAGGGGCACGTCCATGGACTCGGCGATCTTCTCGTCCCAGGCCAGGGTGTGCAGGTTCATCAGCATGGTGCGCGAGGCGTTGGTGACGTCGGTGACGTGCACACCGCCCTGGGCGCCGCCGGTGAGGTTCCAGATGACCCAGGAGTCCATGGTGCCGAAGAGGATGTCGCCGGCCGCGGCGCGCTCGCGCAGCCCCTCGACGTTGTCGAGCAGCCAGCGGATCTTCGGGCCGGCGAAGTAGCTCGCCAGCGGCAGGCCCGTCTCGCGGCGGAAGCGGTCCTGGCCGACGTTGCGGCCGAGCTCCTTGCACAGGGCGTCGGTGCGGGTGTCCTGCCAGACCAGCGCGTTGTGGACCGGCTCGCCGGTGTGGCGGTCCCACAGCAGGGTGGTTTCGCGCTGGTTGGTGATGCCGACGGCCTTGACGTCGGCGGAGGTGAAGCCCGGAACGCCCTGGGCGGCCTTGGTCATGGCCCCGGCGACGACCTCCTGGACGTTGGTCCAGATCTCGGCGGCGTCGTGCTCGACCCAGCCCGGCTTCGGGAAGATCTGCTCGTGCTCCTTCTGGTCGACGGCGACGATGCGGCCGTCACGGTCGAAGACGATGCAGCGGGAGGAGGTGGTGCCCTGGTCGATCGCGGCGATGAAGGGGCCGGTGCTGGTGGTCATGGTGGCTGCTCCTGGCAGGTGTCGAAGTAGGCGGAATCAGAATGGCGGTGCGGATGGTGCCGTGGTGCCGATTGCTGATCAGGCGAACGCGATGTTGTACAGACCGCCGGCGAGAGCGGCGCCCGCGAGGGGGCCGAGGACCGGGATCCAGGAGTAGCTCCAGTCCGAGCCGCCCTTGTTGGGCAGGGGCAGCAGGGAGTGGACGATGCGCGGGCCGAGGTCGCGCACCGGGTTGATGGCGTAGCCGGTCGGACCGCCGAGGGAGAGGCCGATGCCGACCACGACCAGCGAGGTGATCAGGACGCCGATGACGCCGAGGCCCTTGCCGTCGTCCTGCAGGCCCTGGGTCAGGATGGCCAGGACCAGGACGGCGGTGCCGATGATCTCGGTCGTCAGGTTCTGGACGACGTTGCGGATCTCGGGGCCCGTGGCGAAGATCCCGAGCACCGGGCCGGCCACGTCGTGCGGGTGCGGGTCCTCGGGGCCGAGCTTGGCGTCACGGATGTGCTCCGGGTCGGCCAGGTGCGCCCGGAACTGGCCGTAGTAGGCGAGCCACATCAGAACCGCGCCGATCATGGCGCCGAGCAGCTGGCCGGCGAAGTAGACCGGTACGTCGCCCCAGGCGCCGTCCTTGATCGCTATGCCGACGGTGACCGCCGGGTTGAGGTGCGCACCGGAGAGCGGCGCGGAGACGTAGGCGGCGATCAGGACGGCGAAACCCCAGCCGAAGGTGATCGCGAGCCAGCCGGCGCCCCGCGCCTTGGAGCTCTTGAGCGTCAGAGCGGCGCACACGCCGCCACCGAGCAGGGTGAGCAGGGCGGTACCGATGGTCTCGCCGATGAAGATGTCGGAGCTGGACACCCGCGACTCCTTTGTCGTTCAGGGGTGGTCGGCCACCGGGTCCCTCCGGCGTCCGACGCACTCGGTGAGTGCTGCACCGGTCCTTGGCCTTGCCACACCCTAACGCGTATTGCCGGTAGGTGTTCGGCAATGCCGACCGATGAACGGCAGTTTTCCGCCTAGGTGAAGCGGGCGTCAAGGGTTGACCAGGCCAAGGGGCCGGATCGTTACCCGCAGGTGGGATCGAACAAATTAGGCCATTGGGCGATCATCAAACGCCAAAAACCACCCAAATGCCACTTGGGCGTGGCCTTTGGGTGGTTCGGGCACAGCAATGGGGTCACGCCAAGGTCAGAACCGGCCCGCCCCCAGATCGCGCGAAACCGCCCGCGCGCAGTCCCGTACGGACGCCACCAGGGAGGCCCGCGGCTCCCGGGCCTCCCCGCAGACCCGCTCCACCGCGCCCGCTACGGCCACCGCGCCGACCGGCATCCTGCGCCGGTCGTGGATGGGCGCCGCGATCGAGGCGATCCCGTCCCAGGTCTCCTCGACGTCGTCCGCCCAGCCCCGGGCCCGGATCAGACCCAGCACCTCCTCGAAGGCGGCGCCGTCGGTGACCGTGCGGGGGGTGAACGCCTCCCGCTCCACCTCCAGGACCTGCGTGTGCGCCACCGGGTCGTACGCGGACAGCACCTTGCCCAGGGCCGTGGAGTGCAACGGCTGCATGGCGCCCACCTCCAGCACCTGACGGCTGTCGTCGGGCCGGAACACGTGGTGCATGATCAGCACCCCGCTCTTGTGCAGCACCCCCACGTACACGCTCTCCCCGCTCGCGCGGGCCAGGTCGTCCGTCCACACCAGCGCGCGCGCCCGCAGCTCGTGGACGTCCAGATAGCTGTTGCCCAGGCGCAGCAGCTCCGCGCCGAGCTGGTAGCGGCCCGAGGCCGCGTCCTGCTCCACGAAGCCCTCGGCCTGCAGCGTGCGCAGGATCCCGTGCGCCGTTCCCTTGGCCAGGCCCAGGGAAGAGGCCACGTCCGAGAGCCCCAGCCGGCGCTCGCCGCCCGCCAGGAGCCGCAGCATCGCAGCGGCTCGTTCGAGCGACTGGATGTTCCGTGCCATCGCGCAGCCTCCTGCTGACGTAGTTCGACAATGCTGAACACTATCGGTCGATGCCGACTTCGCGCATGACGAGGCCGACACCCCCGGGGGCGAGTCGTCCAGCGCGTCGTCCAAGAGGGACCGGCCGAAAGCCGCCGCCCCCCGGGCACAGAATGCAGTCCGCCACGTGGGACGGCCTCACCGGGGCCGGGCGTCCCCCGTTACCCTGGCCGCGTGCACCCTTGACACAGAGGGGGTGCAAAGCCGACAGCCGTCGCATCCCAGGGAGCTCAACCATGGCCTCGTTGCCGAACCCGCCCGCTGACACCCAGACCCGGGCCGATGCCCTCCGCCAGGCACTGGCGACCCGCGTGGTCGTCGCCGACGGAGCCATGGGAACCATGCTCCAGGCCCAGGACCCCACCCTGGACGACTTCGAACAGCTCGAAGGCTGCAACGAGGTCCTCAACGTCACCCGCCCCGACATCGTGGCCAACGTGCACCGCGAGTACTTCGAGGCCGGCGTCGACTGCGTCGAGACCAACACCTTCGGCACCAACTACGCCGCCCTCGCCGAGTACGACATCGCCGACCGCAACCACGAGCTGTCGCTCGCCGGCGCCCGGATCGCCCGCGAGATCGCCGACGAGTTCACCGCCTCCACCGGACAGCAGCGCTGGGTCCTCGGCTCCATGGGCCCCGGCACCAAGCTGCCCACCCTCGGCCACATCGACTACGGAACCATCCGCGACGCCTACCAGATCAACGCCGAAGGCCTGATCACCGGCGGCGCCGACGCGCTCCTCGTCGAGACCACCCAGGACCTCCTGCAGACCAAGTCCTCCATCGTCGGCGCCCGCCGCGCCATGGAGGCCCTCGGCGTCTCCGTCCCGCTGATCTGCTCCGTGACCGTGGAAACCACCGGCACGATGCTCCTCGGCTCGGAGATCGGCGCCGCGCTGACCGCGCTGGAGCCCCTGGGCATCGACATGATCGGCCTGAACTGCGCCACCGGCCCCGCCGAGATGAGCGAGCACCTGCGCTACCTCGCGCGCAACTCCCGCATCCCGCTCTCCTGCATGCCCAACGCGGGCCTGCCGGTCCTCGGCAAGAACGGCGCCCACTACCCGCTGTCCGCGAGCGAGCTCGCCGACGCCCAGGAGACCTTCGTCCGCGAGTACGGCCTCTCCCTGATCGGCGGCTGCTGCGGCACCACCCCCGAACACCTGCGCCAGGTCGTGGAACGGGTCCGCGGCCTGAACCCGGCCGTCCGCGACCCCCGCCCCGAGCCCGGCGCCTCCTCGCTCTACCAGACCGTGCCCTTCCGCCAGGACATCTCCTACATGGCGATCGGCGAGCGCACCAACGCCAACGGGTCCAAGAAGTTCCGCGAGGCCATGCTCGAAGCCCGCTGGGACGACTGCGTGGAGATGGTCCGCGACCAGATCCGCGAAGGCGCGCACATGCTCGACCTGTGCGTGGACTACGTCGGCCGCGACGGCGTCGCCGACATGAAGGAGCTCGCCGGACGCTTCGCGACCGCCTCCACCCTGCCCATCGTCCTGGACTCCACCGAGGTCCCCGTCCTCCGGGCCGGCCTGGAGAAGCTCGGCGGCCGCGCCGTCATCAACTCCGTGAACTACGAGGACGGCGACGGCCCCGAGTCCCGCTTCGCGAAGGTCACCCGCCTCGCCCAGGAACACGGCGCCGCGCTGATCGCGCTGACCATCGACGAGGAGGGCCAGGCCCGCACCGTCGAGCACAAGGTCGCCATCGCCCAGCGCCTCATCGAGGACCTCACCGGGAACTGGGGCATCCTCGAGTCGGACATCCTCATCGACACCCTGACCTTCACCATCTGCACCGGCCAGGAAGAGTCTCGCAAGGACGGCATCGCCACGATCGAATCGATCCGCGAGCTCAAGCGCCGCCACCCCGACGTCCAGACCACGCTCGGCCTCTCCAACATCTCCTTCGGCCTCAACCCGGCCGCCCGCGTCCTGCTGAACTCCGTCTTCCTCGACGAGTGCGTCAAGGCCGGCCTCGACTCCGCGATCGTGCACGCCTCCAAGATCCTGCCGATCGCCCGGTTCGACGAGGAACAGGTCACCACCGCCCTCGACCTGATCTACGACCGGCGCGCCGAGGGCTACGACCCGCTGCAGAAGCTGATGGCCCTCTTCGAAGGCGTCAACACCAAGTCCATGAAGGCCGGCCGCGCCGAGGAACTCCTCGCCCTGCCGCTCGACGAACGCCTCCAGCGCCGCATCATCGACGGCGAGAAGAACGGCCTGGACGCCGACCTCGACGAGGCCCTCCAGACCCGCCCCGCCCTCGACATCGTCAACGACACCCTCCTGGAGGGCATGAAGGTCGTCGGCGAACTCTTCGGCTCCGGCCAGATGCAGCTCCCCTTCGTGCTCCAGTCCGCCGAGGTCATGAAGACCGCCGTGGCCCACCTGGAACCGCACATGGAGAAGAGCGACGACGAGGGCAAGGGCACCATCGTCCTGGCCACCGTCCGCGGCGACGTCCACGACATCGGCAAGAACCTCGTCGACATCATCCTGACCAACAACGGCTACAACGTCGTCAACATCGGCATCAAGCAGCCGGTCTCCGCGATCCTCGAAGCCGCGCAGGAGCACAGGGCCGACGTCATCGGGATGTCCGGCCTGCTGGTCAAATCCACGGTGATCATGAAGGAGAACCTGGAGGAGCTCAACCAGCGCAAGCTGGCGGCCGACTACCCGGTCATCCTCGGCGGCGCCGCCCTCACCCGCGCCTACGTCGAACAGGACCTCCACGAGATCTACGAGGGCGAAGTCCGCTACGCCCGCGACGCCTTCGAGGGCCTGCGCCTGATGGACGCCCTCATCGCCGTCAAGCGCGGAGTCCCGGGAGCGAGCCTTCCCGAGCTGAAGCAGCGCCGCGTCGCCAAGCGCGACACCCCCCTGGCGGTGGAGGAGACCGAAGAGCCCGGCGGCCGCTCCGACACCTCCACCGACAACCCCGTCCCCACCCCGCCGTTCTGGGGCACCCGCGTCGTCAAGGGCATCCCGCTCAAGGACTACGCCTCCTGGCTCGACGAAGGCGCCCTCTTCAAGGGCCAGTGGGGCCTCAAGCAGGCCCGCGCCGGCGGCGCCACCTACGAGGAGCTCGTCGAGAGCGAGGGCCGCCCGCGCCTGCGCGGCCTCCTCGACAAACTGCACACCGAGAACCTCCTCGAAGCCGCGGTCGTCTACGGCTACTTCCCCTGCGTCTCCAAGGGCGAGGACCTGATCATCCTCGACGACGCCGGCAACGAGCGGACCCGCTTCACCTTCCCCCGCCAGCGCCGCGGCCGCCGCCTGTGCCTCGCCGACTTCTTCCGCCCCGAGGAATCCGGCGAGATCGACGTCGTCGGCCTCCAGGTCGTCACCGTCGGCTCCAAGATCGGCGAAGCCACCGCCAAACTGTTCGAGTCCGACTCCTACCGCGACTACCTGGAGCTCCACGGCCTCTCCGTCCAGCTCGCCGAGGCCATGGCCGAGTACTGGCACGCCCGCGTCCGCGCCGAGCTCGGCTTCGGCGGCGAGGACCCCGCCAAGGTCGAGGACATGTTCGACCTGAAGTACCGCGGCGCCCGCTTCTCCCTCGGCTACGGCGCCTGCCCCGACCTGGAGGACCGCGCCAAGATCGCCGACCTCCTCCAGCCGGAGCGCATCGGCGTCCACCTCTCGGAGGAGTTCCAGCTCCACCCCGAGCAGTCCACCGACGCCATCCTCATCCACCACCCCCAAGCGAAGTACTTCAACGCCCGCTGAACCGCACTCCGGGGCCCGCCGACAAGCACCCCCGCGCACGCAGCGGCGTAATACCACGCACATCGAGACGGACCGGCGTACACTAGTCGGTCCCATACAGGCCGGTCACCTGTTCCCCCGGGCACGCCCCCCGGAGGCGAGGTGACCGGCCTTCTCGTCCCCAACGGACCCCCGGAAAGGTGCGCGCATGACGAGCACAGTCCCCGCCCCCGTCGCCCGTACGGCCGACGGACACGCCCTGCAGGCGGTGCTGCTCGACATGGACGGCACCCTCGTCGACACCGAGGGATTCTGGTGGGAGATCGAAGTCGGCGTCTTCGGCGAACTCGGCCACCGCCTCGACGAATCCTGGCGGGACATCGTCGTCGGCGGCCCCATGACCCGCAGCGGCGGCTTCCTCATCGAAGCCACCGGCGCCGACATCGGCCTCGCCGAACTCACCGTCCTGCTCAACGAGCGCTTCGAAGCCCGCATCGCCGACCGCGTCCCCCTCATGCCCGGCGCCGAACGCCTCCTCGGCGAACTCGCCCGGCACAACGTCCCCACCGCCCTGGTCTCCGCCTCCCACCGGCGCGTCATCGACCAGGTCCTGCTCACCCTCGGCCGCGACCGCTTCACCATGACCGTCGCCGGAGACGAGGTCCCGCGCACCAAGCCGCACCCCGACCCCTACCTCCTCGCCGCCAGCGCCCTCGGCGCCCACCCCTCCCGCTGCGCCGTCATCGAGGACACCGCCACCGGCGTCGCCGCCGCCGAAGCCGCCGGATGCAGGGTCGTCGCCATCCCCTCCGTGGGCCTGATCGCACCCGCCCCCGGCCGCACCGTCGTCCGCTCCCTCGAAGACGTCGACCTGCCCTTCCTGCGCTCCCTCATCACTCCGCTGAACTGACCGCGCACGCTCCGTACCGGACGATCCACCCCAGGACCAACGTCCAGCGGGCGGATCTCCCGCGCACTTCCCCGGAGGCCGAAATTCCATCCCTACCGGGGGAGTTGTCCCGGGTGACCTTTGTCACCCGCAAAGACCCCTTCGCACCACTGCGCGCCCTCCCGCACCACCCCTTGTGTCCCCATTGATCAGCACCTGACCGAATCTGCGCACGCCCCCGCGCACACCCCCGGTCAGCTCCCGCGACGGAGCGACAACACCCCCGCGCCACACCGTTCAAGCCACCCCTCCGCAGGCCACTAATGTCGATCCGGGCACTGCGCCGCACCTCAGCCGTCCCGGACACACACCCCTGTATCCGGAACCGCGTGGACCGATCGTCACACCACCGGCCCGATCGTTCCGCCCAGAACGGGCGACCGCCGCGATGCCCTCCACGCCAGCTTTGAACAAGTGCCGGGTCGAGGGAGTACTACCAGCATGAACCGCAAGACCATGGCGCTGACGGCAGCCGCCGGACTGCTCACCCCCGCGCTGACCGCCTGCGGCAGCACCAGCGGCGCAGGAGCGGGATCCGGAACGATCGTCGTCGGCACCACCGACCGGTTCGAGGCAGCCGAATACGCCCCCGCCCCGCTCGACCCCGCCTACGCCTACGACGCCGGCGCCTGGAACATCCTCCGCCAGACCGTCCAGACGCTCATGCACACCCCGCGCGGCGGCGGCAGCCCCGTCCCCGAAGCAGCCGACGACTGCCGCTTCACCGACACCGGCAACGAGAGCTACCGCTGCGTCCTGCGCACCGGCCTCACCTTCGCCGACGGCAGCCCCCTCACCGCACAGGACGTCAAGTTCTCCATCGAACGCGTCCTCGCCATCAAGGACGAGAACGGCCCCTCCTCGCTGCTCTCCACCATCGACACCGTCGAGACCAAGGGCACCGACACCGTCGTCTTCCACCTCAAGACCGCCGACGCCACCTTCCCGCAGAAGCTCTCCACCCCCGCCGCGGGCATCGTCAGCGCCAAGAAGTACGACGCCAAAAAGCTCCGCACCGGCTTCACCGTCGACGGCTCCGGCCCCTACACGATGAAGGCCGAAGTCAAGGACAACCGCCTCGTCCGCGCCGTCTTCAGCAAGAACCCGCACTACCGAGGCGACATCAAGCTCCAGAACGACAAGGCCGAACTGCGCACCTTCGACGACTCCGAAGCCATGGGCAAGGCACTGGAGAACGGCGCCGTCCACATGGTCTCCCGCACCCTGTCGCCCGCGCAGATCACCGAACTCTCCGCCAAGCCCCCCAAGGGCATCAAGCTCGTCCCCATGCCCGGCCTGGAGATCCGCTACCTCGGCTTCAACACCGACGCCCCCACCGTCAAGGACAAGGCCGTACGCCAGGCCCTCGCCGCAGCCGTCGACCGCAACGCCCTCATCACCAAGGTCTACGGCAAGTCCGCGCAGCCCCTGTACTCACTGGTCCCCACCACCGTGACCGGCCACGTCAACTCCTTCTTCAACAAGTACGGCGAAGCCAACACCACCAAGGCCGCCGACCTGCTGAAGGCCGCCGGGATCAAAACCCCGGTCAAGCTCACCCTCAACTACACCAACGACCACTACGGCGACGGCACCGCGGCCGAGTTCGAAGCCCTCAAGTCCCAGCTGAACTCCACCCGGCTCTTCGACATCACCGTCCAGGGCACCGACTGGGCCGCCTTCCGCCCCGCACAGAAGAAGGGCGAATACGCCGCCTACGGGCTCGGCTGGTTCCCCGACTACCCCGACGCCGACAACTTCCTCGCCCCCTTCCTGGAGCAGGACAACTTCCTGGGCACGCCGTACGCCAACACCACGGTGCGCACCAAGCTCATCCCCGAATCGCGCCGCGCCGTCGACCGCGGCGTCGCCGGCCCCGCGATCACGGAGATGCAGGACATCGTCGCCGAGGACGTACCCGTCCTGCCCCTGTGGCAGGGCAAGCAGTACGTCGCCGCACGCGACGGGATCACCGGAGTGGAATGGTCGGTCAACGCAATCTCCGACCTCCAGCTGTGGGAACTCGGCCGCGGCGTCAGCGGCTGACACCCCGGCATCAAGCCCTCGGCACCAGGTCCTGGTGCCGGCCCTCCCCGGCACCAGAACCAGACGAGCCAGTAAGACTGAGAAGGATGTTCGCGTGAAGACACGGAACCAGTGGTTGGTCGCCCCCCTCGGAGCGGCCACCGCCGCGGCGCTGCTGAGCGGTTGCGGTGCGACGGACGGCTCCAACGCCGGCGGCGGCGGCAAGGGCGTCGTCATGGGCATATCCGACAAGGTGAAGGCCACCGACCCCGCCTCGGGCTACGACCCCGGCTCCTGGCTGCTCTTCAACAACGTCTTCCAGTCCCTGCTCAGCTTCCCCAAGGGCGGCACCAACCCCGAACCCGACGCGGCCCAGTCCTGCGGCTTCGAGGGCACCGAGAGCAGGACCTACGTGTGCACCCTGCGCGGCGGCCTGAAGTTCAGCAACGGCAACCGCCTCACCGCCAAGGACGTCAAGTACTCCTTCGAGCGCACCCTCAAGATCAACGACGAGAACGGCCCCGCCGTCATGCTCGCGTCGATCGGCACCATCGACACCCCCGACGAGAAGACCGTCGTCTTCCACCTCAAGGCCCCCGACGCGACCTTCCCCAGCAAGATCGCATCCGGCGCCGGCTCCATCGTCGACCACACCGAGTACCCGGCCGACAAACTCCGCACCGACGGCAAGGCCTTCGGCTCCGGCGTCTACAAGCTGGACTCCATCAACGACAAGAGCGCCTCCTTCTCCGTCAACGACAGCTACAGCGGCAAGGCCAAGCCGAAGAACAGCGGCGTCACCATGAAGTTCTTCAACGAGGACCAGGCCGCCCTCAAGAAGGTCCTCGAAAGCGGAGACGTCGACTTCGCCTTCCGCGGCCTCGCCGCCAAGGACATCGCCGGCCTCGCCTCCCAGACCGGCGACCAGAAGGTCGAAGTCGTCCAGGGCGCCGGCGCCGAAGTCGAACACCTCGTCTTCAACACGGCCGACCCCGTCGCCGGGAAGCTCCCCGTCCGCAAGGCCATCGCCTACCTCGTCGACCGCGAAGCCCTCGTCCGCGAGGTCTACGACGGCACCGCCACCCCGCTCTACTCCATCGTCCCGGCTGGCATCGCCTCCCACACCACCGCCTTCTTCGACCGCTACGGCGGCACCCCCCAGCCCGAGAAGGCCAAGGCCGTCCTCCGCGCGGCCGGCATCAAGGACAAGGTCAAGATCACCCTGTACTCGACGCCCAGCCGCTACGGCCCCTCGACGGACCAGGAATTCCAGCTCATCGCCAAGCAGCTCAACACCAGCGGCCTCTTCCAGGCCGACGTCAAGTCCGTCGAGTTCGAGCAGTACGAGAAGGACATCCAGGCCGGCAAGTACGGCGTCTACGTCAAGGGCTGGGTCCCCGACTACCCCGACGCCGACAACTTCACGCAGCCCTTCTTCGGCCCCGACAACGTGCTGCACAACAACTACGACAACAAGGAGATCACCGGGACCATCATCCCGTCGACCTCCGCCAAGGCCGACCGCTCCTCCGCCAGCGGCGACTACGCCCGGCTCCAGGACATCGTCGCCGACGAGATCCCCCTGCTCCCGCTCTGGCAGAGCAAGCAGTACGCCGTCACCCGCCAGAACGTGACCGGCCTGCAGTGGTCCCTGGACGCCTCCACCGTCTTCCGCTTCTGGGAGATCAGCAAGGGCTGAGCCACCCCGCCACGGCCACGGGCCCGCCTCCGCGCGAAGCGGAAGCGGGCCCGTGCCCGTACCTGCGAAACAGCGAACCGCGCCGCCCACCGACCTGCCTACTGGCCGGCCCCCGGACGCACCAGACCGCTCTCGTACGCGTACACCGCCGCCTGCACCCGGTCGCGCAGACCCAGCTTCGTCAGCACGTGACCCACGTGCGTCTTCACCGTCGTCTCGCTCACGAACAGATCGGCCGCGATCTCCGCGTTCGACAACCCCCGGGCCACCAGCTTCAGCACCTCGACCTCACGCTCCGTCAACGAAGCGATCATGTCCGGAACCGTGTCCTCACCCGACGGCAGATGCCCCGCGTACTTGTCCAGCAACCGCCGCGTGATGCTCGGCGCCAGCATCGCCTCGCCACCCGCCACCACCCGGATCGCCTGCACCAGCTCCGCCGCCGGCGCATCCTTCAGCAAGAACCCGCTGGCCCCCGCCCGCAGCGCCTCCACCACGTACTCGTCCAGATCGAACGTCGTCAGCACCAGCACCTTCGCCGGACCGTCCCGGCCCGGACCCGTGATCTGCCGCGTCGCCTCCACCCCGTCCATCCGCGGCATCCGGATGTCCATCAGCACCACATCGGGCTGCAACGCCCGCACCTGGTCCAGCGCCTGCAGACCGTCCCCGGCCTCACCGACCACCGCCAAGTCCTGCTCGGCCTCCAGGATCATCCGGAAACCGGTACGCAGCAGGGGCTGATCGTCGACCAGCAGCACGCGGATCGCCACGGGGTCCACCTCGTATTCGTAGGGCTCATCGGATCATCGGGCCAGCGGGTTCATTCGGACACCACCAGGGAACCCGGCCCATTCTGCCCTGACACCAAGATCAGGATTCGCCCCGCCCGGCGGACGGCAGCGCCAGCGGATAGACCGGGGGAGTACCACCGAACTCCGGACACACCGCCTGATGATCACACCAGCCGCACAGCTTCGACTGCCGAGGCCGCCAGTCACCCGTCTCCGTCGCCTCCCGGATCGCCTCCCACAGCGCCAGCAGCTTGCGCTCCATCCGCTCCAGATCCTCGATCACCGGGTCGTACGTCACCACGTCCCCACTGCCCAGATACACCAGCTGCAGCCGCCGCGGCACCACCCGCTTCAGCCGCCACACCACCAGCGCGTAGAACTTCATCTGGAACAGCGCACCCTCGGCGTACTCCGGCCGCGGCGCCTTCCCCGTCTTGTAATCGACGATCCGCACCTCACCCGTCGGCGCCACGTCCACCCGGTCGATGATCCCGCGCAGCCGGAGCCCCGACTCCAGCTCCGTCTCCACGAAGAACTCCCGCTCCACCGGCTCCAGCCGCGTCGGGTCCTCCAACGTGAACCACCGGTCCACCAACGCCTCGGCCTCGCCCAGCCAGCGCTCCAGCCCCGCCCCCTCGTCACCCCCCGGGAACAGCTCCGACAACTCCGGCTTCGACTCCAGCAGCCGGTCCCACTGCCCGGGAATCAGCGCCTTCGCCCGCGGCGCCGTCCGCTCCGGCGCCGGATGATCGAAGAGCCGCTCCAGCACCGCGTGCACCAGCGTCCCCCGCGTCGCCGCCGCACTCGGCTTCTCCGGCAACTTGTCGATCACCCGGAACCGGTACAGCAACGGACACCGCATGAAATCGCTCGCCCGAGAAGGCGACAGCGAAGAAGGCGCCACGGCCACCGCCTGCGCGGGCACGGCGCCGGAACAGGGCACCGCACCGGAACCGGGCACCGCACCGGGCACCGCGCCGGAACCGGGCACCGCACCGGGCACGGAACCGGGCACGGATCCGGGCACGGAACCGCTCACTGCATCGTCCGGACCGCTGCCGGGGCTCGTCGTCATGGACAAAACCCTACGACCCGCCACCGACAGCACGCGCATACCATCGACGCCGACCCCCCTCGCACTGCATGATCGGAGCATCACACCGCGCAACGCCGCACCCCGACACCACGGGAAAAAGACACCCGAACCACCGGCGCACCACCGCACCGGACAGCAGCGAACGAAGGACAACCGTGGCAGACACCGACGAAACCGGCGAGCGCGCGGGCCGGCGCTCAGGACCGGGCGGCGGACTCCTCATGGGCCGCCCCTTCGGCGTGCCCGTCTACGTCTCGCCCAGCTGGTTCCTCGTCGCCGCCCTCATCACCTGGGTCTTCGGCGACCAGCTCGACCGGATCCTGCCCGACCTCGGCACCCTGCGCTACCTCGTGGCCCTCTTCTTCGCCGTCGCCTTCTACGCCTCGGTCCTCGTCCACGAACTCGCCCACACCGTCGCCGCGCTCCGCTTCAAACTCCCCGTCCGCCGCATCCAGCTCCAGTTCTTCGGCGGCGTCTCCGAAATCGAGAAGGAATCCGAAACCCCCGGCCGCGAATTCGTCCTCGCCTTCGTCGGCCCCCTCCTCTCCCTCCTCCTCGCCGGCGCCTTCTACCTCGGCATGAAAACCGTCGAACCCGCCAGCGTCCCCGGCGTCCTCCTCGCCGGCCTCATGATCTCCAACCTCCTCGTCGCCGCCTTCAACCTCCTCCCCGGCCTCCCCCTCGACGGCGGCCGCATGCTCCGCGCCGTCATCTGGGGCATCACCGGCAAACCCATGACCGGCACCATCGCCGCCGCCTGGGCCGGACGCGCCCTCGCCGTCGCCGTCCTCCTCGGCCTGCCCCTCCTGAACTCCACCGGGACCCTCGGCAACCCCACCGACGACATCGGCGGCATGGACACCGTCATGGACGCCCTCCTCGCCGCGATCCTCGCCGGCATCATCTGGACCGGCGCCGGCAACAGCCTCCGCGTCGCCCGCCTGCGCGAACACCTCCCGGAACTCCACGCCCGCAAACTCACCCGCCGCGCCATCCCCGTCGAGAACGCCACCCCCCTCTCCGAAGCCCTCCGCCGCGCCAACGAAGCCGGCGCCCGCGCCCTCGTCGTCGTCGACGGACTCGGAGACCCCACCGGCATCGTCCGCGAAAGCGCCATCGCCTCCGTCCCCGAACACCGCCGCCCCTGGGTCGCCGCCGGCACCCTCGCCCAAGACCTCACCGACGGCATGAAGGTTTCAGCGGACCTCGGCGGCGAAGAACTCCTCGACCACCTCCGCGCCACCCCCGCCACCGAATACCTCGTCCTGCAACCCGACGGCGCCATCTATGGCGTCCTGTCCACCCTCGACGTGGAAAAGGCCTTCGTGAAGGCCATGGCGCGGCCCCAGTCCTGAAGCCAATACACTGGTCACATGTCCGAACCGACCGGTGCCGCCCGCCGACGCGGGCCCTTCGAGGTCGGGGACCAGGTACAGCTCACCGACCCCAAGGGCCGCCACTACACGTTCACGCTCGAAGCCGGGAAGAATTTCCACACCCACAAGGGTTCCTTCCCGCACGACGAGCTGATCGGCTCCCCCGAGGGAAGCGTTGTCCGTACCACGGGCAACGTCGCCTACCTCGCGCTGCGACCCCTGCTCCCCGACTATGTCCTGTCCATGCCCCGCGGTGCCGCCGTGGTCTACCCCAAGGACGCAGGCCAGATCCTGGCCTTCGCCGACATCTTCCCCGGCGCCCGCGTCGTCGAAGCAGGCGTCGGCTCCGGCTCCCTGAGCAGCTTCCTGCTGCGCGCCATCGGCGACCAGGGCATGCTCCACAGCTACGAGCGCCGCCCCGACTTCGCCGAGATCGCCACGGCCAACGTCGAGCGCTACTTCGGCGGCCCGCACCCCGCGTGGCAGCTGACCGTGGGCGACCTCCAGGACAACCTGTCCGACACGGACGTCGACCGCGTGATCCTCGACATGCTCGCCCCCTGGGAGTGCCTGGAGGCCGTCTCCAAGGCGCTCGTCCCCGGCGGCATCCTCTGCTGCTACGTGGCCACCACCACCCAGCTCTCCCGGACCGTCGAATCCATCCGCGAGTTCGGCTGCTACGCCGAACCGCAGCCCTGGGAATCGATGATCCGCAACTGGCACGTCGAGGGCCTGGCCGTCCGCCCGGACCACCGCATGATCGGCCACACCGGCTTCCTCGTCACCGCCCGCCGCCTCGCGGACGGCGTCGAGCCCCCCATGCGCCGCCGCCGCCCCTCCAAGGGCGCCTACGGCGAGGACTACGACGGCCCCGGCAGCCGGTCCGCCGCCAAGACCGCGGAGACGGCCGCCACGGCCGCCGCCGAGACCGCCGCCGACACCGGCGACGGCGCCTGAACCGCTGACGTTCCGAGGACCGCCCCGCCACCCCGGCGGGGCGCCCTGCGCCACCAACACGAAGACGCCGTGCCGCAGTTCCCCCGGAGCATCCGGGAACTGCGGCACGGCGTCTTTTCGTTGCCCTACGGGCCGGCCTCGCGCGAGCGGCCCGACCGGTCCGGACCCACCCGTTCCACCCCGATGTGAGGTGTGGCACGATGCTGGCTCCCCGTCACCCTTCGCACAGGAGACACCCCGCGTGCCGCACAGCCCCGCCGAGCCGGCGCCGAGCACCCACGCCCCGGCGCACCACCGGGCCCGGCCCGTCCACTGGCTGGCCACCGCCTCGGCCCTGGCCGCCGTCATAGCCGGCGCCGGACTCCTGCAGCCCGACCGGGCCACCGGAGCCTCCGCGGCCCCCGTACCCCCAGCCGGTCCCGCGAGCCCCGCCAAGGGCCCCCGGGCGGCCGCTCCCGACGCGCACGCGGTCACGTACCCCCTGGACTGCCAAGGCGCCCCACAAGCCGTCACGGCCACCGCCGAAGGCGACCTCGACGGCGACGGCCGCCCCGAAACCGTCGCGGCCGTCCGCTGCGACGTCGGCGGGGGCAGCCCGCCGCACACCATCTACGTCCTCGCCCAGGGCCCGGCGAAAGCCGCGAACCCCCGGGTCGTCGCCACGCTCCTCGAAGCCGGCCGCAAGCAGACCGCGACCCGCCTCACCGTCCGCGACGGCCTCGTCACCGCGGACCTCCTCGGGTACTCCTCGCCCGAAGTGCCCCGCTACAGCCCCGACACCAAGCAGCTCGCCAAGTGGCGCTGGACCGGCGGAAAATTCCGCCAGGAGCTTACGGACTCGACCCCCACAGGTGTTTGAACCGTCACTGGAACCTTTACTCGGCGTCCGGACCGAAGACTTCCACCCTGTCCGAAACCCGCCTTACATGGATGCAATCCCCGGGACATTCCTTCGCGGAATCCACCACGTCCTGGAGCAGCACCAGCGGAACCGGAGTGGTCGCCCCCGCCTCCACGAGCAACTCGTCGGAAGGGCTCTTCACGTACGCCAGACCATCGATGTCCAGCTCGAACACCTCAGGTGCGTACTGCACGCAGATGCCGTCGCCGGTACAGAGGTCCTGGTCGATCCAGACCTCCAGCGGCTCTCCGGCCACGCCCGAGGCCCCCGTGTTCTCCTCGGTGGCCGCCTCCTGCTGCACGGTCATATCCCCTGCCGTTCCCTGCTCTGAGTGATCCATCCCGGTCACAACGCGAGACAAGTCGCACGAGCTCTGACGGGTGTTGAACAGTTCGACCTTACAACCGGCTGCTTTCCGATGTCGTTGGGTGGGTATTTCCTTGACGGGAGGGAGTACGCAAGGGTGAAGATCGGACACACCCCTACCGTCTTTGTGATCTAGGGGTTTCAATCACCACCAGCCCAGGTAGGGTCAGAAAGCGTCCAGCTCCCCTTGGAGGAGGTGAGGACCGTGGCAGCCCACGACGACGACATCAACCGCGGCATCCGGCCCGGGCGAGGGTCTGAGGACCCCGCCGGCCAGGTTGCCTATCTCGAGCAGGAAATCGCCGTCCTGCGACGTAAGCTCGCCGACTCTCCGCGACACACGAGGATTCTCGAAGAGCGGATCGTCGAGCTCCAGACAAACCTGGCAGGCGTCTCCGCACAGAACGAGCGGCTGGCGAACACCCTGCGCGAGGCCCGCGACCAGATCGTGGCCCTCAAAGAAGAAGTCGACCGGCTCGCACAGCCGCCGGCCGGCTTCGGAGTCTTCCTGCAGTCGAACGAAGACGGAACCGTCGACATCTTCACCGGCGGCCGAAAGCTCCGCGTGAACGTGAGCCCCAGCGTCGAACCGGAAGACCTCCGGCGAGGCCAGGAGGTCATGCTCAACGAGGCCCTCAACGTGGTCGAGGCCATGGAGTTCGAACGGGCCGGGGACATCGTCACCCTCAAGGAAATCCTCGAGGACGGCGAGCGCGCCCTGGTGGTCGGGCACACCGACGAGGAAAGGGTGGTGAGGCTCGCCGAGCCGCTCCTGGACGTCACCATCCGCCCCGGCGACTCCCTGCTGCTCGAACCCCGCTCCGGCTACGTCTACGAGATCGTCCCCAAGAGCGAGGTCGAAGACCTCGTCCTCGAAGAGGTCCCGGACATCGACTACGACAAGATCGGCGGCCTGGGCGACCAGATCGAACTGATCCGCGACGCCGTCGAGCTCCCCTACCTCTACCCCGACCTCTTCAAGGAACACGAACTGCGGCCCCCCAAGGGCATCCTGCTCTACGGCCCCCCCGGCTGTGGCAAGACGCTCATCGCCAAGGCCGTGGCCAACTCCCTTGCCAAGAAGGTCGCCGAAGTCACCGGCCAGCCCACCGGGAAGTCCTACTTCCTGAACATCAAGGGCCCCGAACTCCTCAACAAGTACGTCGGCGAGACCGAGCGGCACATCCGCCTCGTCTTCCAGCGTGCGAGGGAGAAGGCGAGCGAGGGCACCCCCGTCATCGTCTTCTTCGACGAGATGGAATCCCTCTTCCGCACCCGCGGATCCGGAGTCAGCTCGGACGTGGAGAACACCATCGTCCCCCAGCTGCTCGCCGAGATCGACGGCGTGGAAGGCCTGGAGAACGTCATCGTCATCGGCGCCTCCAACCGCGAGGACATGATCGACCCGGCCATCCTGCGCCCCGGCCGGCTCGACGTGAAGATCAAGATCGAGCGCCCCGGCGCCGAGGCCGCCAAGGACATCTTCGCGAAGTACCTCAAGGCCACCCTGCCCCTGCACACCGACGACCTCGGCGAGCACCAGGGCTCCACCGCCGAAACCGTCCACAGCATGATCCAGACCGTCGTCGAGCAGATGTACGCGGAAACCGAGGAAAACCGCTTCCTCGAGGTCACGTACGCCAACGGCGACAAGGAAGTCCTCTACTTCAAGGACTTCAACTCGGGCGCGATGATCCAGAACATCGTGGACCGTGCGAAGAAGATGGCCATCAAGGCCTTCCTCGAGCACAACCAGAAGGGCCTTCGCGTCGCCCATCTCCTCCAGGCTTGCGTGGACGAGTTCAAGGAGAACGAAGACCTGCCCAACACCACCAACCCCGACGACTGGGCCCGAATCTCCGGAAAGAAGGGCGAGCGGATCGTATTCATCCGCACCCTCGTCACCGGAAAGCAAGGCGCGGACACCGGACGCTCCATCGACACGGTGGCCAACACCGGTCAGTACCTCTGACAAAGCGGGCCGGCTGCGGGTGCCCGGCAAGGGCACCCGCAGCCGACTGCTTTACCAAACGCTCTTTTCAGCCGGTGACAGGGCAAAGTCAATGACTGAAATGATCTCCCCACCAGCGCGGAGTGGTTCTAGGCTCTTCCATACCGCAGGTCGCGCAGTGCGGGGACGGGCACCGCACACGACGCACCGGAGCACCAGCGGTACTTGAGCGCCGCTCCCGAACGGGAGCGCCGCCGGGCAAGGAGGGCCGCATGACCGTACGGCGAGTAATGGGGATCGAGACGGAGTACGGGATCTCCGTCCCGGGGCACCCGAACGCCAATGCCATGCTCACCTCGTCCCAGATCGTCAACGCCTACGCGGCGGCGATGCACCGGGCGCGACGCGCCCGCTGGGACTTCGAGGAAGAGAACCCGCTGCGGGACGCCCGCGGCTTCGACCTCGCCCGCGAGGCCGCCGACAACAGCCAGCTCACCGACGAGGACATCGGCCTCGCCAACGTGATCCTCACCAACGGCGCACGCCTCTACGTGGACCACGCACACCCCGAGTACAGCTCCCCGGAGATCACCAACCCGCTCGACGCCGTCCTCTGGGACAAGGCCGGCGAGCGGATCATGGCAGAAGCGGCTGTCAGGGCCGCCCAGCTCCCCGGGGCCCAGCCCATCCACCTCTACAAGAACAACACCGACAACAAGGGCGCCTCCTACGGCACGCACGAGAACTACCTGATGAAGCGGGAAACCCCCTTCTCGGACATCGTGCGCCACCTCACCCCCTTCTTCGTCTCCCGCCTCGTCTTCACCGGCGCCGGCCGCGTCGGCATCGGCCAGGACGGCCGCGAACACGGCTTCCAGATCAGCCAGCGCGCCGACTACTTCGAAGTCGAGGTCGGCCTGGAGACCACCCTCAAGCGCCCCATCATCAACACGAGGGACGAGCCGCACTCGGACGCGGAGAAGTACCGCCGCCTCCACGTGATCATCGGCGACGCCAACCTCTCCGAGATCTCCACCTACCTCAAGCTCGGCACCACCGCCCTCGTCCTGTCCATGATCGAAGACGGCTACATCAACGTCGACCTCGCCGTGGACCAGCCCGTACGCACCCTCCACCAGGTCTCCCACGACCCCGACCTGCAGCACCTCATCACGCTGCGGAGCGGGCGGACGCTGACCGCCGTACAGCTCCAGATGGAGTACTACGAGCTGGCCAGGAAGTACGTGGAGGAGCGTTTCGGCTCCGACGCGGACGAGCAGACCAAGGATGTGCTGGCCCGCTGGGAGGACGTACTGGGCCGGCTGGAAACCGACCCGATGAGCCTGTCGGGAGAGCTCGACTGGATCGCGAAGCGGGAGATCCTGGAGGGCTACCGGCGCCGGGACGGCCTCGAATGGGACGCGGCCCGACTCCACCTGGTGGACCTCCAGTACGCGGACGTACGGCCCGAGAAGGGGCTGTACAACCGCCTGGTGGCCCGCGGCAAGATGAAGCGGCTGCTGGACGAGACGGCGGTGGAGCGGGCGCAGAGCAAGCCGCCGGAGGACACCCGGGCGTACTTCCGGGGGCGGTGCCTCGAGCAGTACGCGGACGATGTGGCGGCGGCCTCGTGGGACTCGGTGATCTTCGACCTGCCGGGCCACGACTCCCTCCAGCGGGTCCCGACCCTGGAACCCCTGCGGGGCACCCGTGCCCACGTGAAGGAGCTCCTGGACCGCTGCCGCACGGCGGAGGACCTGGTGCGGGTGCTCTCGGGGCGCTGAGGCCTTTCCGGTACCCGGCGCGGGGGCTGAAAGGCCCCCGGCCCGGGAATCATGAACACATCCGGACGTTATGAAAGTACCGGGACGGATGTCGGGCCCTCCTTGTAGGGTCCGACGTAGAGTCTGATCTTGAGGGATCCCGAATTCGCGGGGTCTTTCACATGAGCGTGCGAACCGAGCGGGGTGAGCTAGACATGGCGACCAAGGACACCGGCGGCGGACAGCAGAAGGCGCAGCGCTCGACCGAGGAGGTCGAGGAGGCCGCGGTCGAAGAATCGACCGACCTCAAGGAGCGACAGGAAAAGCTCTCCGACGACGTCGACTCCGTACTTGACGAGATTGACGATGTCCTCGAAGAGAATGCTGAGGATTTTGTGCGGTCCTTCGTTCAGAAAGGCGGCCAGTAAGGCCGTTTGACCTTCGAATCGAAGGTAGGGGTGGGGTGTAGTTGTCCGACGGTACGAAGCGGTGTTCGCGGTGCAAGCAGGATCTGGCGCGGGCGGAATACGCGAGTAATCGCTCGGCTCCAGACGGCTTACAGGCCTATTGCCGCACGTGCTGGGCCGAGTACTACAAAGCCCGGCAAGAGGCGAAGGGGCGGACGGTGCGGGTGAAGGTGGCCGTACCGTCCGGCCACAAGCGATGTCCCCAGTGCGAGGAAATCAAGCCGCACTCGGAATGGGAGGCGAACAAGACCACCTCCGACGGGTGGTCGAGCTACTGCCGCACGTGCCGGGCGCAACGGAACCGGGCGAGCTATTTCATGCGCAAGTACGGCATCACCGAAGCCGAGCGTGACGAGATGATCGCGACTCAAGGCGGGGTCTGCGTGATCTGCCAAGAGGCTCCGGCGGAGCATGTTGATCACGATCATCAGACGGGTAAGGTCCGAGGCGTACTTTGCTTCGGCTGCAACGCAGGAATCGGGCAACTCAAGGATCGGCCGGACGTCTTGAGGCGTGCAGCCGCTTACGTGGAAGGAAACCTGTGGAACCCAACACTCGTAGCACAGGGCGTCTACCGGCAGCCTTCCTGACGCCGGGGTCGTCGTCCTTCATGGACTTCCTCGGGGCTCACCAGCCCGAGATGCTCCCGGGCAACCGGAAGCTGCCCGACGGGGTCATCGAGGCGCCGCACGGGACGACCATCGTGGCCGCCACCTTCCCCGGCGGGGTGGTCCTCGCCGGTGACCGGCGGGCGACCATGGGGAACATGATCGCGCAGCGGGACATCGAGAAGGTGTTCCCGGCGGACGAGTTCTCCGCCGTCGGCATCGCCGGCACGGCCGGTCTGGCCGTGGAGATGGTGAAGCTGTTCCAGCTGGAGCTGGAGCACTTCGAGAAGGTGGAGGGGGCGACCCTCTCCCTCGAAGGTAAGGCGAACCGGCTCTCCACCATGATCCGGAGCAACCTGGGCATGGCGATGCAGGGGCTGGCCGTCGTGCCGCTCTTCGCGGGGTACGACGAGGCCAAGGAGAGGGGCCGGATCTTCTCCTACGACGTGACCGGCGGCCGCTCCGAGGAGCACGGCTACGCCGCGACCGGGTCGGGATCGATCTTCGCCCGTGGCTCGATGAAGAAGCTGTACCACTCCAAGCTGACGGAGGAGGAGGCCACGACGCTCGTCGTCCAGGCGCTGTACGACGCTGCCGACGACGACTCGGCGACCGGTGGCCCGGACCTCTACCGCCACATTTACCCCATCGTCACCGTCATGACGGACGAGGGATTCCGCAGGCTGACCGACGAGGAGTCCTCGGAGCTGGCCCGCAAGATCACGAACCGGCGGATGGAGCAGCCCGACGGTCCGCGCGCCGCACTGCTCTGATCTCTGACCTCCTCGTCGTCCAGAAGAAAGGGACGGAAAGCCGGTGTCGACTCCGTTCTATGTGTCACCCCAGCAGGCCATGGCCGACCGGGCGGAATATGCCCGCAAGGGCATCGCCCGCGGTCGGAGCCTTGTTGTCATCCAGTACGCCGACGGCATCGTGTTCGTCGGTGAGAACCCGTCCCGCGCGCTGCACAAGTTCAGCGAGATCTACGACCGGATCGGCTTCGCGGCCGCCGGCAAGTACAACGAGTACGAGAACCTGCGCATCGGCGGTGTGCGGTACGCCGATCTGCGTGGATACACCTACGACCGTGACGATGTGACGGCCCGTGGGCTGGCGAACGTCTACGCGCAGACGCTCGGCACGATCTTCTCGAGTGCGGGTGAGAAGCCGTACGAGGTGGAGCTGGTCGTGGCCGAGGTCGGCGCGACGGCGGCCGGTGACCAGATCTACCGGCTGCCGCACGACGGGTCGATCGTCGACGAGCACGGGTCCGTTGCCGTGGGTGGCAACGCCGAGCAGATCAGTACCTATCTGGATCAGCGGCACCAGGACGGGATGACCCTGGCTGAGGCGCTGAAGCTGGCGGTGCAGGCGTTGTCGAGCCAGGCGAACGGTGCGGACAAGTCGATTCCGGCGGAGCGGCTGGAGGTGGCGGTGCTGGACCGTACGCGGGCCCAGCAGCGCAAGTTCAAGCGGATCCGTGGCCGGCAGCTGTCGCGGCTGCTGGAGGCGGACGTTCCGGCGGCCGCTCAGGCGGATGCCGTGTCGAACGACGAGGCTCCCGAAGAGGAAGCCGAGTAGAGCAGTCCGTAGTGCGTGTGAGCGCCCCTGGCCTTCGGGTCGGGGGCGCTTTCGCGTTCCCGGGCGTTCAGCGCGTCGGTGCCGGGCCAGTGGAGTCGCGGACGACGAGGTGGACTGGGATGTCGACCGGGGTCCAGGGGGTGCCTTCGAGGACGGCGAGGAGGGCGGTCATGCCCTGTTCTCCGACGCGTTCGGCGGGGAGGTGGACGGTGGTGAGTTCCGGTTCGACGGCGGTGGCGAGGGCGAGGTCGTCGAAGCCGGTGACGGAGAGGTCCTCGGGGATGCGCAGGCCGAGGCGGCGGGCGGCTTTGCAGGCGCCGGCGGCCAGGATGTCGTCGTCGCAGACGACGGCGGTGGGGCGGCGGTCCGCAGGGGTGTCCAGGGCGCTCTCCATGGCCGTACGGGCGGCTTCCACGCTGAGGTGGGCCCGTACGGTGCGCAGCTCGGCGGGGGGCGGTAGGAGGGCGGCGAGGGCGTTCGCGCGGACGGTGAAGGTCCAGGAGTCGATGGCGGAGGCGAGGTGGAGGAAGCGGTGGTGTCCGTGGGTGAGGAGGTGTTCGGCGGTTTGGCGCATGCCGTCGGCGATGGCGAGGTTGACGTGGGCGTGGGCGGTGTCGGCGGTGGGGTCGCTGTCGAGCATGACGAGGGGGAGTGCGTCGCCGCCGAGGGCGTGGAGGGCGTCGGCGGCCATGGAGGAGGCGATGACTCCGTCGAGGGCGGCGCGGGCGGAGGCGAAGGGGTCGCGGGCGGGGCCGGTGCCGTCGGGGGAGGGGTAGAGGACGACGCCGAAGCCGTGTTCGGCGGCGATGCGGGCGGCGCCGGTGTAGACGCGGGCGAAGAATTCGTTGGTGAGGGCGGGGACGACGAGGAGGGCGGTGCGGGTGGAGCCGAGGCGGAGGTTGCGGGCGGCGAGGTTGGGGCGGTAGCCGAGGGTCGTGGCGGCTTCGCGGACCAGGCCGGCGGTGCGTTCGGAGACGCGGCCGCGCCATTTGTCGCCGAGGACGAGGGAGACGGTGGCCTGGGAGACTCCGGCGGCGGTGGCCACGTCGCGGCTGGTGGGTCTCGTCACACGGTGCTCCTGTAGTGCGAGGTCGCGGGGGGTGTGGGGGTCGGTTGGGTGGACCGTCCGACTGTGGTCATGGTACGTATGACCGGTCACGTTATACGTATTACTTGGGTTGTTCCCGGCTGGGTCCGGGCGGAAGGGGGCGGACATGGCCGCGGGTTACGCGGAGCTGCTCAGGACCCGGCATGCCGCGAGGCTGCTGGTGGGCACGCTCATAGGCCGGCTGCCGAACGGGACGGGGCCGATCGCGATCGTGCTGTTCACCCGGGCGGAGGGTGGCAGCTACAGCCTGGCTGGGGCGCTCGCGGCCGCGTACGGGGTGTCGAACGCGGTGGGGCAGCCGTTGCTGGGGCGGGCGGTGGACCTGTTCGGGCAGCCGCGGGTGCAGTTGCCGGCGGCGGTGGTGTCGGCGCTGGGCATGGTGTGGCTGGCGCTGGCCGGTACCGGGTCGGTGGGGGTGGCGTACGCGGCGGTGGTGGTCGCGGGGCTGTTCACGCCGCCGCTGGAGGGCGGGCTGCGGGCGCTGTGGCCGAGCGTGCTGGGCGGCAAGGAGGAGCGGGTGCACGCGGCGTACGCGATGGACGCGGTGGCCCAGGAGGTCATGTTCACGGTGGGGCCGTTGCTGGTGACGCTGTGCGTGGCGCTGTGGGATCCGGCGGTGGCGCTGCTGGTGCTCAACGGGATCGGGGTGCTGGGGGCGCTGTCGGTCGTGGTGTCGGAGCCTTCGCGCACGTGGCGTTCGGAGCCGCGGGAGGCGCACTGGCTGGGTGCGCTGCGTTCGCGGGGTCTGCTGGCGCTGCTGGGGGCGTTCTTCTTCGTGGGGACGGCGCTGGGGTCGATCACGGTGGCGGGTGTGGCGTACGCGGACGAGCACGGTGGTCAGGCGGTGTACGGCTGGCTGATGGCGGCGCTGGGTCTGGGCGCGCTGTTCGGTGGTGTGCTGTACGGGGCGCGGCAGTGGGCGGGGGCGCCGGAGCGGCGGCTGCGGTTGCTGGTGGCGTTGCTGGCGGTGTGTTACCTGCCGTTGATGCTGGTGCCGGGTGTGGTGGCGATGACGGGGTTCGCGGCGCTGGCGGGGGTGTTCCTGGCTCCGGCTCTGGCGTGTGCGTTCATCGTGGTGGACCGGCACGCTCCGGCGGGCACGGTGACGGAGGCGTTCTCGTGGCTGGTGACGTTCTTCGGGGTGGGTGCGGCGATCGGTACGGCGGTGGCGGGTCCTTCGGTGGAGGCGGGGGGTACGGCGGCGGGGTTCGCGGTGGCGAGTGTGGCGGGGGCGGCGGCGCTGCTGGTGCTGACGGTGACTCAGCGGGTGCTGGCGCGTCCGGGTGTGAGCCGTGCGGTGGCGCGTCCGGGTGCGAGCCGTGCGGTGGCGGGTTCGGCGCCGGTGCGGCCGGCCGGGGAGCCGGGGGCGGGGTCGGTGGGGCCGTTGGAGGGTTCCGCGGAGGCTTCGGTGACGGGGTCTTAGGCGGGCCGGTGGGGGTGCGGCGGGTGCGTGGCGGGGGTGTGGTGGGCGCGTGTCGGGCGGCCGCCGGCATCGCCTCTCGGGAAAATGATCGAAACGGCGCCTGCGAACTCGGTTTCAGAACAGAGCAGAAGGCGTAATGTTCAGTCATGGACCGCCGCATTTTCGGGCTGGAGAACGAGTACGGCGTCACGTGCACGTTCAGGGGACAGCGCCGACTGTCTCCTGACGAAGTGGCGCGCTACCTCTTCCGCCGTGTTGTGTCATGGGGCCGCAGCAGCAATGTCTTCCTGCGGAACGGCGCCCGCCTCTACCTCGACGTGGGTTCGCATCCGGAGTACGCAACTCCCGAATGCGACAACCTGATCGAACTGGTCACCCACGACAAGGCCGGCGAGCGCATTCTCGAAGGCCTGCTCGTCGACGCCGAACGCCGCTTGCACGAGGAGGGAATCGCGGGCGACGTCTATCTGTTCAAGAACAACACCGACTCGGCGGGAAACTCGTACGGCTGCCATGAGAACTACCTGGTGGCCCGGCACGGGGAATTCTCCCGGCTGGCGGACATTCTGATCCCGTTCCTCGTCACGCGGCAGCTGATCTGTGGTGCGGGCAAGGTGCTGCAGACGCCGCGGGGCGCGGTCTACTGCGTGAGTCAGCGGGCCGAGCACATCTGGGAGGGTGTCAGTTCGGCCACGACGCGTTCGCGTCCGATCATCAACACGCGGGACGAGCCGCACGCGGACGCGGAGCGCTACCGGCGTCTGCACGTGATCGTGGGCGACTCGAACATGTCCGAGACGACCATGCTGCTGAAGGTCGGGGCGACCGATCTGGTGCTGCGCATGATCGAGGCGGGCACGGTGATGCGGGACCTGACGCTGGAGAACCCGATCCGGGCGATCCGGGAGGTCAGTCACGACATCACGGGTCAGCGCAAGGTGCGTCTGGCGAGCGGCCGGGAGGCCTCGGCGCTGGAGATCCAGCGGGAGTACTACGACAAGGCGGTGGACTTCGCGGAGCGGCGGGGCATCCGTACGGGTGTCGTGGACCAGGTGCTGGAGCTGTGGGGCCGGACGCTGGACGCGATCGACGCGGAGGACCTGGACCGGATCGGGACCGAGATCGACTGGGTGATGAAGTACCAGCTGATCGAGCGGTACCGGGCGAAGCACAACATGACGATGTCGAATCCGCGGGTGGCTCAGATAGACCTCGCGTATCACGACATCCACCGCAGGCGCGGGCTGTACTACCTGTTGGAGCGCAAGGGGCTGGCGGCGCGGATCTGCAACGACCTCAAGATCTTCGAGGGCAAGTCGGTGCCTCCGCAGACGACGCGCGCGAGGCTGCGCGGTGACTTCATCCGTCGGGCGCAGGAGCAGCGGCGGGACTTCACGGTCGACTGGGTGCATCTGAAGCTGAACGACCAGGCGCAGCGCACGGTGCTGTGCAAGGACCCGTTCCGGTCGGTGGACGACCGGGTGGAGAAGCTGATCGCTGGGATGTAGGGGGATGTGAGGGGTTGCGGGGCGCCGTTCGGCGCCGCGCGCATCGCACTGATCTTGGCCAGGGCCTCGTACGGATCTCGTACGGGGCCCTGTGCACGCCTTAGAGTGGCGACGACCTATGTGCCGTCTGAGATCTGAGGAACACGTGCGCCGACTTGCCGGCCTGCTTGTCGTACCCCTTCTGCTGCTGTCGACAGCGGCATGTGGCGACAGCGGCTCCGACTCCGCCCAGATGAAGAACGGGGCGCCCGCGATCACGAAGGGTGCCAAGTTCGGGGAGACTCCCACCCTGTCGAAGGGTGAGGGGACGCCGCCGAAGGAACTGAAGGTGGTGACCATCAGCGAGGGTGACGGCCCGGCGCTGAAGAAGGGCGACATCGCCCAGGTCAACTACCTCGGCCAGGTCTGGGACGGCAAGGAGCCGTTCGACCAGAGCTTCGGCAAGGACAAGCCGTTCGACGTGACCGTCGGCGAGGGCCAGGTCATCAAGGGCTGGGACCAGGGTCTCCTGGGCAAGAAGGTCGGCAGCCGGCTGGAGCTCGTGATCCCGCCGGACCTGGGTTACGGCGAGCAGGGCTCGGGCGAGAAGATCAAGCCGAACGCCACGCTGGTCTTCGTGGTGGACATCGTCAAGGCCACCTCCGTTCCGGTTTCGGCCACGGGCAAGGAGGTCCCGCAGACGGACGCCGCCCTGCCGAAGGTCGGTACGAACACGGACGGCAAGGAAGTCTCCGTGACCGTTCCGAAGGACGTCGCGGCGCCGGCGAAGCTCGTGTCGAACTACGTGCTGGAGGGCGACGGCGCGGCCGTGAAGGGCACCGACAGCGTGGTGGTCAAGTTCCACGGCAAGACGTGGAAGGACGACAAGACCTTCGAGAGCACCTACGCCACGGGGGCGTCCGTGACGTGGCCGCTGGCCGAGCTCCAGGTCAAGGGTCTGAAGGACGGGATCGTCGGCAAGAAGGCCGGCAGTCGCGTCCTGCTGGTCATCCCGCCGGACCAGGGTTTCGCCGACAAGGAGCAGGGCACCATTCCGGCCAATTCGACGCTGGTCTTCAGCCTCGACATCCTGGCCGTGGTGTAAGACTGTCCGGGTTGTACCCCTGTTCGTAAGTTTTTGAGGAGCAGTTCCGTGAGCAACAAGCCCGAGAAGATCGAGAAGCCCGAGATCGACTTTCCCGAGGGTCCCGCCCCGGCCGACCTCGTCATCGAGGACATCTGGGAGGGCGACGGCGCCGAGGCCAAGGCCGGTGCCCTGGTCTCCGTCCACTACGTGGGCGTGGCCTACTCCACCGGTGAGGAGTTCGACGCCTCCTGGAACCGCGGTTCCGCGCTGCAGTTCCCGCTCGGCGCCGGCCGCGTCATCGCGGGCTGGGACCAGGGCGTCCAGGGCATGAAGGTCGGCGGCCGTCGCAAGCTGACGATCCCGGCGCACCTGGCGTACGGCGACCGCGGCGCGCCCGGCGCGATCGCCCCGGGCGAGACGCTGATCTTCGTGTGCGACCTGATGGGCGCCTGATCGGTCCGCTGTGAAAGCGTGTGGGGCCCCCGTCTTGAAGGCGGGGGCCCTCGCTTTTGCCCTGGACCGCCGGGGCGGTACGGTCAGCGGTCACGAGGGTGTACCGGGGACACGACTCGAAGGTCTGGAAGGGCGGATGGGCGTCGATGGCGATTGCCAAGGCCGAGCGGCTGATGAATCTGGCGCTGTGTCTGCTGGGGACGCGCCGGCCGCTGAGCAAGCGGGAACTGCGCGGTTCCATCGAGGCCTACATGGAAGCCGGGAACGACGAGTCCTTCAACCGCATGTTCGAGCGGGACAAGGACGATCTGCGGGAGCTCGGGCTGGTCATCGAGACCGTGGAGAACCTGGAGGGCGACACGGGCTATCTGGCCCGTCGTGACTCCAACCGGCTGCCGCCCGTGGCGCTGGACGCCGAGGAGGCCGCGGCCCTGGGGCTCGCGGCCAAGGTCTGGCAGCAGGCCCGGCTCGCCGGTGCGGCCAGTGGCGCGCTGCAGAAGCTGCGCGCCGGCGGCATGCCGGAGGCCTCGGACCCGTACGAGGGTCAGCACAGTGCGATCGAACCGCGGATCCCGGTGCACGAGGCGGCCTTCGAGCCGCTGATGCTGGCCTGCCGCGACCGGCGGCCGGTCGTCTTCGACTACCGCAAGTCCACCGCGGCGCGTCCCGAGACCCGGCAGGTGGAGCCGTGGGCCCTGGAGTGCTGGCGCGGCCACTGGTACCTGGCGGGCTTCGACCGCGACCGCGGGGCGGAGCGCGTGTTCCGGCTCTCCCGGATCACGGGCAAGGTCCGTTCGCGGGCCGCCAAGTACACCGCCGAGGTCCCGGACGTGGTGACCGTACGGGAGACCGTGGCGAGCTGGGCCGGGGAGAGCGCGGAGCGCTCCGCGCTGATCCGGCTGCGGGCGGGGGCGGGCTATCCGCTGCGGTCCCGGGCCACGGCGGTGCGCGAGGGGGCCGGTGGCGAGGGGTGGGACGAGCTGGAGATCCCGTACGGGCACGGGCTGGACGCCTGGCTGGTGGAGTTCGGCCCCGATGTGGTGGTGCTGGAGCCGGCCGATCTGCGGGCGGACGTCGTGGACCGGCTGCGGGCCGTGGCCAAGGGTTAGGGCAGGCCTGGCGGACGGCGCGGACCGCGCGCAGCCGCGCGGGAGTGGGTGGACGGGGTGGACCGGGGGACCCGGGGGACCCGGGCAAGATCAGTGAGCAACGCCCTGAGGGGGAGACGTACCAGCATGGCTGCCAATGCCATCGACCAGACGCGCCGGATGCTGTCCTTGGTGACGTACCTGCGCGAGCGCCCGGGTGCGTACGTCGCGGACGTGGCCCGGGCCTTCGGGATCACCGAGGACGAGCTGATTTCGGACCTCGACGTGCTGCCCATGTGCGGGACCAGCTTCCGGGGTGGTGACCTGCTCGACATCGACACCGACGGGGAGCGCATCTGGTGGCGCAACCCCGACGCCTCGGGGGAGTCCACCGCGGAGCCGCTGCGGCTGGCCGCCGACGAGGCGACGGCGCTGCTGGTGGCCGCCCGGGCGGTGGCCACGCTGCCGGGGCTGCGCGAGGGGGACCGCCAGGCACTGCTGCGGGCCACCGCGAAGCTGGAGGCGGCCGCGGGCGAGGTCGCCGGGGCCAGTTCCCGGCTGTCGGTGACCTTCGAGTCCGAGGGCGGGGTCTTCGCCGACGTGGACCGGGCCATCGCCGAGCGGCGCCGCCTGTGGCTGCGCTACTACTCGCCGGCGCGCGACGAGCTCACCGAGCGCAAGGTCGACCCGATCAGGCTGTTCGCCGTGGGGCACACGTACATGGAGGGGTGGTGCCACCTCTCCGAGGCCCGGCGGACCTTCCGGCTGGACCGGGTGGCGGAGATCCGGCTGCTCGACGAGCGGGCCGAGCCGCCGGCCATCGAGCCCCGCGACCTGTCCGAGGGGCTGGTGCAGCCGGCCGCCGAGGATCCGGAGGTCGTGGTCGAGGTGGGTCCCGGCGGGCGCTGGGTGGCGGAGTACTACCCGCACGACAGTGCCGAGGAGCTGCCCGAGGGGGGCCTGCGGATCACTCTGCGCACCCCTGATCCGGGCTCGCTGCGGCGCCTGGCGCTGCGGCTGGGCCGCGAGGGGCGGATCGTGGCCCCCGTGGAGCTGGCGGACAGCGCCCGCCGGGCGGCCCGGGAGGCGCTCGCCGCCTACGAGGGCGGGGCCGTGGAGAGCGGCGCCGAAGGGGAACGGGGCTGAGGGGCCGAGGGGGGATCCGCGCGATGTCGGTCGCGTTCAAGGCGTCCTGTCCCGACTGCCGGGCCCGCTTCGAGCTGGATGCGGGCGCCCTGCGCCTCGCCATCGGCGGCAGCCGGCGTACGACCTTCTACTCCTTCACCTGTCCCGAGTGCGCGGCCGCGGTCCGCAAACCCGCCGGGGAGCGGATCGTTGAACTGCTGACCGGTGGCGGCGTGAGCACCCTGCGCAGCGTGTGAGGCGCGCGGTGGCCTAGGCTCGTCGCATGCTGTGGCCGATGTTCGCAATCGCTCTGGGCTTCCTCGGGGTCGCCGTTCTCGCCGTGCTCGCCGTGCGGGTCTTCGTGGAGGTGCGCAGGCTCTCCGTCCAGGTCGCTGACGCCGGGCGCCGGATCGCGGACGCCTCCGCGGAGCTGGAGCAGGCCGCTACGGGCCTGGCCAGGGCCGGGCGCTCCGTGCGGCCATAGCCATCGCCGGGCAACCGCCGTACTGTCTGACCACGCAAGCGGTGATACCCCGGGGCATTGCCAGGCGTTAACCCCCGGGGGTTACGATCGATGTCAGAACGGCTCACCGATCTCGGCGGAGCCGTCTCGACTACCACAACCAGCCGTTTCGGTGAGAAGGAAGACACACATGATCGGCAACCTGAAGCCCCTCGAGATCCTCCTGATCGTCGCCGTGATCTTCCTGCTGTTCGGTGCCAAGAAGCTTCCCGACATGGCCCGCTCGCTCGGCAAGTCCGCCCGCATCCTCAAGAGCGAGGCGAAGGCGATGAAGAAGGAGGGGGAGGCGGAGGACGCCGCCACCGCCGCTTCCGTCGCCGACCCGGCGCCCCAGCAGCAGACCACGGCTCCGCGCACGATCCAGGCCTCGCCCGGTGACGTGACCAGCGCCCGTCCCGTGAACGAGCCCAACCACACCACGCAGAGCTGACGGCGGCCGCTCCGGCGGCCGCGCTCGCACCAGTCAACTGCAACGAGACAAGGGACGTGGGTTGCTCAAGTCTGCCCGCAAGCAGGAGAAGCAGGACCAGAAGGCAAAGGACGCCGAAGGGCGGATGCCTCTTGTCGAGCACCTGCGTGAGCTGAGAAACCGGCTGATGAAGGCGGTCCTCGGGGTCCTCGTGGTCACCCTCGTGGCCGCGTTCTTCTACAAGGACCTGATCGACTTCATGATGAAGCCGATCCTGGACTCCGTCGGCTGTGCCAACGGCGTGGTCGCGCAGCGCAACGGCAATCCCTGCGCCGCGATGACGGTCAACGGCCTCATCGCGCCCTTCTCCATCGCCCTGAAGGTCTCGCTGACCGCCGGTCTCGTGCTCTCCGCCCCGGTGTGGCTGTACCAGCTGTGGGCCTTCGTGGCCCCGGGTCTGCACAACAACGAGAAGAAGTACGCCGTGGCCTTCGTGGCCGTCGGCGCGCCGCTGTTCGGCGCCGGCGCCGTCCTCGCGTACAACGTCCTGCCGCAGACCGCGGTGATCCTGCTGGAGTTCACCCCCGACAACGCGAGCAACCTGCTGCCGGTCGACGACTACCTCGACCTGGTCACGCGCATGGTGGTGGTCTTCGGCCTGGCCTTCGAGCTGCCGCTGCTGCTGATCCTGCTCAACGTCACCGGGGTGCTGAGCGCGAAGCGGCTCGCGAGCTGGTGGCGGGCCATGGTGCTGGGCATCACCCTGTTCGCCGCGTTCGCGACGCCCACCGGTGACCCGCTGACGATGCTGGCGCTGGCCATGCCGATCGTCGCCCTGTACTTCGTCGCGCTGCTGTTCTGCTACCTCAACGACCGCAGGCGGGCCCGGAACAACCCCGACGCCGGCCTGGACGACGACGAGGCCTCCGAGGTGGACCTGACCCCCGCGGCCGTGGGCGCGGTCGAGCCCGTGGCGGCCCCGGGGGCCCTGCCCGAGCAGGCCGACGGCGGACGCCAGCGGATCAACGGCTACGACGACGCCACCTGATCGACGCGGGTCGGCCCCGGCGGGTAAGTTCCCGCGGGTGAGTGCTGAGATCACCCTCTTCGTCAATCCCACCGCCGGAAGCGGCAGGGCCGCGCACGCCGCGCAGCCGGCCGCTTCCGCGCTTCGTGCGGCCGGTTTCTCGGTGCGCAGCGTCGTCGGCGGCGATGCGCCCGACGCCCTGTCCCGGCTGCGGACCGCCGTGCGCGAGGGGACCGGGGCGGTGATCGCGGTCGGCGGCGACGGGATGGTCTCCCTCGCGCTGCAGGCGCTCGCGGGCACGGCGGTGCCGCTCGGCGTGGTGGCGGTGGGCACCGGGAACGATTTCGCGCGGGCGATGGGACTGCCCGTACGGGAACCGGCGCGGGCGGGCCGGCTGGCCGCCGAGGCGCTCAAGGAGGGCCGGGTCCGGGAGATCGACCTCGGCCGGGTGTCCGGGTCCGGGGACGGGGGCGGCGGCGGGGCCGGGGCCGGGGGGCGGGGCGGCTCCGGCGGCACCTGGTACGGGACCGTGCTGTGCTCCGGCTTCGACTCGCGGGTCAACGACCGGGGCAACCGGATGCGGCTGCCGGCCGGCCGGTTCACGTACGACCTGGCGATGGCGCTGGAACTGGCCGCCTTCCGGCCCTTCCCGTACCGGATCACCCTGGACGGCGGCCCGGTCCTGGAGACCGAGGCCACGCTGGTGGCCGTCGGCAACGGAAGCTCCTACGGCGGCGGCATGCGGATATGCGCCGACGCGGTGCCCGACGACGGGCTCTTCGACGTCACCGTCGTCGGCGACTGCAGCCGCACCACCCTGCTGAAGGTGTTCCCCCGGGTCTACAAGGGCACTCACCTCGGCCATCCGAAGGTGACCGTGTACCGGGCCTCGAAGGTGACCCTGGAGGCGGCCGGCATCACGGCCTACGCGGACGGCGAGCCGCTGGGTCCGCTCCCGGTGAGCGCCGAGTGCGTCCCGGCGGCCCTGCGGCTCCTGGCGTAGGACGCCCGGGCCCGCGCAAAAGATCGCGACTGTTGTCAGGGGTGGCGGGTAGGCTCGAAGACAAGATGACCGAAGAACTTTCTCCCGCCGAGCGGTACGCCGCTGCCCGGATCCGCGCCGCCGAAGAGAAGATGGCCCTGGCGCCCTTCCGCGAGATGTACGAATTCGACCTGGATCCCTACCAGATCGAGGCCTGCAAGGCACTGGAGGCCGGCAAGGGCGTCCTCGTCGCCGCGCCGACCGGCTCGGGCAAGACCATCGTCGGCGAGTTCGCCGTGCACCTGGCGCTCCAGCAGGGCCGCAAGTGCTTCTACACCACACCCATCAAGGCCCTGTCGAACCAGAAGTACGCCGACCTCGCCAAGCGCTACGGCGCCGACAAGGTCGGCCTGCTCACCGGTGACAACAGCGTCAACGCCAATGCTCCGGTGGTCGTCATGACCACCGAGGTGCTCCGCAACATGCTGTACGCGGGCTCGCAGGCGCTGAACGGTCTGGGCTACGTGGTGATGGACGAGGTGCACTACCTCTCCGACCGGTTCCGCGGAGCCGTCTGGGAGGAAGTCATCATCCACCTCCCCGAGTCGGTGACCCTGGTCTCGCTCTCCGCCACCGTCTCCAACGCCGAGGAGTTCGGCGACTGGCTCGACACCGTGCGCGGCGACACCCAGGTCATCGTTTCCGAGGAGCGGCCCGTACCGCTGTGGCAGCACGTCATGGCCGGCCGGCGGATCTACGACCTGTTCGAGGAGGGGTCCGACCACGGCGGCCGCGGCTCCGCGCGCCGCGAGGTCAACCCCGACCTGCTGCGGATGGCGCGCGAGGAGAACAGCAGCCGGTACAGCCCGAAGGACCGGCGGCGCGGAAAGATGGTCCGCGAGGCCGACCGCGAGCGCGAGCGGCGCTCCCGCGGCCGGATCTGGACCCCTTCGCGTCCCGAGGTCATCGCCCGGCTGGACGGCGACGGGCTGCTGCCCGCCATCAACTTCATCTTCAGCCGGGCCGGCTGCGAGGCCGCCGTCCAGCAGTGCCTGTACGCGGGGCTGCGGCTCAACGACGACACCGCGCGCCGATCAGTGCGCGAGATCGTGGAGGAGCGGACGGCGTCCATCCCCACCGAGGACCTGCACGTCCTGGGCTACTACGAATGGCTCGAAGGCCTGGAGCGGGGCATCGCCGCGCACCACGCGGGCATGCTGCCCACCTTCAAGGAGGTCGTCGAGGAACTGTTCGTACGGGGTCTGGTGAAGGCCGTCTTCGCCACCGAGACCCTGGCGCTGGGCATCAACATGCCGGCGCGCACGGTCATCCTGGAGAAGCTCGTCAAGTGGAACGGCGAGCAGCACGCCGACATCACCCCCGGTGAGTACACGCAGCTGACGGGGCGGGCCGGGCGGCGCGGCATCGACGTCGAGGGCCACGCGGTGGTGCTGTGGCAGCGGGGGATGGACCCGGCGGGCCTGGCCGGGCTCGCGGGTACCCGTACGTATCCGCTGCGCTCCAGCTTCAAGCCCTCGTACAACATGGCCGTCAACCTGGTCCAGCAGTTCGGGCGGCACCGTTCGCGCGAGCTGCTGGAGACCTCCTTCGCGCAGTTCCAGGCCGACCGCTCGGTCGTCGGGATCTCCCGGCAGGTGCAGCGCAACGAGGAGGGCCTGGACGGCTACCGGGAGGGCATGACCTGCCACCTGGGGGACTTCGAGGAGTACGCGCGGCTGCGCCGCGACCTCAAGGACCGTGAGAACGACCTGGCCAAGCAGGGCGCCGCCCAGCGGCGGGCGCAGGCGGCCACCTCGCTGGAGAAGCTGAAGCCGGGCGACATCATCCACGTGCCGACGGGCAAGTTCGCCGGGCTGGCGCTGGTGCTGGATCCGGGGGTGCCGGCCGGGCGGTCCAACGGGCACCGCGGGCACGAGTACACCGAGGGCCCGCGCCCGCTGGTGCTCACCGTGGAGCGGCAGGTCAAGCGGCTCGCCGGGATCGACTTCCCGGTTCCGGTCGAGGCCATCGAGCGGATGCGGATCCCCAAGACGTTCAACGCCCGTTCCCCGCAGTCCCGTCGGGACCTGGCGTCCCAGCTGCGGAGCAAGGCCGGGCACATCACGGTGGATCGGCACCGGGGCGGGCGGGCGGCCGCGGCCGACGACCGGGAGATCACGCGGCTGCGCACGGCTCTGCGGGCGCACCCGTGCCACGGCTGCGACGAGCGCGAGGACCACGCCCGCTGGGCGGAGCGCTACCACCGGCTGCAGCGGGACACGCGGCAGCTGGAGCAGCGCATCGAGGGGCGGACGAACACCATCGCCCGCACCTTCGACCGGATCCACGCGCTGCTGACGGATCTGGACTATCTGCGCGAGGACGAGGTGACCCCGCACGGGCGGCGGCTCGCGCGGCTCTACGGAGAGCTCGACCTGCTGGCGTCGGAGTGCCTGCGGGCCGGTGTCTGGGAGGGGCTGAGCCCGGCCGAACTGGCCGCCTGCATCTCGGCGCTGGTCTTCGAGGCGCGGCAGTCCGACGACGCGGTCGCGCCGAAGGTGCCGGGCGGCGCGGCGAAGGCCGCGCTCGGCGAGATGGTCCACATCTGGGGCCGGCTCGACGCGCTGGAGGAGGAGCACGGCATCAACCAGGCGGAGGGCGTGGGCCAGCGCGAGCCGGACCTCGGCTTCGCGTGGGCGGTGTACCAGTGGGCCTCCGACAAGAGCCTGGACGAGGTGCTGCGCGAGGCGGAGATGCCGGCGGGTGACTTCGTGCGCTGGTGCAAGCAGGTCATCGACGTGCTGGGGCAGGTGGCCGCCGCGGCGCCTTCTTCTTCGGCGCCGCCTTCCTCGGAAGGCGGGAGCACGGTGGCCCGAAATGCCCGCAAGGCGGTGGACGCGCTGCTGCGTGGTGTGGTGGCCTACAGCTCGGTGGGGTAGCGGTATTTGTAGGTTCCTCCAGAAGCAGTCCTGGCCGGATCTCACCTCTTGCCATGATCGATTCGGTGTGTCCCGTGGGAAAATCGGGCCATGACTGGTGGAACGGATGACGGGCCGAGACGGGTCGGTCGGCCACGCGCCGATCAGCTGAGACCGGCGACCGGGCGGCCGCCGCGGGAGGAACTCCTCTACGCGGCGGCCGAATTGTTCACGGTGAAGGGGTACGCGGCGACGACCACGCGGGCCGTGGCCGAACGGGCGGGAATGCGCCAGGCCACGATGTACCACTACTTCGCCGGCAAGGAGGAACTCCTCGCCGAACTCCTGGAGTCCACGGTCGCACCCTCCCTGGAACTGGCCCGCCGGCTGGCCGGGGAAGCGGACCGGCCCGCCGACCGCCGGCTCTGGGAGCAGTGCCGTTCGGACGTGATGCTGCTGTGCGGCGGGCCGTACAACCTGGGCGCGCTCTACCTGTTGCCGGAGGTCTCCGGGGCGCGCTTCACCCGCTTCCGCCGGATGCGACAGGAACTCAAGGACATTTACCGGGAGTTGCTCGACGGTACCCGCGTCGGAGCCGAACTCGCCGGTGACCGGGCCGGATTGGTGCTCCGCAACGACCTGGTCTTCGGGCTCATTGAAGGCGTGATGCTGATCCACCGCTCCGATCCGGGGCGCCCGGTGGCCGCCTTCGCGGAGGCCACCGCCGACGCGGCGCTGCGGATCGCGGACGTCGCCCGCTAGGCCGGGTGCCTCAGGAGGGGTTCCCGGATCCCGTTTCCCAGCCGGGCCGGTCCTCCCAGGCCTCCAGGGTGCGGGCGCTCTCGATGCGGTGCGCGATCCCGGTGACGGGGTCGGTGAACTCCACGGTGCGGGCCAGGAGCTGGAGCGGACGCCGGTAGTCGTCGGGCGCCGGATCGCGGACCACCGGATAGACCGGGTCGCCCAGGATCGGCAGGCCCAGGCTGTTCATGTGGACCCGCAGCTGGTGGGTGCGTCCGGTGTGCGGGGTCAGCCGGTAGCGCCCGGTGTCCCCCTTGACCGCGAGGAGTTCGGCCAGGGTCTCGGCGTTGGGCTCGGCGCCCGCGACCTCCGTCGCCGCCATCACCCCGCGGACCTTCTCGATGTGGCTGCGCAGGGTCCGGGGGAACTCCACCGCCGGGTCGTGGGGCGCGAGCGCCTCGTACTCCTTGCGGATCCGCCGCTCCTGGAACATCAGCTGGTAGGCGCCCCGGTCCTCGGGGCGGATGCTGAACAGGACCAGCCCGGCGGTCATCCGGTCCAGCCGGTGCGCGGGGCTCAGTGCGGGCAGGCCGAGCTCCACCCGCAGGCGGGCCAGGGCCGTCTGGAAGACGTGGCTGCCGCGCGGGGTGGTGGCCAGGAAGTGCGGCTTGTCGGCCACCAGCAGGTGCTCGTCGCGGTAGACGACCCCGATGGGGAAGGGCACCACGGGCTCGGGCGGCATGTCCCGGTGGAACCACAGGAAGCCGCCGGGCTCGTACGGGTCCTGCGGCCGCAGCACCCGGCCGCCGGGGCCCAGCACCCGGCCGTCCCGCAGCAGGCGCGCCATGGACTCGGCGCCGCGCGTGCCCTCGTAGCGTGCCGTGAGGTAGGAGCCGAGGTCCGGCCAGGTCCCGTCCGGGTCGGGGGGCAGCCGCATGCGGACCGGGTCGATGCCGGAGACCTGGGGCAGGGGCGCGTCGGGGATGTGGGATCTGCGCTTCACCGGGTACAGGCTATGCCGCTAGTCGCGGGTGAAGGTTCCCATGTGGTCGGCGTCCAGGTGCTCGATGCGGAGCGTGCGGTCGGCGGGGGAGAAGAACACCCCGGTGCGGCCGACCGCGTTCTCCCCGGCGGTCTCGTAGCTGAAGGTGTCCCCGTCGTAGTGGGTGAGGGGGAAGACCATCGGCTCCGGGCCGAGCGACAGGGTCAGCTCGCCCCCGGTCGTGGCCGCCACGGTCGCCTTGCCGTAGTAGGGGTTGTCGTAGGTGCCGGTGTAGGTGGAGTCCTGCCCGGCCGGCTTCGCCCCGGTGGGCGGGTGGGCGTAGTCGGTGGGGGAGCGGCCCTCCGCGTTGATCCGGGCGTAGAGGGCGCCGGTCAGGGCCAGCCAGTCGGTGGTGGCCCTGCCGTGTTCGGCGGTGTCGAAGAAGTCGGCGGCGATGGCGTCGGGGAGGCCGACGGGGGCGCCGTTGGTGAGGACGACGATGCCGAGCTCTTCCAGCGGGAGCATGCCGACGCTGGTGTTGGCGCCCAGTTCGAAGGCGCCGGAGTGGCTCAGGCGCAGGCGGCCCGCGTCGTCGTAGCTGACGTTCCAGCCCAGCCCGTAGAACCCGGTGCGGCCGGTGGGGGAGGCGGGCGGCTGCGACACGATCTCGGGGAGGTGGGTGCGGGCGAGGGTGTCGGCGGGGATGATCCGCTTACCGTCGAGGGTGCCGCCGGAGAGCTGGAGCCGCAGCCAGCGGGACATGTCGCGGGCGGTGCTGCTCACTCCGCCGGCGGGGGCCTGGGCGTCCGGATCGCGGACGAGGCGGGGGCTCCAGGTGCCGTCGCCCGTCTTGCCGTCGGGCACCGCCTTGACGTGGGTGGCGGCGCGGTTGGGGGCGTCGACGTAGGCCTGGAACCCGGTGCTGGTGTGCGTCATGCCGGCGGGCTTGAAGAGGGTGTCGGCGCTGAGCTTCTGCCAGGTCACGCCGTGGGAGCGGGCGATGGCCTCGGCGGCGGCGGTGAACCCGAAGTTGGTGTAGGCGTAGCTCGCGCGGAAGGGGGTCAGGGGTGCCAGGCGCAGGTGGTCGAGGATGTACGCCTGGTCGTAGCCGAGGTCCTCGAGGAGATCACCGGCGTGGTCGGGCAGACCGCTGCGGTGGGAGAGCAGGTCGGCGGTGGTGACGTGGGAGGTCACCCAGGGGTCCTTGAGGGCGAAGCCGGGGAGCTGTGCGCGCCGGTCGAAGTCGGCCGGGTCCTTCAGGGCCCCGGCGACGACGGTCGAGGAGACCGGCTTGGAGAGCGAGGCGATCTGGAACACGGTGTCGGGGTCCACCGCGGCCGGGTCGCCGACGCGGCGCAGGCCGAAGCCCTTGAGGTAGACCACTTCGTCGTCGTGGACCACGGCGACGGACACGCCGGGAACCCCGGTGCGGCGCATCATCTCGGCGACGGTGGTGTCGAGACTCCGCACGGCCGTGTCGACCTGGGCGTCGGTGAGCTGGGCGGTGGGCGCGGGCGGCGGGCTCGGCGCGGCGGTCGCGGTCCCGGCCGAGGCCAGGAGGGCGGCTGCTCCGGCTGCCGTGAATGCGCGGAGCGTACGCATGGGCCCATTGTGCCGCCGAACGGGTGATCCCGCGCTGCGGCTCGTTGGCTCGCCGCCGGGCGCGGGGGTTCGGCCGGGGTCCCTGCGGGACGGCCGTGCCCCGGACCGGTGCCGCAATCCCCGCCGGGTTCCCCGGAGACCTCGTGCCGCCCTGCCGCCCTGCCGCGCCCGGGTCGGATCCCTGCGGGATTTCGCGTCGGCCCGGGCCCGGCTCCGGGCGGGTCCATGCCCCGCGGGGCATGCCGGCCGGGGGTTTCGGGGTCCCGGGGGTCTCCCGGGGGTCCCTCCGTCGCCGGGTCAGGACGCGGCGGCTGCCAGGGGGCGTTCCTGCTCGGCTTCGACGTCCGCGTTCCAGTCGCGCTTGATCGCGCGCCAGCCCTCGTCCGTCTCGCCCAGACGCCAGTAGCCGGAGATGGACAGGCGCTCGCGGGGGATGCCGCGCTCGACGCGCAGGTGCCGGCGCAGGGATCTGACGAAGCCGGCCTCGCCGTGCACGAACGCGTGTACGTCGGAGGAGGGGAAGGCCAGGGCCTGGACGGACTCGGTCAGCGCCTCCCCGATCGGGCGGGAGCCGCGGTGGATCCAGACCGGGACGGTGCCGTCGGGGGTGGCGATCTTGAGCTCGTCGTGCGGGCCCCGGACCTCCACCAGCGCGTGCACCCGCGCCCCGGCGGGCATCCGCTCCATCGCCGCGGCGATCGCCGGCAGCGCGCTCTCGTCCCCGACGAGCAGGTGCCAGCCGGCGACCGGGTCCGGGGCGTAGGCCCCGCCCGGGCCGAGGAAGCGTACGAGTTCACCCGGCTGGACGCGGGCGGCCCAGGGGCCGGCCAGGCCCTCGTCGCCGTGGACCACGAAGTCGAGGGTCAGTTCCAGACGGGCCGGGTCCCAGGCGCGCACCGTGTACGCGCGCTGGCGCGGCCACTCCTCACGGGGGTGGACCGCCTTGATCCGGTCCAGGTCCCAGGGGGTCGTGTAGGTGACTCCGGCCGGTGCGAAGAGCAGTTTCACGTAGTGGTCCGTGTACCTGCCCGCGCCGAATCCGGCCAGACCCGCACCGCCCAGCACGATCCGCACCATGTGCGGACTCAACCGCTCGGTCCGCACGACCACTGCGGTGCCGACCTTGCGGGCTCGTCCCTCTGCCACGACGTCTCCCTGACTTTCCGACCCTGACTCCGGTGAAGCTTAGGATTACCTAAGTTAGCACCTCAGACGCGGAGCGCGCTGCCCAGACGTTCCACGGCTCCACCCAGGCCCCACCTCTTCGCGAGCGCCGCGACCAGATCCGGCTGCGCGGGAACGGCCGGGAGCGCCGGGTCGAACGAGGGAAGCGGGACGTCCGAGGCGACCTGGACCACCTTGGGGGCAACCGCTAGATACGGCCTCGATTCGTCCAGCCGCTTGCGCTGGGTGGGGGTCAGCTTCGACTTCGGGTCCTCGATCGCCGCGATGATTCCGGCCAGGTCCCCGTACGCGTCCAGCAGCTTCGCCGCCGTCTTCTCGCCGATGCCGGGAACGCCCGGCAGCCCGTCGCTCGGGTCCCCGCGCAGCAGCGCCAGGTCGGCGTATCCGGGGCCGTCCACCCCGTACTTCTCACGGAGCCAGGCCTCGTCGGTCACCTGGAGGGTGCCCACGCCCTTCAGCGGGTACAGCACCCGGCGCTGCTTGGCGTCGTCGACCAGCTGGTACAGGTCGCGGTCCCCCGTGACGATGTCCACCGGGCCGGTGGCGCGGCCGGTCAGGGTGCCGATCACGTCATCGGCCTCGTACCCGGCGACCCCCACCCGGGCGATGCCGAAGGCGTCCAGGGCCGCCTCGATGATCGGGACCTGCGGGGCCAGGGTGTCCGGGGTCTCCTCGACGTCGGGGCCGCTCGAAGTCTCCTGCGCGACCCGGTGGGCCTTGTAGGACGGGATCAGTTCCACCCGCCAGTGGGGACGCCAGTCGGCGTCCATGCAGGCGACCAGGTCGTCGGGGCGGTGGTCCTGCACGAGGCGGCCGATGAAGTCGAGCAGGCCGCGGACGGCGTTGACCGGAGTGCCGTCGGGGGCCTTCACGGAATCGGGCACGCCGAAGTAGGCGCGGTAGTAGAGGGAAGCGGTGTCCAGGAGCATCAGGCGTCGTGTCGTCGTCACGGTCACGATGATGCACCGGGGGCAAACGGAAAGTGGCGCGGGCGAGGCCTGCTCTGCTCGTGAGCGCGAAACCGGGGCCGGTTGCTGCGTAAGGTGCTTACAGCACACCGACGTGCGCTGTGCGATGTGCGACGTGCGACGGACCGACCGGGACAAGGGGAGGGCAGCCCCGCCATGGACGACAGGGACGGCACCGACGGCAAGAGCGGACGCGGAGCGACGACCGGCGCGGACGACAAGGAGCGGGATCGGGACAAGGAGTCCAAGGAACCGCTGCGGGTGGGCGTGGCCGTGCGCAAGAGACGCCGGGCCCTGCAGCTGACCCTCGCGGCGGTGTCCGCGCGCAGCGGGCTGTCGGTCCCCTTCCTGAGCCAGATAGAGAACGAGCGGGCCCGGCCCAGCATGCGGTCCCTGGAGCGGGTCGCCGACGCGCTGGAGACCACGGCCGTCGATCTGCTGGCCGCTTCCGACACCGCGCGCACCGTGGACCTCGTACGGGCCGGCGACGATTCCGCGCTGACCCCCGTCCCGGGCGTACGGCCCCTGGTGCGCGGGCACCACCAGCTGCACGCGCTGGAGTTCACCGGGGACCAGGACGCGGGCCGCGAGTACCAGCACCGCAACGACGAGCTGATGTACGTGGTCTCGGGCGCCTGCCAGGTGGAGGCCGAGGGGCGGGCGTACCGGCTGGAGAACGGCGACGCGCTGTTCCTGTCCGGCGGGGTGCGCCACCGCTGGCGGGCCGTCACCGAGGACACCCGGATCCTGATCGTCGCGGTCGGCGAACACATCCACGCGACCTCCGAGCCGCCCTCGCCGGGCCGCTGACCGGATGCCGGGCATGCGGGTCGTCTCGCTGGTGCCGTCCCTGACCGAGGCGGTGGCCGTGAGCGCGCCCGGGGCGCTGGCCGGGGTGACCGACTGGTGCACGCATCCGGCCGACCTGGGGGACGCGGCGCGCGTCGGGGGGACGAAGAACCCCGACGTACGGGCGATCGCGGAGCTGCGCCCGGATCTGGTCCTCGCCAACGAGGAGGAGAACCGGGCCGCGGACCTGACGGCGCTGCGGGAGGCCGGGCTGGAGGTGCTGGTCACCGAGGTACGGGACCTCCCACAGGCCTTCACCGAACTGGACCGGGTGCTCGTGGGGGCCATGGGGCTGAAGCGGCCCGGGTGGCTGGCGGACGCGGAGGCGGCGTGGGCCCGCGCGGAGCCGGCCGGACCGCCGAGGACGGCCTTCGTGCCGGTCTGGCGCCGGCCCTGGATGGTGCTGGGCCGCGACACCTTCGCCGGGGACCTGCTCGCCCGCCTCGGCGTGCGCAACGCCTACGCCGGACACGCGGAGCGCTACCCCGGGATCCCGGCGGCCGAGCTGGCCGCCGCCGGCTGCGAGCTCGTGGTGTTCCCGGACGAGCCGTACCGCTTCACGGCCGGCGACGGGCCCGAGGCCTTCCCCGGCATTCCGGCGGCGTTCGTCGACGGCCGCCACCTGACCTGGTACGGCCCGTCCCTGGTGGAGGCACCGGCGGCTTTGGCGGCTGCCCTGCGGGCCCCGGCCTAGGGTCTGTCGTCACGCTCCCGCCGTCGCCAGAAGGGCGGCCGTCGCGCGGCGGGCGGGAGTGTGACGACAGGCCCTAGCGGGGCGCGGCCAGCAGGCGGCCGGAGCGCAGGCCGCGCAGGGTGTTCGCGGCGGCCAGGAGCCAGGCGGTCAGCAGGGCCAGGAAGAGGGCCGCGGCCAGCCAGGAGAAGGCGGTGAGGCCGGTGTGCCGGGCCAGTCCGGCGGCTCCGGTGACGCAGGTGCCGACGGGGAAGGTCAGCGCCCACCAGGTCATGGCGAACCCCATGCCGTCGCGGGCGGCCCGCACCAGCATCGCGGCGGCCAGCGTCAGCCACAGCAGGGCGAATCCCATCACGGGAACCCCGTAGACGACCGCGAAGGCGGAGAAGGCGCCGGAGTACTGGCCTGCCATCGACTGGCCGGCCAGTGACAGGGGAGCCATGTCCGCGAGGGAGTTCACCGCGGTGGTGGACTGGCCGAGGGGGCCCAGGACCAGGAACAGGGTCGGGGTGAGGACCAGGGGGAGGGGGCCGCGGACGATCAGCCGGCCGAAGATCAGGGGGAGCAGCAGCAGGGTGGCGAGCAGGCTGAGGCCGAACATCGCGTAGCAGCCGAGCAGCATGGCCTCGCGGGCCTGGCCGGCGGGCAGATGGGGGATGAGCAGGGGGCCGAGCGCGGCGGAGACCATGGGGGCGACCACCGGGAGCAGCCAGACGGGGGTGGCCTGGTGGGCCTCGACCTTGTGGCGCACCACCATCAGGTAGGGGACGGCGACGGCCGCGAGGAGGCCTATCGCGGTGCCGGCGGTGAACAGGACCGTGTCCACGGCCACGGCGGCGGGGACCCCGATGAGGTCCTTGCCGACGATGAGCGCGCCACCGCCGACGGCCAGCAGGGCCATCGAGAGACAGCCGTAGAAGGGGGCCACGGCGGGGTCCAGGAGGTGGGCGCGGGCCTGGTCGCGGTGGTGGAGCCAGTGGCCGGCGCGGGCGGTCAGCAGGACCGCGAGGGCGGTGGCGGCCAGCACCCAGAAGATCTGGCAGACCACGCGCTGGCCGGGCAGCTGGTACGGGAGGGTCGCGCCGGCATTGGCGATGATCGCCGTGCCCATGACGGAGGCGTACCAGTTCGGGCCGAGGTGCCGCAGGGAGGGGACCTTGTGGGTTGCGGCGGTGGGGGCCGCGGTGGTGGCGGCGGGGGTCCCGGGGGTGGTGGGAGCGGGTCGTACGAGGGTGGTGGCCATGCGTCCAGCGTCCCGCCGGACGGGGCCGGACGGCAGAGGGCCTGGTCCTATGAGGGCATAAACTGAAGTTATGGGTAATGCGCACGGTAATGAGGAGTGGGTCGAGGGGCAGCTTCCGCTGGCGCACCGGGTCCCGGACCTGGGGGCCATGGAACTGCTGCTCGCGGTCGCCCGCGTGGGCAGCCTGAGCGCCGCCGCGCGGCGGCTCGGGATCACCCAGCCCGCCGCCAGCAGCCGGATCCGGGCGATGGAGACCCGGCTCGGGGTCGCCCTCGTGGACCGCTCCCCGCGCGGGTCGACGCTGACCGCGGAGGGCGCGCTGGTCACGGACTGGGCCCGGCGGGTGGTGGAGGCGGCCGAGGCCTTCGACGCGGGCGCGCAGGCGCTACGGGGCCGCCGCGACTCCCGGCTGCGGGTCGCGGCCAGCATGACCATCGCGGAGTACCTGCTGCCCGGCTGGCTGATCGCGCTGCGCGGGCAGCGGCCGGACACGGCGGTGTCGCTGCACGCGGGGAACTCCGCGGTGGTGGCGGAGCGGGTGCTCGCGCACGAGGCCGACCTCGGGTTCGTGGAGGGGCTGCGCGTGCCGGAGGGACTGGACTCGGTGGTCATCGCGCGGGACCGCCTCGTGGTGGCGGTGGCCCCCGGGCACCCGTGGGCGCGGCGCTCGCGCGGGGTGGAGCCGGCGGAGCTGGCGGCGACGCCGCTGATCCTGCGGGAGCGGGGGTCGGGGACCCGGCAGGTCCTGGACGCGGCGCTGGCCGGGTGCGGGGGGCTGGCGGAGCCGCTGCTGGAACTGGCCTCCACCACCGCGGTGAAGGCGGCGGCGGTGAGCGGGGCCGGGCCGTGCGTGCTGTCGGAACTGGCGGTCGGGGACGAGATGGCGGGGCGGAGGCTGGTGTCCGTGCCGGTGCTCGGGGCGGGGCTGGAGCGGGAGCTCCGCGCGGTGTGGCCGGCGGGGGCGAAGCCCGCGGGGCCGGCGCGGGACCTGCTCTCGCTGACCCGCCGCTGACGCGGGGCCTGGCCTGCGCCGACCTGCCGCCGACGCGGGGCCGGCGCTACGGCGGGCCCGGGGCTGGTCCGGGGTGGGCCCCGGCTTGGGCCCTGCGCCCAGGGGTCCGGGGCTCCGCCCGGACCCGCGCCTCAACCGCCGGCGGGGCTGGGAGGGCTCACGGGCTGCGCCCGGGCCCCCTGGGGCTCCGCCCCAGACCCCGGTCCTCAAACGCCGGACGGCTGAAATGCTCAAGCCGCCCCCAGGGCTGCGCCCCCGGGGCCTAGCCGGCTGACGCTGTGATGAGGGCTGACATCACTCGGGTGTCCTTGTCCAGTTCCGGGTGCCATTGGACGCCCAGGGTCCAGGGGGCGGGGGCGGGGAGTTCGATGGACTCCACCGTGCCGTCGGCCGCGTGGGAGGAGGCGATCAGGCCGCGGCCCAGGCGGTCCACGGCCTGGTGGTGGTAGGTCGGGACTTCCGACTCCTCGGGGACCAGGGCCGCGTACAGGGTGCCGGGGACCGGGCTGACCGGGTGCCAGGAGACCACGCCGGGGCTCAGTACGTGGCCGTCGATGTGCTGGGTGAGGGTGCCGCCCAGGGCCACGTTCAGGGCCTGCATGCCCCGGCAGATGCCGAGCAGCGGCTTGCCCGAGGCCAGGGCCGCGGAGATCAGGGAGAGCTCCCACGTGTCGCGCTGGGTCGCCGCCGGTCCGGTGCGGGGATCGCGCGGAGCCCCGTACCGGACCGGGTCCACGTCCGGGCCGCCCGCGACGACCAGGCCGTCCAGCCGGCTCAGCACCTCCGACGCCGCCTCCGGTTCGTCCGGCGGGAGCAGGACGGCGGTGCCGCCCGAGGCCTGGACGAGCCCGTAGTACCCGGTGGGGATGAGGGCGGTCGGGACGTCCCACACCCCGTAGCGGGTGGATCGCTCGACGTAGGTGGTGATGCCGATGAGCGGCCTGGGCAAGGGAGTACCTCCGGGAGGGGAAGGGTGGATCAGTCGCGGGAGAGTTCGGCCTCGGCTTCCGCCAGCGCCGCGAACTCCTCCTCCGGAGCGGAGGCCACCAGGTGGTGGCGACTGTAGAACGCGAAGTAGGCGAGGGCGACGGCGTACACGGCCAGGGCGATGAATGCCGCGTCCTTGTCCACCAGGAAGGTGGCGACCAGGGCCGAGAGGGCGAGGACGAAGGCCACCGAGGAGGTCACGATGCCGCCGGGCGTGCGGTACGGGCGCTCCAGGCCGGGCTCGCGGCGCCGCAGCACGATGTGGGAGAGGGCCATGAGGGCGTACGAGATGGTCGCGCCGAAGACCGCCATGTTCAGCATGCGCGGGCCGTTGCCGGTGGCGGCGGCGAGGGCGAAGCCGATGGCGCCGGGGATGAGCAGGCCCAGGTACGGGGCCTTGCGCTTGGAGGTCAGGGACAGGAAGCGCGGGAGGTAGCCGGCCCGGGAGAGGGCGAACAGCTGGCGGGAACCGGCGTAGATGAGGGAGAAGAAGGAGGCCACCAGCCCGGCCAGCCCCGCGTAGTTGACGAAGGTCTTCAGCCAGGAGAGGCCCGGGTCGCCCTCCAGGGCGACGACCAGCGGGTTGCCCGCGTCCTTGATGGCGTCGGCTCCGCGCGCACCGGTGGAGGCGAGGAAGGTGACCAGGGCGAGCAGCACCAGGATGCCCATGGAGATGGACAGGGCGCGCGGTACCGAGCGGACCGGGTCCTTGGCCTCCTCGGCGGCCAGCGGCACGCCCTCGACCCCGAGGAAGAACCACATGCCGAAGGGGAAGGCGGCCCAGATGCCCAGGATGCCCAGCGGCAGCCAGGAGCTCGCGCCGGCGGCGGTGGTGTCGACGGCGATGTTGTCGAGGTTGGCGGGGTCGAACTGGGTGAAGGCGCCGACGGCGAAGACGACCAGCGCGATCACGGCGATGGCGGTGACGACGAGCGAGAAGCTCAGGGCTTCGCCCACGCCCCACAGGTGGATGCCTATGAAGACGACGAAGCAGGCGAGGTAGACCGGCCAGCCCGAGGTGAGACCGAAGAGCTCGAGGGACTCCACGTAGTCGCCGATGAAGATGGCGATGGCGGCCGGGGCGAGGATGTACTCGATGAGGATCGCGGTGCCGGTGAGGAAGCCGCCCCAGGTGCCGAGCGCCCGGCGGGCGAATCCGTAACCGCCGCCCGCGGTGGGCAGGATCGCCGACAGCTCGGCGAGGGAGTAGACCAGGCACGCGTACATCGCGCCCATCAGGACGGTGGCGATGGCGAGGCCGCCGAACCCGCCCTGGGCGAGGCCGATGTTCCAGCCGGAGAAGTCGCCGGAGACCACGTACGCGACGCCGAGACCGGTCAGCAGCAGCCAGCCGGCGCTGCCGCGGCGCAGGGTGCGGCGCTCCAGGTAGCCGTCGGTGCCGTTCTCGGGGGACGGGGTTGGTTCGGGTACGGCTGCCAGCCGTGCGCCGGTGTCGTCGGCCATGTGCGCTCCTGCCTAGGGCAATGGTTGTGGGGCGTACCTTTGCCGCTCGGGCGTGGCGGGCGCAAGACCCCTGCGTTAAACGGGGGTTACGAATGCCTCTCGGCCGGGGGCGGGCGGGCGGGGCGGGTGGCTCCGACGGCTCCGGCGGCTCCGGCGCTCCCGGCGCCGCCGGATCAGGTCAGGAACCCCCGCAGCAGCGCCGCCGTGCCGCAGCAGTGCTCGCGCATCACCGCGCGGGCCGCCTCCGGGTCGCGGTCCAGCACCGCCTCCACCAGGGTGCTGTGCTGCTGCTGCGAGTGCTCCAGGTTGCGCACCAGCAGCGGAATGCAGTCCAGCAGGTCGTTCACGGTGGCCCGGACGGCCGCGTACTGGGCCGTCAGGGTGGCGGATCCGGCGAGTTCGCACAGGGTGAGGTGGAAGAGGGTGTCCTGGCGGCGGTAGTCGGGCAGCGGGGCGTCGTGGGTGGCGGTCAGCGCGCCGAGCAGCCGGTCGGTGTCCCGCTCGGACAGTCCCTGGGAGGCACACAGGCCGGCCGCGCCCACTTCCAGGACCTCGCGGAAGCGCAGGACGTCCTCGATGTCCACGCCCGCGACCCGGCGCCGCAGCTCCTCCTCGGTGCCCCCGGCCGGCGTGTCGGGGCGGGGCAGGACAAACGTTCCGCCGTAGCGTCCGCGCCGGGCCTCCACCAGGCCCTGGTCCTGGAGCACCTTCAGCACCTCGCGGAGCGTCACCCGGCTGATCCCCATCCGCTCGGCCAACTCGCGCTCCGGCGGGAGCCGTTCCCCGCCCGGTACCAGTCCGAGCCGGACCACCTGGAGGATCTGCTCCAGCGCCTCCTCGAATCCGTTGCCCGCCCGCACCTGTCGCAGTACGGGATTGAGCCGTCGTGCGGCCTCGTCCTCGCTCGCCGTATCGGTCATCTCGCCTCCTCCCCTTCCCAAGCAATGGTTCTATTCAATACCTTAGGCCTCCTCGGCTCACCGAAGGAGAGAATCCCGTGGTAGACCGCAAGCCGCCGCTTTCGACCGAGGAGCTCCGCGTTCTCGTCGCCAGCGGTGAAATCGACACAGTGGTCCTGGCCTTCCCCGACATGCAGGGGCGCCTCCAGGGCAAGCGGTTCGCCGCACAGTTCTTCCTCGACGAGGTCCTCCAGCACGGCACCGAGGGCTGCAACTACCTCCTCGCCGTCGACACGGAGATGAACACCGTCGACGGGTACGAGATGTCCTCCTGGGAGCGGGGCTACGGCGACTTCGCCATGCACCCCGACCTCGCCACCCTGCGCCGGATCCCCTGGAACCCGGGCAGCGCCTTCGTCCTCGCCGACCTCGCCTGGAACGACGGCTCGCCCGTGGTCGCCGCGCCCCGGCAGATCCTGCGCCGCCAGCTGGAGCGCCTCGGCGAACACGGGTACACCGCGATGGTGGGCACCGAGCTGGAGTTCATGGTCTTCCTCGACACCTACGAGCAGGCCTGGAACTCCGACTACCGCGGTCTGACCCCCGCCAACCAGTACAACACCGACTACTCCATCCTCGGGACCGGCCGCGTCGAACCGCTGCTGCGCCGCATCCGCAACGAGATGCAGGCCGCCGGCCTGGTCGTCGAGTCCGCGAAGGGCGAGTGCAACCTCGGCCAGCACGAGATCGTCTTCCGCTACGACGAAGCGCTGACCACCTGTGACCAGCACTCCGTCTACAAGACGGGGGCCAAGGAGATCGCCGCCCAGGAAGGCGTCTCGCTCACCTTCATGGCCAAGTACGACGCGCGCGAGGGCAACTCCTGTCACATCCACCTCTCGCTCTCCGATGCCGACGGACGCAACGCGATGGCCGGTGAGGGGCCGGACGCACGCGACCACGGCGGTATGTCACCCGTGATGCGCCACTTCCTGGCCGGCCAGCTCGCCGCGCTGCGCGACTTCTCCCTTCTCTACGCCCCCAACATCAACTCCTACAAGCGTTTCCAGCCGGGATCCTTCGCGCCGACCGCCGTCGCCTGGGGCGTGGACAACCGGACCTGCGCGCTCCGGGTGGTCGGCCACGGCCGCTCCATGCGCTTCGAGAACCGCCTGCCCGGCGGCGACGTCAACCCCTACCTCGCCGTCTCCGGCCTGATCGCGGCCGGCATCTACGGCATCGAGAACCGCCTGGAGCTGCCCGAGCCCTGCGCCGGAAACGCCTACACGGCCGACTTCGCGCACGTCCCGACCACCTTGCGCGAGGCCGCCGAGCTCTGGGAGAACAGCGAGATCGCCAAGGCCGCCTTCGGCCCGGAGGTCGTCGCCCACTACCGGAACATGGCCCGCGTCGAGCTGGACGCGTACGACTCCGCCGTGACCGACTGGGAACTGCGCCGCTCCTTCGAACGCCTCTAGGCCGTCTCTTTCGGATCTTGCCGGGCCCGCGGCGCCCGGCACCGGATCCGGCCCGTGCCCCGGGCCGGATCCGGCCCGCAGTCCCGCACACCGCACCCGAACGTCTGAAAGGCCACCACGTGTCCGATGCGCTGGAAGTCCTGAATCCGGCCACCGAGGAACTCGTCGCCGTCGTCCCGGCCGCCACACGGGACGACGTCGACGCCGCCGTCGTACGGGCCACCGCGGCCCAGCGGGCCTGGGCGGCGGCCGCGCCCGCCGACCGGGCCAGGCTGCTGCGCCGCTTCGCCTCGGTCGTCGACGGGCACATCGAGGAGCTGGCACAGCTGGAGGTCCGGGAAGCGGGCCACACCATCGGCAACGCCCGCTGGGAAGCCGGCAACGTCCGCGACGTGCTCGACTTCGCCGCCGGGGGAGTGGAACGGCTCTCCGGCCGCCAGATCCCCGTCGCCGGCGGCATCGACGTCACCTTCCTCGAACCCCTCGGGGTCATCGGCGTGATCGCGCCGTGGAACTTCCCCATGCCGATCGCCGCCTGGGGCCTGGCCCCGGCGCTGGCCGCGGGCAACGCGGTCATCCTCAAGCCCGCCGAGACCACCCCGCTCACCGCGCTGCGCCTCGCCGAACTCGCCCTGGAGGCCGGACTCCCCGAGCACCTGTTCCAGGTGCTGCCCGGCCGGGGCGAGGTGGCGGGCGACGCCCTCGTCGAACATCCGGGGGTGGCCAAGATCGTGTTCACCGGGTCCACCCGGATCGGCAAGCGGATCATGGCCAAGTGCGCCGACCGGGTGAAGCGCCTCACCCTCGAACTCGGCGGCAAGAACCCCAACATCGTCTTCGCCGACGCGGACCTGGAGGCGGCGGCGGCCTCGGCCCCGATGTCCTTCCTGGACAACACCGGTCAGGACTGCTGCGCCCGGACGCGGATCCTCGTACAGCGCTCCGCGTACGACCGGTTCATGGAGCTGCTCGCCCCCGCCGTCGAGAAGGTCGTCGTCGGGGACCCGTACGACGAGAACACGCAGATCGGGCCGCTGATCTCGCGGGTGCAGCTGGAGCGCGTACGGTCCTACGTCACCGATGACCTCACCGTCGTCCGGGGCACCGCCCCCGAAGGTCCCGGCTTCTGGTACCCCCCGACCCTCGTCACCGGCGTCGACCCCACCGCCGCCGTGGCCACCGAGGAGGTCTTCGGGCCGGTCGCCGTCGTCCTGCCCTTCGAGGACGAGGAGGACGCCGTACGGCTGGCCAACGCCACCGACTACGGCCTCGCCGGCTCCCTGTGGACCCGCGACGTGGGCCGCGCGCTGCGCGTCTCGCGCGCCGTCGCCGCGGGCAACCTGTCGGTCAACTCCCACAGCAGCGTCCGCTACTGGACCCCCTTCGGCGGCTACAAGCAGTCGGGACTCGGGCGCGAGCTCGGGCCCGACTCCCTCTCCGCTTTCACCGAGACCAAGAACGTCTTCATCAGCACGGAGGCCTGAGAAACATGAGCACCGATTCCACCGAAGAGATCGTCTGCCGCCGACTGGTCGGGCGTACCGCCGTCATCACCGGAGCCGGCAGCGGCATCGGCCTCGCCACCGCCCGGCGGCTGGCCTCCGAGGGCGCCAACGTCGTCTGCGGCGACATCGACGAGACCGCGGGCAAGGCCGCCGCCGAGGAGGTCGGCGGCACCTTCGTCAAGGTCGACGTCACCAGCCCGGAGGAGGTCGAGGCGCTGTTCAAGACCGCCTTCGACACCTACGGTTCCGTGGACATCGCCTTCAACAACGCCGGCATCTCGCCCCCGGACGACGACTCGATCCTCACCACCAGCCTGGAGGCCTGGAAGCGGGTCCAGGACGTCAACCTCACCTCCGTCTACCTCTGCTGCAAGGCGGCCCTGCCCTACATGCAGCGCCAGGGCCGGGGCTCCATCATCAACACCGCCTCCTTCGTGGCCCGGATGGGCGCCGCCACCTCGCAGATCTCCTACACCGCCTCCAAGGGCGGCGTGCTCGCGATGTCCCGCGAGCTCGGCGTGCAGTTCGCCCGCGAGGGCATCCGCGTCAACGCGCTCTGCCCGGGGCCCGTCAACACCCCGCTCCTGCAGGAGCTGTTCGCCAAGGACCCGGAGCGCGCGGCCCGCCGGATCGTGCACATCCCGCTCGGCCGGTTCGCCGAGCCCACCGAGATCGCCGCCGCCGTCGCCTTCCTCGCGAGCGACGACTCCTCCTTCATCAACGCCACCGACTTCCTGGTCGACGGCGGGATCTCCGGCGCGTACGTCACTCCTCTCTAAACGTTCGCCTCCCCACCACCCACCCGGCAGCCGGGCGTCGCACGACGCCCGGCTGCCGTGCTCCACCGCCTGTGACGATCCCGCCCGTCACGATCCCGCCCGTGACGATCCTGTCCGTGACGATCCCGTCCATGACGATCTTTCCGCGAACCAGGAGGACCCACCTCAGTGACCCGACTCAGCTCCATGCGGCGGCTCCAGGCCGTCGGCGCCGCCGCCGCGATAGCCGCCTGCACCCTCGTGGCCGCCGTACCCGCCGCCCAGGCCCACCCCGGCGGCCACTGCGCCACGCCCCGGCTCAAGGCCGCCTGGTACGGAGACAACCGGGCGCGGCTGCAGCAGCTCATCGACGACTACGCCACCTGCGACCCGTACCGGCCCGACCGCGACAAGCCCGTCGCGGTCTTCGACTGGGACAACACCGTCGTCAAGAACGACGTGGGCGACGCGCAGATGTTCTGGCTGCTGCGCAACGGCAAGATCCGCCAGCCCGCCGGGGGTGACTGGACGAGCACCAGCCGCTACCTCACCCCGGCCGCCGCCCGGGCCCTGGCCGAGGCCTGCGGCGCCCTGGCGAGGCCCGGAGACCCGCTGCCCACCGGTACTCCCGGGGGCGCCGGCTGCGCCGACGAGATCAACGCCGTCTACGGCACCGCCGCCACCCGGGCGGCCGCCCCCGCCTTCGCCGGCTGGGACCGCCGTACGACCGAGCCCGCCTACTCCTGGCTTCCGCAGCTCATGCAGGGCTGGACCGCGCGCGAGATCCGCGGTTTCGCGGGGGCCGCGCGGGCCGAGAACCTGGCCGCCCCGGTCGACGCCCAGCAGCAGGTCGGCTCCGCCACCGCCACCGGCTGGGTGCGCTACTACGACCAGCAGAAGGAACTCATCGGCGCCCTGCAGAAGGCCGGCTTCGACGTCTGGATCAGCTCGGCCTCGCCGCAGCCGGTCGTCGAGGTGTGGGCCGAGGGCGTGGGCATCGACGCCCGGCACGTCATCGGCATCCGCAACACCACCACGTACGGCGGGAAGTTCACCGCCCACCTGCAGGGCTGCGGGTCCGTCGCGGACGGCGCCGACACGATGATCACGTACATCGACGGCAAGCGCTGCTGGATCAACAAGGAGATCTTCGGGATCCGCGGCGCCGCCGCCGAGAAGGTGCAGCCGGCCGCCCGCCGCCAGGTGTTCGCGGCGGGCGACTCCGACACCGACATCTCGTTCCTGCGGGACGCGACCGCGCTGCGGCTCGTCGTGAACCGCAACAAGAACGAGCTGATGTGCCGCGCCTACGACAACAGCGACGGCAAGTGGATCGTGAACCCGATGTTCATCCAGCCCAAGAAGCAGAAGGCCGCGCCCTACCCGTGCGCGACCACCGGCTTCACCGGCCGCGACGGCACCCCGGGGCCCGTGCTCCGGGGTGACACCAGCGTCATCCCGGACCAGAAGGACTCCGTCTTCTAGGACGGACTCCGCTTCCAGCGGTCCCGGGCGCTGGCCCGGCCCCGGGTGCCCAGGCCCTAGAGGAAGGTGCGGCCCTCGCCCCGGTAGGTCGGGGCGGTGGCCGTCACCCGGTCGCCCTCGACCAGGTGCAAGGCGTCGAAGCGCTCGCACAGCTCACCGGCCTTCGCGTGCCGGAACCAGACCCGGTCGCCGATCAGCAGATCGTCGGCCGGGCTGCCGAGCAGCGGGGTCTGCACCTCGCCGGCCCCCTCCTGCGGGTCGTAGCGCAGCCCCTCGGGGAGGTACGGGACCGGCAGCCGGTCCGGGCCGGGCGCGCCGGAGGCCGGGTACCCGCCGCCGAGCACGGTGACCACCCCGACCCCGGGCCGGCGGACCACGGGCTGGGCGAAGAGCGCCGCCGGGCGGCCCCTGAACGAGGTGTAGTTGTCGAACAGCCGCGGTACGTAGAGCCCCGACCCGGCGGCGATCTCCGTGACGGCGTCCTCCGCGGCGGTCTGCTGGACGCTGCCGGTCCCGCCGCCGTTGACGAACTCCAGGTCGGGCACCACCGCGCGCACGGCCCGGACGGCCTCGGCCCGGCGGGCGGCCAGCTCCTTGCGGGCCGCGCCCTGCATCAGCCGGATGGCGCGCGACCTCAGCGGGCGCCCCGCGAGCGCGTCGCCGACCCCGGCCACGTGGCCCTCGTAGCCCATCAGGCCGACCACCCGGAAGCCGGGCCGGGCGCTCACCGCGCGGGCCAGCTCCGCGAGCTGGGCGGGCTCGCGCAGCGGGGAGCGGCGGGCGCCGACGCGGATCCTGCCGCCGAAGAGCTGCAGAGCGGTGTCCAGTTCCAGGCAGACCCGGATCTCCTGCGTGCCCCCGTCGCGGGCCCGGTCCACGAGCTCCAGCTGCGCGAGGTCGTCGACCATCACGGTGACCGCGCCGGCCAGCTTCGGATCGGCGGCGAGCTCGGCGAAGCCGGCCCGGTCGGCGGACGGGTAGGCGAGCAGGACGTCCTCGAAGCCCGAACGCGCCAGCCAGATCGATTCGGCCAGGGTGTAGGACATGATTCCGGCGAATCCGGGCCGTGCGAGGACCCGTTCCAGCAGCGCACGGCACCGTACGGACTTGCTCGCCACCCGGACCGGCTTCCCGCCGGCGCGACGCACGAGATCGTCGGCGTTCGCGTCGAACGCCTCCAGATCCACGAGGGCGAGCGGAGCGTCGAGATGGGCGGTGGCCCGGTCGTAACGGGCCCGGTCGGCGGCGGGGGAGTTCATGGGCGGCAGCCTGCCAGACGGTTGTACCCGTGGGTAGGGGGTTCGGGGAGGCCGCGGGACGCCGGGCCAGGTCAGGAGCCCGGGAAGGCGGTCCGGTCACATCTCGGTCTCGACATCCGGATGCACCTTCTGGATCTGCAGGCGGTTGTTCGCATATGTGTACTGCCGCTCCTCCCCGGTCGACATTCCGGCACTCGCGGGCGCGTAAAGTGAGGGACAGGCAGCCGACGGGAACGGGGGGCTGAGCCGCCGGATGAGTACGTCCACACCGCACGGCGGGGTCCAGACCGCGCCCGACCACACCTCGGTACCGCCACGGCGGCGCCCCGGGAAGGTCTTCGCCGCCGCTCTGTGCGGCCTCCTCGGCCTCGGTCTCACCGGTGCGGCCGGCTACCAGGCCGTTTCCGACCACCGGGACGCGCAGCGGCGGGTCGACCCCGCCGTCGCGTACCGCAAAGCCGCGTCCCTCTGGCACAGCGCACCGGCCGACACCCTGTTCCCGCCCGTCCTCGACGGCCAGGGCGCCGGGCCGGGCGGCGCCGACCGCACGTGGACCCGTATCACCGCCCCCGCCGACGCGGGCTGCTCCGAGGCGCTCGCCGCCGACTGGCAGGCCCTGTTCGCCGAGACCGGGTGCACCCGCGTGCTCCGCGCCACCTACACCGACGCCACCCGTAGCTCCCTCATCACCGTCGGCATGGTGTTCACCCCCGCCGACGCCACCGCCATGGAGTCCCTGCGCGGCCGGCTGACCGCCCCGAGCGGCTACCGATTCCGCGACAACCGCCGCGCGGCCTGGGCGGCCTCCGTCGTCCCCGAGGCCCCGGTCGTCGTCTACTCCGTCTCCGCCTTCGCCGACGGCCGCCGCCTCGGCGCCCCGAGCCCTGCCGAGGACAAGATGGCCGAGGACGCCAAGGGCCGGGTGGCCGAGTCCGGACTGGGCTACGAGGCCCAGGCCCTCGCCGACCTGATGGAAGACACCGTACGCACCCTCGCGGCCACCGCGTCGGGCCTGCCGGCCCCCGGGACCTCGCGGGCGCCGGGGACCCCGCAAACACAGCAGACGACGCAGACGCCGTCGGCGTCCCCGGAGGCCTCCCGATGACCCGTCGCACCCTGCTCCCGGCCGCCCTCGCCCTCGGAGCCCTGTTCGCCGTCACCGTCGCGCCGCCGGCCGCCGCGGACTCCATCCGCGACAGCCAGTGGCCGCTGATGGCCCTGCGCACCGAGGAGGCCTGGGGCACCACCAAGGGCGAGGGGGTCACCGTGGCCGTCCTCGACACCGGGGTCGATCCGTCCCACCCCGACCTGGCGGGCGCGGTCCTGGAGGGCATCGACCTCGTCGGCATGGGGGCGGTGCCCGGCGACGAGACCTGGGCCCGCCACGGCACCGGCATGGCGGGGATCATCGCCGGGCGCGGCCACGGCTCCCAGTGGCGCGGCGGCGTCATCGGCATCGCCCCGCAGGCCAAGATCCTTCCGGTCAGGGTGATCCTGGAAGAGACGGACCCGGGCCGGGAGAAGGCCCGCGCGAGCAAGGGCGGCGCCCTCGCCGAGGGCATCCGCTGGGCCGCCGACCACGGCGCCGACGTGATCAACCTCTCGCTCGGCGACGACAGCAGCGACGCCCACCACGACGCCACCGAGGACGAGGCCATCCAGTACGCCCTCGCCAAGGGCGTGGTGGTGGTCGCCTCGGCCGGCAACGGCGGCAACAAGGGGGACCGCATCTCCTATCCGGCGGCCTACCCCGGGGTCATCGCCGTCACGGCCGTCAACCGAGAGAACAAGAAGGCGAAGTTCTCCACCCGCAACTGGTACGCCACCGTCAGCGCCCCGGGTGTCAAAGTGGTCGTCGCCGCCCCGCCCCGCGGATACGGCGAGGGCTGGGGGACCAGTGCCGCCGCGGCCTTCGTCTCCGGCGCCGTCGCCCTCGTCAAGGCGGCCCACCCCGACCTGTCCCCGGCGCAGATCAAGAACCTGCTGGAGGACACCGCCTCCGACCCCCCGCCCGGCGGCCGCGACGACTCCCGCGGCTTCGGCCTGGTGGACCCGGCCGCCGCGCTCCAGGCCGCCGACGCGATCGCCCCCGAACCGGTGCTGCCCGCACCCGTCGCGGCAGCGAACCCCTACTTCGGCGCCGGCCCCGATCCGGTACCCGATCCCGGGCCCTGGGCCCGCTTCGGAGTTCCGGTGGGCGGGGTCGCGGGGCTGGCCCTGCTCGTGACGGCCGGAGTGCTGGCCCGGCGGCCCCGGCCCCGGGTCGGACGGCGGGACCCCGACGCGGGATAGGCGCGGGGAGACGCGGGATAGGCTCGGGGAACTGTGGCGAACAAAAACATTCCGGACCCCGGTTTCTCCGACGACGACGGCTCGGCCGACCCCCGCCTGAGCGCGGCCCTGGCCGCCTGGGCCGAGGACAGAGCCAAGGAGCCGGAGGTGCTGGCGGCCCTGAAGGACGCCCGCCTGCTGGTTCCCGTCGTGGCGGTCCTCGGTGAGGTCGAGACCGACCCCGAGACCGGACTCAAGCGCGAGAAGACCAGCGACATGGCCGTGCCGACCCTGCGCGCGGGGGACCGGCGGGCCCTGCCCGCCTTCACCTCCACCGCCTCGCTGGCCCTGTGGGACCCGGCCGCCCGCCCGGTCGCGGTGCCGCTGCACCAGGCGCTGGCCGCCGCCGCGCACGAGAAGGCCGACACCCTCGTCCTGGACCTCTCGGGACCGGTCCCGTACCAGCTCGCGGGCCCCGCGCTGCTCGCGCTCGCCGAGGGCCGCACGGACGCCGGCCCGCTCGCCGACCCCGCCGTGCGCGAGGCCGTACGGGCCGTCGTGACCGCCGAGCCGGCCGTGCTCGGCGCCCACCTGGGCCCGGGCGGCGCGGACGCCGACGGAACCCTGGCGATCGTGCTGGCCGCCGGTCCGCAGGCCGCGGCGGCGGCCCGCCGGGTGGCCGAGGCCCTCGCGGCCGACGAGACCCTGCGCGCACGCCTCGTAGGCGGACTGGACCTGGCACTGCTCCCGGAGGGGGCCCCCGTCCCGCCGGGCGAGCCGCTCTTCACGCGCTGAGCGCCTCCGAAACGTTTCCGAACGTTTCCGAACGACCCCGAACGACCCCGAACGACTGCGAATGCCTCCCAACAACGCAGAACGCCGGAGGGCCACACCTTGACGTCAAGGTGTGGCCCTCCGGCGTTCTGCGGCGCGCTTCGCGCGGTTACGCGTACACCGGACCCGTGAACTTCTCGCCCGGGCCCTGCCCCGGCTCGTCCTGCACCAGCGAGGCCTCGCGGAAGGCCAGCTGGAGGGACTTCAGACCGTCGCGCAGCGGGGCCGCGTGGAAGGAGCTGATCTCGGTGGCGCTCGCGGTGACCAGGCCGGCGAGGGCGGTGATCAGCTTGCGGGCCTCGTCGAGGTCCTTGTACTCGGAGTCCGGCTTGTCCAGGCCCAGGTTGACCGCCGCAGCGCTGAGCAGGTGGACGGCCACCGTGGTGATGACCTCGACGGCCGGCACGTCCGCGATGTCGCGGGTCAGGTCGTCGTAGTCGGGAGCGGCCGGGGATTCGGAGGGGGCACCGGAGGAGGATCCGGAGGGCGTCGCGTCAGTCATGTGCCCCACGATATGCCGTGCGGCGGGCTTGCAACGCGGGTGCTAGTATGTACTTCGACCGGCCGGACACTTATGTGCCCGGCCCACAAGTGGAGGCTCCGATTCTCCCACCCAGCCACCCTCACGGGAGGCGGGTCACCGGTCTGGTGGTATCCATCGTTCCGTACGGACGATGGAAAGCTGCCCGATTTTGCGCCCCGCGGTTCGCACGCGACGGTGCTCCGGTTGTATTGGAGCCCCCGCCTGTGCCCGGCGGGGCTTTTTTCATTCCCCGCCGCGGTCGGTCTGACGGAAAAACGTCAGCGGCTGTCCTCCAGGCAGCCGTGTGGTGCTACCGAGGAGGATCCATCAGCACCGAGCCCCGCATCAACGACCGGATTCGCGTTCCCGAGGTACGACTCGTCGGCCCGAGTGGCGAGCAGGTCGGCATCGTGCCGCTTGCCAAGGCGCTCGAGCTCGCGCAGGAGTACGACCTCGACCTGGTCGAGGTCGCGGCGTCCGCACGCCCGCCGGTCTGCAAGCTCATGGACTACGGCAAGTTCAAGTACGAGTCGGCCATGAAGGCCCGTGAGGCGCGCAAGAACCAGGCGCACACGGTCATCAAGGAAATGAAGCTCCGGCCGAAGATCGACCCGCACGACTATGACACCAAGAAGGGTCACGTCGTTCGGTTCCTCAAGCAGGGCGACAAGGTCAAGATCACGATCATGTTCCGTGGTCGCGAGCAGTCCAGGCCGGAACTCGGCTACCGACTGCTGCAGCGTCTGGCTTCGGACGTCGAGGACCTCGGGTTCATCGAGTCGAACCCGAAGCAGGACGGCCGAAACATGATCATGGTTCTCGGTCCGCACAAGAAGAAGACCGAGGCGATGGCCGAAGCCCGCGAGGCGCAGGCCGCCCGCAAGGCCGAGCGCCAGGGTGTTGCGCACGGTGACGAGAGTGGTGACGAGGCCCTGGACGCCGACGCCGCGCTCGAGGCCGAGAACGCCGCACTCGAAGCCGAGGACGTGGACGCCGAGGACGCTTCCGACGAAGCGACCGACGCGGCGGCCGAGGCCGGCACCGACGAGGCAGCCGCCTCGGACGAGGCCTCTGCCCAGGCCTGATTCCGAGGCAGCCCGTCTCGGATCACCGATACAACATGACGCTCCCGTGAGCCGGCCCCCACCAGGGCCGGTGGGGGCGCCACCGACGAGGAGATAACGGCGCCATGCCGAAGAACAAGACGCACTCCGGGACCAAGAAGCGCTTCAAGATCACCGGCTCCGGCAAGGTGCTCCGTGAGCGCGCCGGCAAGCGCCACCTGCTCGAGCACAAGTCGTCCCGTGTCACCCGCCGCCTGACCGGCACCGCGGAGATGGCCCCCGGCGACGCCAAGAAGATCAAGAAGCTTCTCGGCAAGTGACGTCCTCCGCTCCCCTTCCGGGAGCGGAAGCACGTCAAGACCGGGACCCCATCGAATTCGGGCCGTGTGAACACAACCACGGCCCCGCTACAAGGAGTACACAGTGGCACGCGTCAAGCGGGCAGTAAACGCGCACAAGAAGCGTCGGGCAATCCTCGAGGCGGCGAAGGGTTACCGCGGTCAGCGTTCGCGCCTGTACCGCAAGGCCAAGGAGCAGGTCACCCACTCCCTGGTCTACAACTTCAACGACCGCAAGAAGCGCAAGGGCGACTTCCGTCGGCTCTGGATCCAGCGCATCAACGCGGCTGCCCGTCAGAACGGCATGACGTACAACCGCCTCATCCAGGGTCTGAACGCCGCCAACATCGAGGTGGACCGCAAGATCCTCGCCGAGCTGGCCGTCAACGACGCCAACGCGTTCGCCGCGCTGGTCGAGGTCGCGCAGAAGGCCCTCCCGGCCGACGTCAACGCCCCGAAGGTCGCTGCCTAAGCAGCACGCCCTCAAGGCTGCAGTATCTTGCCCGGACCCGCAGGCCTCGCGCCTGCGGGTCCGGTGCGTTGACCCTCCGGTGGGTTGACCCACAGGTGGGTCGTCCCTCCAGTCGGTTGACCCACCAGTCGCGTTGACCCACCAGTTCCACCCGCTGTACGTACGGAAGCGAGCCGACCGCCATGGGCACCCCCGCCGAGCTGATCTCCCCCCGGTCCACCCGGGTGGCCGCCGCCAGGCGCCTGGCGCGACGCAATTTCCGCACCAAGGAGCGCCGCTTCATCGCCGAGGGCCCGCAGGCCGTGCGCGAGGCCGTGGAGCACCGCGGCGCCGGGGGCGAATCCACGCTGATCGAGCTGTTCGCGACCGTGGAGGCCGCCGAGCGCTACGCCGACATCGTCGACGCCGCGTACGCCGCCGGAGCCCGTGTCCACTACGCCTCCGACGAGGTGCTCGCGGAGGTCTCTCAAACGGTCACCCCGCAGGGCCTGGTCGGCGTCTGCCACTTCCTCGACTCCCCGTTCGAGGAGATCCTGAAGGCCCGGCCCAAGCTGGTCGCCGTCCTCGCGCACGTCCGCGACCCCGGCAACGCCGGTACGGTGCTGCGCTGCGCGGACGCCGCCGGAGCCGACGCGGTCGTGCTGACCGACGCCTCCGTGGACCTGTACAACCCCAAGTCGGTACGCGCCTCCGTGGGCTCCCTCTTCCACCTCCCGGTGGCCGTCGGCGTGCCCGTGGAGCAGGCCGTGGCGGGGCTGCGCGCGGCCGGCGTACGGATCCTCGCCGCCGACGGGGCCGGCACGGACGACCTCGACGCCGAGCTCGACGCGGGCACCATGGGCACCCCGTCGGCCTGGATCTTCGGCAACGAGGCCTGGGGCCTGCCCGAGGAGACCAGGGCGCTCGCCGACGCCGTCGTACGGGTCCCGATCCACGGAAAGGCCGAGAGCCTGAACCTCGCCACGGCCGCCGCGGTGTGCCTGTACGCGTCCGCGCGAGCACAGCGGGCGCCCGGAGGGTGCCGCTCCGTGACCCCCAGCTAGTAATGTGGCGGCCCGGGGGCCCACCGTGGTACTCGGAGATGTGGGGTACGGGGACATGACCGTCGGTACGAACAGCTCGCCAGGCGCCGCCAAGGCGGCCGGCGCACCGGTCCTGGCGACGGTGTCCCAGCTGGCCGCGCCCGCCGCCCGGGTGCCCGTGCAGCAGCCCCAGGAAGCCCCCGCAGCGCCCCCGCGGGCCCGGCCCGCGGCTGCGTCCGCTTCCGCTCCCCCTTCCCCTCCTGCTTCCGCTCCCGCGAGCGAGGACACCGACGGGCTAGGCGAGTACGCCGCGCTCGGGATCGACCCCGACGACCTGCCCGACGGGCTCGTGATCGCCGACGCCACCGGCCGGGTCATCTGCTTCAACTCCGCCGCCGCCCGGATCACCGCCCTGGTGGCGGGCGAGGCCCTCGGCCTCGGGATCGAGCGCGCCCTGCCGCTGGAGGACCTCGAAGGCCGCCGCTGGTGGGCGCTGACCGACCCCTACGGAGGGCTCGCCACCCGGCGCGGACAGCCCGAGCGGAACCTGCTGCTCCCCGGCGGCCGCGAGGTGCTGGTCTCCGCCCGGTACGTGCGCACCCACCCCAAGGGCCCGGTGCGCCGGCTCGTGGTCACCCTGCGGGGCACCGAGGCCCGGCGGCGCACCGAGCGCAGCCACGCCGAGCTGATCGCCACCGTCGCGCACGAGCTGCGCTCCCCGCTCACCTCCGTGAAGGGGTTCACGGCGACGCTGCTCGCCAAGTGGGAGCGGTTCACCGACGACCAGAAGCGCTTGATGCTGGAGACCGTCGACGCCGACGCGAACCGCGTCACCCGGCTCATCACCGAGCTCCTGGACATCTCCCGCATCGACTCGGGCCGTCTGGAGGTGCGCCGCCAGCCGGTGGACATCTCCACCGCCGTGGGCCGCCACGTCCAGGCGCTCACCGCCAACGGGCAGGCCCCGGAGCGGTTCCTGGTCAGCGTGAGCCGGCCGCTGCCGGACTGCTGGGCGGACCCCGACAAGATCGACCAGATCCTGGGCAACCTGCTCGAAAATGCGGTGCGCCACGGCGAGGGAACCGTCACCATCGACGTGACGCCGACCAGCTTCGCGAACGCCGCGGGGAAGACCGAGAAGGGAACCGCCGTCACCGTGACCGATGAAGGCCCCGGTATCCCCGAGGAGTCGATGGGCCGCGTCTTCACCCGTTTCTGGCGGGGCAGCAAGCGCGGCGGCACCGGCCTGGGCCTCTACATCGTCAAGGGCATCGTGGAAGCCCACGGCGGCACCATCAAGGTCGGCCGCGGCCCCGGCGGCGGCGCCGAGTTCCGATTTATCCTGCCCGTCGGCGCCCCGGCATACCTCACGCAGTAGCCCTGCGGAGCGTCTCGCCAGGCGGCCCACGGGCCCCTTCACCCCCAGCGACCTTTAGACTCGACCTTTGGCACCTTTGTGTCCTAGTGCCGAGCGCGTCCTGCGCGTCGCGCGGGGGACCACCAGCCAGCCATCGGAAGTACGGGAAGAGATGTCGGCACCGAACAAGTCGTACGACCCTGTTGAGGTCGAGGCACTGAAACCGGATGAGATCGAGCGCATGCGGGACGAGGCGCTCGCCGCCTTCGCCGCCGCCGGCGACCTCGACGAGCTTCGCGAGGCGAAGACCGCGCACATGGGCGACCGCTCGCCCTTGGCGCTCGCCAACCGCGAGATCGGCGCGCTGCCCCCGCAGGCCAAGGCCACCGCGGGCAAGCTCGTGGGCCAGGCCCGCGGCGCCGTGAACAAGGCGTTCGGGGCCCGCACGGTCGCGCTCGAAGCCGAGCGCGACGAGCGGGTGCTGGTCGAGGAGGCGGTGGACGTCACGCTGCCCTACGACCGCGTGCCCGCCGGCGCCCGGCACCCCCTGACCACGCTGATGGACCGCATCGCGGACATCTTCGTGGCCATGGGGTACGAGGTCGCGGAGGGCCCCGAGGTCGAGGCGGAGTGGTTCAACTTCGACGCCCTCAACTTCACGCCCGACCACCCCGCGCGCCAGATGCAGGACACCTTCTTCGTTCGGGGGCCGGAAGGCACCGAGGGAGACGAGTCCGGCGTCGTGCTGCGCACCCACACCTCCCCGGTGCAGGCGCGCTCGCTGCTGGAGCGCAAGCCCCCCGTCTACATCGTGTGCCCGGGGCGGGTGTACCGCACCGACGAGCTCGACGCGACGCACACCCCGGTCTTCCACCAGGTCGAGCTGCTCGCCGTGGACGAGGGCCTGACCATGGCGGACCTCAAGGGCACGATGGACCACATGGTCCAGGAGCTGTTCGGCGAGGGCACCACCACGCGCCTGCGCCCGCACTTCTTCCCCTTCACCGAGCCGTCCGCCGAGATGGACATGCAGTGCTACGTGTGCCGCGGCGAGTCGGTGGGCAACCCCGACCGTCCGTGTCGCACCTGCTCCAGCGAGGGCTGGATCGAGCTCGGCGGCTGCGGCATGGTCAACCCGAAGGTGCTCACCGCCTGCGGTGTGGACCCGGAGAAGTACAGCGGGTTCGCCTTCGGATTCGGCATCGAGCGGATGCTGATGTTCCGCCACAACGTAGAAGACATGCGAGACATGGTCGAGGGTGACGTTCGTTTCACCCGGCCGTTCGGGAGTGAGATCTGATGCGCGTCCCGCTTTCTTGGCTGCGGGAGTACGTCGACCTCCCCGCGGGTGAAACCGGTCGCGACGTGGCCCACAAGCTCGTCGACGCCGGCCTCGAGGTCGAAACCGTCGAGCAGCTCGGTGGCGGGCTCAAGGGCCCGCTCGTCGTCGGCCAGGTGCTGACCATCGAGGAGCTCGAAGGCTTCCGCAAGCCGATCCGCTTCTGCACGGTCGACGTCGGCCAGGCCAACGGAACCGGCCTGCCGCAGGAGATCGTCTGCGGCGCCCGGAACTTCTCCGTCGGCGACAAGGTCGTCGTGGTCCTGCCGGGCGCGGTGCTGCCCGGCGACTTCGCGATCGCCGCGCGCGAGACGTACGGCCGCACCTCCCACGGCATGATCTGCTCCGGCGACGAGCTGGGCATGGGCGACGACGGCACGCACGGCATCATCGTGCTGCCGCACGAGCACGAGGTCGGCTCCGACGCGATCAAGCTCCTGGAGCTGGTCGACGAGGTCCTCGACATCGACATCACCCCGGACCGCGGCTACTGCATGTCCATGCGCGGTGTGGCCCGCGAGGCCGCCACCGCGTACGGCCTGCCGCTGCGCGACCCGGCGCTGCTCGACGTGCCCCAGCCGAACTCGTACGGCTACCCCGTGAAGATCGACGACCCGCGGGGCTGCGACCGCTTCACCGCGCGCACGGTGACCGGTCTCGACCCCGAGGCGCGCTCCCCGATCTGGCTCACGCGCCGCCTCCAGAAGGCGGGCATGCGCCCGATCTCGCTCGCCGTCGACATCACCAACTACGTGATGCTCGAGCTCGGCCAGCCGCTGCACGCCTACGACCGCTCGCGCATCGACGGCACCATCGGCGTCCGCCGGGCCGAACAGGGCGAGAAGTTCACCACCCTCGACGGGGTCAAGCGCACGCTCGACTCCGAGGACCTGGTGATCACCGACAACAGCGGCCCGATCGGGCTCGCCGGTGTCATGGGCGGTGCCAACACCGAGATCGCCGACTCCGTCACGGACCCGGAAACGGGCGCCGTCACCGGCACCACCGAGGTCGTCGTCGAGGCCGCGCACTTCGACTCCGTGTCGATCTCGCGCACCGCCCGCCGCCTCAAGCTGTCCTCGGAGGCGTCCAAGCGCTTCGAGCGCGGCGTCGACCCGCAGGCCGCCGCCGCCGCCGCGCAGCGCACCGTCGACCTGCTCGTGCTGCTCGCGGGCGGCACCGCCGAGGCCGGCGTCACCGAGCTCACCGCACCGGGCGCCCCGCGCACCATCGCGATGAGCGCGGACCACCCCGACAAGGTCGCGGGCATGGACTACGGTCGCGAGACCGTCGTACGCCGCCTGCAGGAAGTCGGCTGCGACGTCTACGGCCAGGACGAGCTCGTGGTCACCACGCCCTCGTGGCGGCCCGACCTCGCCGAGCCCAACGACCTCGCCGAGGAAGTCATCCGGCTGGAGGGTTACGGGAACCTTCCCTCCACCCTCCCGCAGGTGCCCTCCGGCCGCGGTCTGACCGCCCGGCAGCAGCTGCACCGCCGGGTCGGGCGCGCGCTGGCCGGCGCGGGCTACGTGGAGGCGCTCAGCTACCCCTTCATCGGGGAGGGCGTCTTCGACCAGCTCCAGCTGCCCGCGCACGACGCCTCCCGCCAGGTCGTCAAGCTGGTCAACCCGATCTCCGACGAGGAGCCGGCGCTGCGCACCACGCTGCTGCCGGGTCTGCTCGGCGCGCTGCGCCGCAACGACAGCCGGGGCAGCCACGACCTGGCCCTCTTCGAGACCGGCTCGGTCTTCCGGGCCGCCGCGCAGCCGGGCGTCGCCGTACGCCTCGGCGTCGACCGGCGTCCCACCGACGAGGAGATCGCCACCCTGAACGCGGCCCTGCCCGCGCAGCCGCGCTACGCCGCGGTCGTGCTGGCCGGGGCCCGCGAGCAGGCCGGCTGGTGGGGCAAGGGCCGTCCGGCCGACTGGGCCGACGCGGTCCAGGCGGCGCGCTCGCTGGCCGTCGAGGCCGGTGCGGAGCTCGTCGTGCGCCAGGGCCAGTACGGTCCCTGGCACCCGGGCCGCTGCGCCGAGCTGCTCGTCACCCTGGACGGGGTGGAGACGGTCATCGGCCACGCCGGTGAGCTGCACCCGCGCGTGGTCAAGGCGATGGGCCTGCCGGCCCGCACCAGCGCGATGGAGCTCGACCTGGACCGCCTCGCGGCGGCCGGCGGCGAGTCCCTCCAGGCGCCCCGGATCTCCTCCTTCCCGGTGGCGACCCAGGACGTGGCGCTGATCGTGGACGCGTCGGTGCCGGCTTCGGCCGTCGAGGACGCGCTGCACAAGGGCGCGGGTGAACTGCTGGAGTCCCTCCGGCTGTTCGACGTCTTCGAGGGAGAGCAGGTGGGCGAGGGCAAGAAGTCCCTGGCGTACGCGTTGCGCTTCCGCGCGGCCGACCGGACGCTGACCGCAGAGGAGTCCACGGCGGCCCGCGACGCGGCGGTCGCCCTGGCGGGCGAGCGCACGGGCGCGGTGCTGCGCGGCGCGTAGCCGCTGCCGCCGCTCCTTGTGGCACCGAGGGGGTGCATCCCGATCACGGGGTGCACCCCCTCACCCGTTCCACCCGGCTGCGCGAGGTGCGGGGCTGCCCTGCGGGGCTGCCCTGCGGGGCTGGTCCCCTACCCGCCCTTCCACCGTTCCCCGGGCTCCGCCCGGACCCGGTCCTCAAACGCCGGACGGGCTGGAAAATCCAGCCTCGCCGGCGTTTGAGGCGCGGGGTCTGGGGCGGAGCCCCAGGGAACGGGCGAAGGGCGGGTAGGGGACAGCCCCGCAGGGCCCGGGGACGCGGTCGCGGACGTCCGCGCGGCTGGGTCGCGGGCGTCCGCGCCCGGGCGGGGGACCACGCGGGCCGGGCCCGGTGGGTGGGCCCGGCGCGCGCTCGGTCCGGCTCGGCCGGGGCCCGGCGACCAACCAGGACCCGGCGGAGCCGAAACGCGCCGCCCGCCTGCCGTGGAGTGTCGGGCAGACAACAGGACGGGCGGCGCGGTTGACGGGTCGTCGCACTGTACGAGGGGGAGCCGACGACCCGAGCCGCCTCTTGGCGAGGCCCTTAAGTGAAGCGCTCGGACGGACCCCCGCGCGAGGGTGCGTATCGCATTTATGCGCGTACTGGCTTCACACCCTGTGTGAATTGGATGCAGTACACCCCGTGTGAACCCCGCACCCACTAGCCTGGATCCGACGAGCCCTTGGAGCGGCCATGCAGCCCAATGCACTGCTCGACGCCCTCCTCGCCGAGGCGGGCATGTCCCATGCCGGACTCGCCGCGTACGTCAACCAGGCGGGCCGTTCCCGCGGACTTGCCCTGCGTTACGAACACACCGCCGTGGCGCGGTGGTTGAAGGGGCAGCGGCCGCGCGGCCAGGTGCCGGACCTGATCTGCGAGGTCATCGGGGGGCGGCTGAGGCGGCCGCTCTCTCTCGACGACGTCGGGTTCGGTCTGCCCGGACAGGCCGCCGATCCGCACGGTCGTTGTGGCGGCGCAGTCCCGCTCAGCGGCTTCGTCGACCGCGCCGCCGCCCTGTGGCGCTCCGACGGCCACGGCCGCCAGCCCCTCGACGCCGGGGCGCTGACCGGTACCCCCGCGGTGATGCCGGTATGGGAGTGGGAGAACCCGCCGGAGGACGCCGACGTGTCGAGGGAGGGGCCGACCCGCGTCGGACCCGAGCACGTGGAGATCCTGAAGGCCGCCCGCGCGCACTACGAGCTGATGTACCGCAGGGCCGGCGGCGTGGCCACCCGCGACCGGGTCGTCCGGTTCCTCGGTACCGAGACCGCCCCCCTGCTGCGCGGCAGTTACTCCGACGGACTCGGCCGCAGCCTGCACCGGGCCGGGGGTTCCCTGGTGGCCGTGGCGGGGATCTGCGCCTACGACTCGGACGCGCACGGGCTGGCACAGCGCTACTTCCACCAGGCGCTGAGGCTGGCCAAGGCGAGCGGGGACCGGGGGCTCGGGGCCTACGTGATCGCGCTGATCGTCAACCAGAGCCTGCACCTACGGGAGTTCCGCCAGGCCGTGGCCTTCGCCGAGGCCGCCCTGCGCGCGGCCGGCCGGCACACCACCCCGGCCCTGGCCGCGGACCTGTACGCCATGCAGGCCAAGGCCTACGCCCAACTCGGCGATACCGCGGCCGCTTTGGCCTGCATCCGCAAGGCCGAGGCGGCGGCGGAGCGGATCCGGCCCGGCACGGAGCCGGACGAGACGGGGTACGTGCAGCCCGGGCTGGTCAACGTACAGGTGGCGGAGGCGCTGCTCGGGCTGGGTGATCTGCGGGGGGCCCGGGAGCAGGCTTCGGCCGCCGTGGGCACGCCCGCGCACGACCGGGGCCGGGTGCACCGGCTGGCGATGCTGTGCGAGATCCAGCTGCGCCAGGGCGAGGCCGATCAGGCGGTGGCCTCGGCGGCCGAAATGGCCGAGCGGGCCAAGGGAATGGAGTCGCTGCGCCTGCGCGACCGGCTGCGCGCGGTCCGGGAGCAGCTGCTGACCAGCGGTTGTTCGGGGGCCGAGGACACGGCCGAGCTCATCGACGGGGCGCTGCGCGTTCCGCTGTGACATGCCCCGTGGCGTTCACTGCGCCGCCCTGTGCGCGTTCCCCTGGGCCGGGGTGAACTGCTGCCATGTTGCCACCTACTCGATCGGAAGGTGGCAGAACCGTGCAGTGGACGAACCTGAGTGAGCAAACCGTGTACACGAACCGCTGGTTCGACGTGAATCTCGCCGACGTGGAACTCCCCGACGGCCGGCACCTGGACCACTTCGTCATCCGGCTGCGCCCGGTCGCCGTCGCCACGGCCGTCAACGCGGCCAACGAGGTGCTGCTGCTGTGGCGCCACCGCTTCATCACCGACAGCTGGGGCTGGGAACTGCCCGCCGGGGTCGTCGAGGACGGGGAGTCCGTGGAGCGGGCGGCCGCCCGCGAGATGGAGGAGGAGTCGGGCTGGCGGCCCGGCCCCCTGCACCACCTGATGACCGTGGAGCCGTCCAACGGGCTGACCGACGCCCGCCACCACCTCTACTGGGCGGACGGGGCCACGTACGTGGGCCACCCCGAGGACGACTTCGAGTCCTCGCGCCGCGAATGGGTACCGCTCAAGCTGGTCCCCGGCATGATCGCGCGCGGCGAGATCCCGGCCGCCAACATGGCGGCCGGGCTGTTGCTGCTGCACCACCTGCGGCTCGGCTGACCCGCAGGTGGCGGGGGTGCGGCCGAGGGGTCAGCCGTACGGGTAGAAGCCCGAGCCGGTCTTGCGGCCGAGGCGGCCGGCGTCGACCATGCGCTGGAGCAGCGGGGGAGCCGCGTACAGGGGCTCCTTGAACTCCGCGTACATCGAGTCGGCCACCGAGGCCACCGTGTCCAGGCCGATGAGGTCCGCGAGCTTCAGCGGGCCCATCGGGTGGGCGCAGCCCAGCTCCATGCCGTTGTCGATGTCCTCGCGGCTCGCGATGCCCGACTCGAACATCCGGATCGCGGACAGCAGGTACGGGATGAGGAGCGCGTTGACGACGAAGCCGGAACGGTCCTGGGCGCGGATCGCGTGCTTGCCCAGCGCCTGACCGACCAGCGCCTCGGCGCGCTTGATGGTCTCGTCGCTCGTGGTCAGCGCCGGGATCAGTTCGACGAGCTGCTGCACCGGGGCCGGGTTGAAGAAGTGGATGCCGATGACCTGGTCGGGACGCGAGGTCGCGACGGCCAGCTTCACCAGCGGAATCGAGGAGGTGTTGGAGGCGAGGATCGCGTCCGGGCGGGTGACCACCTGGTCGAGGACCTGGAAGATCTCCGTCTTGACCTGCTCGTTCTCGACGACCGCCTCGATCACGAGGTCGCGGTCGGCGAACTCGCCGAGATCGGTGGTGAACGACAGGCGGGCCAGTGTCGCGTCCCGCTCCTCCTCGCTGATCTTGCCGCGTTCGGCGGCCCTGGTCAGAGAGGTGTGCAGCCGGGTCCGCCCGAGTTCGAGTGCCTCGCCGGTGGTTTCGGCGACCATCACCTCGAGCCCGCTCCGGGCGAACACCTCCGCGATGCCCGCGCCCATCTGGCCACAGCCCACTACGCCGACGCGTGCGATGTCGTCTGGGAGGTCCGTCACATCGTGCCTTTCGCTGCTCTCCATCGCGGGTCCCCCGTACTCGTGCAGTGGTAACTGCGTTCCGGCGCCCGCCACGCCCCCCGACGTTACCCCCGTCCTTGCCCGGCGTGTCGGGCCGGGGCGGGCATGCTGGGCGGACAGTAAGCAATGTCACGTAGCGGATCGGAGTCGTCACATGGCGTCCATCGGGAGGCGGAGCATCGGGAGGAGGGGAGTCCTGGCCGCGGCGGCGGGGGTGCTGGCCGCCGTGGCGGCCGCCCCCGCGCGAGCGGCGGGGCCGGCGGAGGCGGGCGGGGCGGGGCGGGGGCGCGCGGCGGGCGAGCCCGCGTTCCGCGGGATGTGGGTGGCCTCCGTACAGAACGTCGACTGGCCCTCGCGGAGCGGGCTTTCCGCGCGCGAGCAGCGCGCCGAGCTGCTGGACCTGCTCGACACCGCCGTCGCCCGCCGCCTCAACGCGGTGATCCTCCAGGTCCGGCCCACCGCCGACGCGATGTGGCCCTCGGCGCGCGAGCCCTGGTCGCAGTGGCTCAGCGGGGAGCAGGGGGTCGACCCCGGCTGGGACCCGCTCGGCACGGCGGTGGCCGAAGCGCACGCCCGGGGGCTGGAACTGCACGCCTGGTTCAACCCGTACCGGGTGGCCAACCACACCGACAGCAGCCTGCTCGTCCCCGGGCACCCGGCCCGGCGCAACCGGGGCTGGACCGTGCCTTACGGCGGCAAGCTGTACTACAACCCGGGGCTGCCGGAAGTCCGCCGCTTCGTGCAGGACGCCATGCTCGACGCCGTGGCCCGCTACCCCCTCGACGGGGTGCACTGGGACGACTACTTCTACCCGTACCCCGTCGAGGGCCGCGATTTCGACGACGACGACGCCTACGAGCAGTACGGCCGGGCCTTCGCGACCCGCGCCGACTGGCGCCGCCACAACACCGACACCCTCGTCCGCGAGATGTCCGAGCGGCTGCGGGCGCTGCGCCCCGCGACGCGCTTCGGCATCAGCCCCTTCGCCGTCTGGCGCAACTCCGACCGCGATCCGCTCGGTTCGCCGACGCAGGCGGGCGTCGCCACGTACGACGACCTGTACGCGGACACCCGCAAGTGGGTGCGCGAGGGCTGGATCGACTACATCGTGCCGCAGGCGTACTGGCAGATCGGCCACCCGGCCGCCGACTACGCCGCCATCGTCCCCTGGTGGGCGCGGACCGTCGCGGGCACCCGCGTCCAGCTCTACGTGGGGGAGGCGCTGTACCGCTGCGATGCGCAGAGCTCCACGGCCGCCTGGCGCGATCCGCGCGAGCTGTCCCGGCACCTGCGGTTCGCCGCCGGATACCCGGAGGTCCGCGGCCACGCCTACTTCTCCGCGAAGCAGGTGGACGCGGACCCCAACGGGGCGATGGCCCGGGTGGTCGCCGATCACTACCCGACGCCGGTGGCGGTGCCGCCGCGCTGATCCGGTGCTCCGCGGCGGCCCTTGCCGGCCTTGCCTCCGGCAGCCGGTAAGGGCCGCCGTACTTCCGGCGGCCGGCCCTCGCCGGAGGGACGGCCGCCGTTCCTCAGTGGTCCTGGTCGGCCGGGTGCTTCACGACGCAGTCGGGGCCGGGGGACATGACGGCCTCGTGTCCGTCCGTGAAGCGGACGCGGTAGGGAGGGGTGCCGTTCTCTCCCAGGACCTGGGTGATCTCACCGACCTTGTCGTGCTGGCCCACGATCCTGCCGTGCTGAACCAGCTGGTCGCCCTCGGTCGCGCGCATGCTGACCTCCTCGGTGGCGGTCCGATCCGGTGCTAGCAGTTTAGGTCGTCCCGCCCCTTTTTGACCCGTCGGGCCGCTGCGTCACGGCGATGCAGACGAGCACCGCGCAGGCGGCGACGGGCGCGGCCGGGGACAGGTGCTCGCCGAGCAGCAGCACCGACCACAGCAGGGTCAGCAGCGGCTGCGCGAGCTGGAGCTGGCTCGCGCGGGCCGCCCCGATCTCGGCCATGCCCCGGTACCAGACGAAGAGGCCGAGGAAGGAGGAGCCGACCGCCACCCAGACCAGCCCGGCCACCCCCCGGCCGGTCAGCTCGACCGGTTCGTACGCGAGCCCGAGCGCGGAGCCGATCAGGCCGATGGGCAGGCACACCACCAGCGCCCAGGCGATCACCTGCCAGCCCGGCAGCAGCCGGGCCAGGCGCCCGCCCTCGGTGTACCCGGCCGCGCACACCAGCAGCGCGGCGAAGAGGAGGGCGTCGCCGGCCGACAGGGCGCCGCCGCTCTGGGCGACGGTGAAGCCGAGGACGATGACCGCGCCGGCCACGGCCGCGGCCCAGAACCGCCGCGAGGGCCGGGCCCCGGTGCGCAGAGAGGAGACGACCGCCGTGGTGAGCGGGAGCAGACCGACGACCACGGCGGCGTGCGAGGTGGTGGAGGTCTGCAGGGCGAGGGTGGTCAGCAGCGGGAAGCCGACGACCACACCGCCGGCGACGACCGCCAGCCCCGCCCAGTGGGCGCGGGCCGGCACCGGGACGCGCAGGGCCAGCAGGAAGGCGCCGGCCGTCAGGCCCGCGAGCAGACAGCGCAGGCCGAAGAGGGACCACGGGCCGAAGCTCTCCAGGCCCCAGGCGGTGCCGGGGAAGGTCAGCGAGAAGGTGACGACTCCGGCCGCGGCGAGCGTGGTGCCCCCGAGGGCGGGCCGGCGGGTGCCGGTACCGGTGCCCCGAACTGCTATCGCGTGGGGGAGAGTAGCGCTATTCTGTGCTGTCATGTACGAGCGTAGCAGTGTGGCGGAACTGGCGGAGTCCCTTCGCGCCGAACTGGACCGCTACTCGGTGGGTGGAAAGCTCCCGTCGAGCAGGGCCCTGGTCGAGCAGTACCGGGTCAGCCCCGTCACCGTCTCCCGGGCCCTCGCCCAGCTCGCCGCCGAAGGCCTGGTGGTCACCCGACCCGGAGCCGGGGTCTACCGTGCGCAGCCCCGTACGCGGGCACCCGCGCCCGGCGACACCTCCTGGCAGGCCGTCGCCCTGAGCGCCGAGGACTCCGGCGAGGTGGTTCCGCGCTCCGTGGACGCCTCCGGGGTGCTGGTCACCCTGGCCGCCCCGCCCGCCGGGGTCATCGAACTGCACAGCGGCTACCTGCACTCGGCGCTCCAGCCCGAGCGGGCCATGGCGGCGGCCCTCGCCCGGGCCGGCCGGCGGCCCGGGGTGTGGGGGAGGCCGCCCGTGGAGGGCCTGCCCGAGCTGCGGGACTGGTTCGCCCGGGAGATCGGCGGGGCCGTCGCGGCCGGGGACGTACTGGTGACCGCGGGCGGCCAGAGCGCGCTCGCCACCGCCCTGCGGGCGCTCGCCCCGCCCGGGGCGCCGATCCTCGTCGAATCCCCGACCTACCCGGGGCTGCTGGCCCTCGCGCGGGCCGCCGGCTGCCGCCCGGTGCCGGTCCCGGTGGACGCGGACGGGGTCCGGCCGGAGCTGCTGGCCGCCGCCTTCGAAGCGACCGGGGCGCGGGTGTTCGTATGCCAGCCGCTGTTCCAGAACCCGACCGGGACCGTGCTGTCCGGGGAGCGGCGGGGGGAAGTGCTGCGGATCGCGCGCGCCGCCGGGGCGTTCGTCCTGGAGGACGACTACGCGCGGTCCCTGGCCCACGAGGACTCGGGCCCGCTGCCGGCGCCGCTCGCCGCCGACGATCCCGACGGGGTGGTCGTCCACGTGCGGTCCCTGACCAAGGTCACCTCGCCCAGCCTGCGGGTGGGCGCGCTGGCGGCCCGCGGCCCGGTCTTCGACCGGCTGCGCGCCATCCAGGTCGTGGACAGCTTCTTCGTGCCCCGGCCGCTCCAGGAGGCCGCCCTGGAGCTGGTGGGCGCACCCGCCTGGCCGCGCCACCTCAAGTCCGTGGCCGCCGAGCTGCGCCATCGCCGGGACGTCCTCACCGGAGCGCTGCGGCGGGAGCTGCCGGAGCTGGAAGTGCCCCATCCGCCGCGCGGCGGCTACCAGTTGTGGGCGCGGCCCGGCGGGGGCGGCGACGACGCGGCCTTCGTCGCGGCCGCGCTGCGGTCCGGGGTCGCGGTCGCGCCGGGACGGCCGTACTTCTGCGCGGAACCGCCCGGCCCGTTCGTCCGGCTGAGCTTCGCCGGGGTGTCCGGCGCGGGCGAACTGACCGAGGCAGTACGGCGGTTGCGGGCCGGCCGGGATCCGAAGGCGACGGCCCCATTCGGTTGAGACGGCCCAATTCGGTTGAGGCGCCGATGAGCCGTGCCTAGCCTGCGGGCATGGACGACAGCACAGACACCAGCGCCAGCGGTTCGGGCATCCGGATCACCACGATCGCGGAGCGGCCCGAACTGGCGGCCCGGCTCTGGGACATGAAGGACTCGTGGCCCGAGTTCGCGCAGCACGACGCGCTGGCCTGGCTGTTGTATCCGCGGATGGTGGCCGAGTTCCCGGAGTACGTCCTGATCGCCACGGACGGGGACGCGGTGGTCGCCCGGGGCTTCAGCCTGCCCTTCGCGCAGCACGCGCCGGGCCGCGACGGGGTGCTGCCCGCACAGGGCTGGGACCGGATCCTGATGTGGGCCTTCTCCGACCTGCGGCGCGGGGTCGAGGCCGACACCGTGAGCGCGATCGAGATCAGCGTCGCGGCCGACCGGCAGGGCGAGGGGCTCTCGGGCCTGATGCTCGCCGCGATGCGCGAGAACGCCCGCGCGCGCGGCTTCGCCGAGGTGGTGGCCCCGGTCCGGCCCAGCGGGAAGCCCGCCGAGCCGGACACCTCGATCCACGCGTACGCGTACCGCACCCGCGAGGACGGCCTCCCGTACGACCCGTGGCTACGGGTCCACGTGCGGGCGGGCGGCGTCATCGATTCGGTGGCCCCGCTGTCGATGACGATCACCGGCTCCCTCGCCCAGTGGCGGGAGTGGACCGGCCTCCCCTTCGACGCGGCCGGCCCGGTCCGGGTTCCGGGAGCCCTGTCCCCGGTCCACTGCGAACCGGAGCAGGGCTTCGCGGTCTACGTGGAGCCGAACGTCTGGGTCCGGCACGCGCTTTCCCGGAGCTAGAGGGGCGGTCTAGAGGAGCGCGATGGGGGCGGTGGCGGAGGAGGAGAGGTAGATCCCGCCGATGCCCGCGTAGGTGGCCCGGTAGCCGCGCAGGAGTTCGTCCAGCGGGATCGTCAGCCGGGCCGGGGTGTCGCAGCGGGCGGCCCCGAACTGGTCGGTGACGGCGGTGCACAGCGTCCGGCCGCCGACGGTGGTGAAGGTGACCGGTACGCCGTCCAGCCCGGCCGGGGCGTCCGCGATCCGTACGGTGGTGCTGAGGTTCCTGACCCCGAAGAGCAGCCCGCTGAGCTTCGCAGGACCGGCCGTGGTGACCGTGGCCACGGCGGGCCGGACCAGCTCGGGCGCCGCGCAGAGCTGGGTGCCGGGGGCGTAGACCTGCCCGGTGGGGCAGGCCACGACGGTGGCGATCCCGCCCGCGCACTGTACGTAGAACCGCTGGTCCTGCGGTCGCGGCAGCCGCCCGGTGGCGCCGCCGGCGCACGAGCCCTCGGCGGCGCTCGCGGGCACGGCCCCCATGCCCAGCGCGAGGAGCGCCCCGGCGGCCAGTGCGGCGAGCGCGGCCAGCCCCTTGCGGGCCCGTTTCCGGCTGGCCGGTCCCTTGGCGATGCGTAACACCCTTGCCCCCTGATCACTCAGTGTGATGAAATGACTACGAAGTGACCATAGGGGCGGGTGTGTGACGGGCGCAACGCCCTCGGGCCATCGCCAGAAAGTGCGATTACCCCCTGGCTTGAACGCGTTCAGTTCACGTGGGTTCGGCACGGGGGCGCGGGCACGGCGGGGATCGCGGCGCCCGGGCGGCGAGCGGCGAGCGGCGGCGCCGCGACGCGCCGGGCACGGGCCGCCCACTCCTGGCAGCGGGGGATCGCGCTGGCCGCGCTGCTCCTCCCGGTGGCGCCCGTGGCGGTGCTGCTCAAGGAGGGCGCCCCGCTCTTCGCGCTGGTGCTCCCGGTCCTCCTGCTCGCGGTGCCGACGGTGCTGCGCGGGAACCGGGCGCGGTTCAAGGCCTCGTGCGTGGCCGTCGCCGTCGTGCCGGCGGGGTGGTCGCTCGCCGGCGGGCCGGACCTGGCATGGATCTTCCTGCCGGTGTCGCTGCTCCTGCTGTGCGCGGCCTTCGCCGACCCGCGCGCGCACCCGGCCCTGGCCGCGGTCGCGACGGTCCTCGCCGTGTTCGTCGGGGTGGTGCCCGGCATCATCGCGATCACCGCCGCCCTCACACTGGCCGGCCGCTGAGCGGAACCCTCCTACCGGCCGCGGGGCTTCCCGCGCTTGCCGGTGGACTTCGCCGTGGCCTTGCCGCCCTTGGGGGCGCCGGAGCGCGGGTTCCTTGCGGCTGGCTTGCCGCCCGACTTGGGGGCGGGCTTACGGGCCGGCTTGGCCTTCTTCTGCTCGGGCTCGGGCTGCGTACGGCCGCGTCCGCGCGAGCTGTTGACCGTCCGCCCGCGCACGATCCCGATGAACTCCTCGACCAGCTCGGGGGTCTCGTCCGCCTCGGGCCACGACAGCGCGACGCGGGATTCGGGGGCGTCCAGCAGGGTCCGGTACGTGAGGTCCTTGCGGTGGTGCAGCCGCGCGAGCGACTGGGGCACGACCAGGACCCCGATGCCCGCCGCCACCAGCTCGATCGCGTCGGCCGTGGTCTCCGGGCGCTGGAGCGCGGCCTTGCCCGGCAGCTGCTCCCATTCGAGGGTGTCGTCCAGCGGGTGGAGCACGATGTCGTCGGCCAGCTCCGCGATCGACAGCTCCTCGGCCGCGGCCATGAGGTGGTCCTTGGGGATCACGACGACCGTGGTCTCGGTGTAGAGCGGGATCGCGCTGAGGTCCGTACGGTCGATCGGCAGCCGGACGAAGCCGGCGTCGGCGCCGCCGCCGCGCAGGAGGGCGGGAGCCTCGGCGGGAGTGACCTGGACGAGGGTCAGCGCAACGTCGGGCAGCCGCTCCTTCCAGATCCGGACCCACTTCGTGGGAGTCACCCCGGGGACGTATGCGAGCTGGAACGACGGGGGTGTCCGGGAGTCTGTCACCCGGCCAGATTACCGGCCGTGGTCGGAGGTGGCGCACATGCTCGATACCCTGGACCTCATGACGTCGCACCAGACCACCCAGACCATGAAGCCCGCCACCGCGGCGAAGAAGCTGGGTGTGTACCTCGAGGCCACCCCCGCAGAGTTCCAGGAGGGTGTCGTCTCGCGCACCGAGCTCACCGCCCTCCAGGCCGAGCCGCCCCAGTGGCTGCAGGACCTCCGGAACAACGGCCCGCACCCCCGTCCGGTGGTTGCGTCGAAGCTCGGCGTCTCCATCGCCGGCCTGGCGCGCGGCGGTGTCACCGAGGCGCTCACCACGGAGCAGATCGAGGCCCTCAAGCAGGAGATGCCGGAGTGGCTCGCGAAGGAGCGCGCCACCCAGGCGGACGTCCGCAAGGAGACCGTCCGCATCAAGCAGATGCAGGCGGAGAAGGCCGAGAAGGCCGCGAAGACCGAGAAGTAGCGGCCCCGCCGGACCCCCGCCGGACCCCGGTCGGACGCCGGTCGGACCCCGGTCGGACCCTGGTCGGACGCCTGTCCGCCCGCACCCGCCGTGAGATGCTGGTGCGCGTGACGATCGAGGACCTGGTGCGGCTGCGGCGGGCCCGGGATCGGATGGACCGCGACTACGCCGAGCCGCTGGACGTGCCGGCGCTGGCGTCCGTCGCCCTCATGTCGCCCGGGCACTTCTCCCGCAGCTTCCGGGCGGCCTTCGGGGAGACCCCGTACAGCTATCTCATGACCCGTCGCGTCGAGCGGGCCAAGGCGCTGCTGCGCCGGGGCGACCTGAGCGTGACCGAGGTCTGCTTCGCGGTCGGATGCACCTCGCTGGGATCGTTCAGCTCGCGCTTCACGGAGCTGGTCGGCGAGCCCCCCAGCGCCTATCGGGCCCGGCGGCACGAGGCGGGCGCCGCCATCCCGGCGTGCGTCGCCAAGGTCCACACCCGGCCCGTCCGCAGGCCCGCCGGTGGCGGGGGAGCGGGATCCGCGGCCGCGTCGTAGCGTCGGGGCATGACCATCAAGCTCGCGCAGTGCTTCATCGCCGTCGACGACCACGACAAGGCGCTGGCCTTCTACCGCGACGCCCTCGGCATGGAAGTGCGCAACGACGTCGCGTTCGAGGGGATGCGCTGGGTGACCGTCGGCTCGCCCGAGCAGCCCGACGTGGAGATCGTCCTCGAACCGCCGCTCGCCGACCCCGGGGCCTCGCCCGCCGATCGGCAGGCGATGGCGGAACTGCTGGCCAAGGGCGTGCTCCGCGGGGTGATCTTCGCGACGGACGACGTGGACGCCACCTTCGAACGCATCCGGGCCAGCGGCGCGGAGGTGCTCCAGGAGCCCGCCGACCAGCCGTACGGGGTCCGCGATTGCGCCTTCCGCGATCCGGCCGGCAATATGCTCCGCTTCAACCAGCCCCGGACCCGCTGACCCGTGACACGCTGACCCCGGACCCGCTACCCCGAGCCGCTGACCCCGAGCCGCCGTCCGCGAGGCCGAGGGGCTGAGGCGGGTGAGAGCCGGCGCGGCCCGGGCGGCCGAGCTGGTCGACCTGCTGGTGGCCGTGGTGAACGGCAATGGTCGCGGTGGTGTCCCTGGAGACCCCGGCCCCGTCTTCCTGACCGGCCACGGGGTTCCATCGGACTTGTCCCGCTGCTTTGCATAAACGTGCGGCCGTACGTATAGTCATGCCATCGAGGAGGAGGGTCCGATGGTGGTACGTGTAGCGGTGGCCGGTGCGAGCGGATACGCGGGCGGGGAAGTGCTGCGCCTGCTGCTGGCGCACCCCGAGGTGGAGATCGGCGCGCTGACCGCGAACTCCAACGCCGGGCAGCCGCTCGGTGCGCTCCAGCCGCACCTGGTGCCGCTGGCCGGACGCGTTCTGGAGGCGACCACGCCCGAGGTGCTCTCCGGTCATGATGTCGTCTTCCTGGCCCTGCCGCACGGCCAGTCCGCCGCCGTGGCCGCCCAGCTCGGCGAGGAGGTCCTCGTCGTCGACATGGGCGCCGACCACCGGCTCCAGGACTCCGCCGACTGGGACGAGTTCTACGGCGCCCCGCACGCCGGGACCTGGCCCTACGGCCTCCCCGAGCTGCCCGGCGCCCGCGCCGCGCTGGCCGGCTCCAAGCGCATCGCCGTCCCCGGCTGCTACCCGACCGCCGTCTCGCTCGCGCTGTTCCCGGCCTACGCCGCGCAGCTCGCCGAGCCCGAGGCCGTGATCGTCGCCGCCTCCGGCACCTCCGGCGCAGGCAAGGCGCTCAAGCCGAACCTGCTCGGCTCCGAGGTCATGGGCTCCATGAGCCCGTACGGGGTCGGCGGCGGCCACCGCCACACGCCCGAGATGGTGCAGAACCTCAGCCCCGTCGCCGGGCAGCGGGTTTCCGTCTCCTTCACGCCCACGCTGGCGCCGATGCCCCGCGGCATCCTGGCCACCTGCAGCGCCAAGGCGCTGCCGGGCACCACGGCCGACGCGGTCCGCGCCGCGTACGAGAAGGCCTACGCGGACGAGCCCTTCGTACACCTGCTGCCCGTGGGGCAGTGGCCGGCGACGGCGTCCGTCTACGGTTCCAACGCCGTTCAGATCCAGGTCGCGTACGACGAGGCCGCGCAGCGGATCATCGCGATCAGCGCCATCGACAACCTGACCAAGGGCACCGCCGGCGGCGCGGTCCAGAGCATGAACATCGCCCTCGGGCTCCCCGAGGCGCTGGGTCTTTCCACGATCGGAGTCGCACCGTGAGCGTCACGGCAGCACAGGGGTTCACGGCGGCGGGCATCGCCGCCGGGATCAAGGCGAACGGCAATCCCGACCTGGCCCTCGTGGTCAACACCGGGCCGCGCCTGGCCGCGGCGGGCGTCTTCACCTCCAACCGGGTCAAGGCCGCGCCCGTCCACTGGTCCGAGCAGGTCCTGCGCGGCGCCACCGTCAGCGCGGTGGTCCTCAACTCCGGCGGCGCCAACGCCTGCACCGGCCCCAAGGGCTTCCAGGACACCCACGCCACCGCCGAGAAGGTCGCGGAGGTCCTGAACCAGCAGGGTCTCGGGAACGGTGTCAACGCCGGCGAGGTCGCCGTCGCGTCCACCGGCCTGATCGGCGTCCTGCTCCCGATGGACAAGCTCCTCCCGGGCATCGAGACCGCGGCCGCCGCGCTCTCCGCCGGCGGCGGCGAGGCCGCCGCCATCGCCATCAAGACCACCGACACCGTGCACAAGACGGCCACGGTCAGCCAGGACGGCTGGACGGTCGGCGGCATGGCCAAGGGCGCGGGCATGCTCGCCCCGGGCCTGGCCACCATGCTCGTCGTCCTCACCACGGACGCCGACCTGGACAGCGCCACCCTCGACAAGGCGCTGCGCGCCGCGACCCGCACCACCTTCGACCGGGTCGACTCCGACGGCTGCATGTCCACCAACGACACGGTGCTGCTGCTCGCCTCCGGCGCGTCCGGCCAGGTGCCGGCGTACGAGACGTTCGCGGAGGCCGTGCGCACGGTCTGCGACGACCTGGCCCGCCAGCTGATCGGCGACGCCGAGGGCGCCAGCAAGGACATCCGCATCGAGGTCATCGGGGCGGCCACCGAGGAGGACGCGGTCGAGGTCGGCCGGTCCATCGCCCGCAACAACCTGCTCAAGTGCGCCATCCACGGCGAGGACCCGAACTGGGGCCGCGTCCTGTCCGCGATCGGCACCACGAAGGCCGCCTTCGACCCGGACCGGCTGAACGTCGCCATCAACGACGTCTGGGTCTGCAAGAACGGCTCGGTCGGCGAGGACCGCGACCTGGTGAGCATGAAGGGCCGCGAGGTCCGCGTCACCGCCGACCTGTCCACCGGTTCGGAGTCCGCGGTCATCTGGGCCAACGACCTGACCGCCGAGTACGTCCACGAGAACAGCGCGTACTCCTCATGAGCACCGCACGCAGGCACACCGCCCTGCCCAAGGCCGAGATCCTCATCGAAGCCCTGCCCTGGCTGACCCGGCACAACGGCAAGGTCGTCGTCATCAAGTTCGGCGGCAACGCCATGATCGACGAGGACCTCAAGGCCGCCTTCGCCCAGGACGTCGTCTTCCTGCGCCAGGCCGGCCTGAAGCCGGTCGTCGTGCACGGCGGCGGCCCGCAGATCAACGCCCAGCTCAACAAGCAGGGCCTGGTCAGCGAGTTCAAGGCGGGTCTGCGCGTCACCACGCCCGAGGCGATGGACGTCGTACGGATGGTCCTGGCCGGGCAGGTCCAGCGCGAGCTGGTCGGGCTGCTCAACCAGCACGGGCCGCTGGCCGTCGGCATGACCGGCGAGGACGCGCACACCATCACCGCCACCAAGTACCTGCCCGAGATCGACGGCGAGAGCGTCGACATCGGGCGGGTCGGCGAGATCACCGCCATCGACACCGGTGCGATCGAAGCGCTGCTGGCGGACGGCCGGATCCCGGTCATCTCCTCCATCGCGCGCAGCGCCGACGACCACCACGTGTACAACGTGAACGCCGACACGGCCGCCGCGGCGCTCGCCGCCGCGCTCGGCGCCGAGACGCTGATGGTCCTCACCGACGTGGAGGGGCTCTACGCGGACTGGCCCAACAGCGACGAGGTCATCAGCCGGCTCACCGTGAGCCAGCTGGAGAAGCTGCTGCCCGAGCTGTCCAGCGGCATGGTCCCCAAGATGGAGGGCTGCCTGCACGCCGTCCGCAACGGGGTGACCACCGCCCGGGTGATCGACGGACGGGTCCAGCACTCGATCCTGCTGGAGATCTTCACGGACGAGGGAATCGGCACGATGGTCGTGCCCGACGCACAGGCAGCGGTCACACAGGCAGCGGCAATACAGGCAGCGGCAACACAGGCAGTCCAGACACAGGGAGGGGACCCCGCATGACCGGAAACCAGGAGTTCGCCGCCCGCTGGCAGGGCGCGCTGACCAACAACTACGGCACCCCCGCGTTGGCGCTCGTACGCGGCGAAGGCGCGCAGGTCTGGGACGCGGACGGCAAGCAGTACACCGACTTCGTCGGCGGCATCGCGGTCAACGCCCTCGGGCACGCCCACCCGGCCATCGTCACCGCGGTGACCGAGCAGATCTCCACCCTGGGCCACGTCTCCAACCTCTACGCCTCCGAGCCGGTCCTCGTGCTCGGCGAGCGGCTGCTCCAGCTCTTCGGCCGCCCCGGCAAGGTCTTCTTCTGCAACTCCGGTGCCGAGGCCGTCGAGGCCGCCTTCAAGATCGGCCGGCTGACCGGGCGGACCCACATGGTCGCCACCGACGGCGGCTTCCACGGCCGCACCATGGGCGCCCTGGCGCTCACCGGCCAGCCCAAGAAGCAGGCCCCGTTCCTGCCGCTGCCCGGAGACGTCACGCACGTTCCGTATGGCGATGTGGAGGCCCTGCGGGCCGCCGTCACCGAAGAGACCGCATTGGTGATCATCGAGCCGATCCAGGGCGAGAACGGCGTGGTCGTCCCCCCGGCCGGCTACCTGACGGCCGCCCGCGAGATCACCCGTGCCACCGGCACCCTGCTCGTCCTCGACGAGGTGCAGACCGGCATCGGCCGCTGCGGCCAGTGGTTCGAGCACCAGGCGCACGAGGGCGTGGAGCCCGACGTAGTCACCCTCGCGAAGGGCCTCGGCGGTGGTCTGCCGATCGGCGCCGTCGCCGCCTTCGGGCCCGTGGCCGACCTGCTCCAGCCCGGTCACCACGGCACCACCTTCGGCGGCAACCCGATCGCGTGCGCCGCCGGCCTCGCCGTGATCGACACCATCGCCGCCGACGGGCTCCTCGACCAGGTCAAGGAGCGCGGCGAGCGTCTGCGGGGCGGAATCGAGGGATTCGCACACCCGCTCGTCTCGCACGTCCGCGGTGCGGGCCTCCTGCTGGGTATCGTGCTGACCGAGCCGCTCGCACCGCAGGTGCAGCGCGCGGCTCAGGACGCCGGCTTCCTGGTCAACGCGCCCGCCCCCGACGTCGTACGGCTCATGCCCCCGTACGTGCTGACCGAGGCCGAGGCGGACGCGTTCCTCCAGGCCCTGCCCGGCGTGCTGGACGCGGCGAAGTCCGCCGCGGACGTGGACGGATGATCAATCGGGGAATGGGACGACGATGAGTCAGGCGCAGGAACACGAGCCGAACGGCCAGTCCGTTCCGCAGACCCGCACCGCGCGCCACCGGCGGATCGTGGACATCCTCAACCGGCAGCCGGTCCGCTCCCAGAGCCAGCTGGCCAAGCTGCTCGCCGACGACGGGCTGAGCGTCACCCAGGCGACGCTCAGCCGCGACCTCGACGAGCTCGGCGCGGTGAAGATCCGCAACACCGGCGGCGAGCTGATCTACGCGGTTCCCAGCGAGGGTGGCTTCCGCACCCCGCAGGCGCCGCTCGGCGAGTCGGCGAAGGAGGAGCGCATGCGGCGCCTCTCCGGCGAACTGCTGATCTCCGCGGAGGCCTCCGCGAACCTCGTGGTCCTGCGCACCCCGCCGGGTGCGGCCCAGTTCCTCGCCTCCGCGATCGACCAGGCCGAACTCCAGGCCATCCTCGGCACGATCGCGGGCGACGACACCCTGATGCTGATCAGCCGCGACCCGGCGGGCGGCCAGGCCCTCGCCGACCACCTGCTGAGGCTGGCCCAGAAGGAAGGCTGAGCCTTCCTCAGAACCGGGTGACGGCCAGCTCGCCGGACTCCGTGCCGATCGCGATGTGCGGCTGCCTGCGCGGGTCCGCCCAGCGCAGCACCGCGCGCATCGCGCTCTCGGGGACCGACACGCAGCCGGCGGTCGCGCCCTTGCCGTTCACGTGCAGGAAGATGCCCGCGCCCCGGCCCCGTACCGGGTGCTCGTAGTTGAAGTCGACGACCAGGGCGTGCGCGTACTGCTTCGCGTACGCGGCCAGGTGCTCCGCCTCGCCGGGCGCGCAGTCCGCGGGCAGCGGCTCCACCCAGCGGTTGTAGCTCGCCGAGGCGTTGTCCTGGCACCACCAGGAGTCGGGGGTCACCCGCCGGTAGCGGTACGCCGTACCGGCCGGGGCGGGCGCGATGCCGAAGGCGTAGGGGAGCGCGTACAGGCCCGCCGGGGTGGTGTTCGTGCCCTGGGTCCGGGGCGCGCCCTCGGTCAGCCCGTTCGCGCCGAAGCGGGCCGGCGCGCTCCCCGTCGCGTACCAGCGGCCCGCCCGCCGGTCCCACCAGGTCAGGCGCCCGGTCGTGGAGCCGGCGGCCGGAGCCACGGCGGTGATCAGCTGGCTGCCGCCGCCGGTGTCGGCGAGCCGGGCGGGCAGCGGGGGGTCACCGTGGGGGCTCCGTACCAGCAGGCTGGTGACGATCAGTGAGGTGGCGAGGAGCGCGGTACGCAGCACATGTCAGACGGTACGGGGCGGAAGGGGCAGCGGCAGCGCAGGCAGGCCGTCGACGCTCACTGCGATGAACTCCTTCTTCTCGCAGTAGGCGTTGAACCCCTCGTCCGTCTTGCGGCCGAAGTACTCCGCGTGGAGCGTGCGCTCGCCCTGGTACTCCATCATCGGGACGGCGAACCCGCACACGGTGGCGATCCGCCGGGTCCTCACGAGGATCACGGCGCGCGCCGAGGGCCCGTCGGCGTCTGCGAACCGCTCGATCAGCCCGTCCCAGCGCGGGTCGTCGCGGAAGACCGCCTCGCCGTCGCCGTGGATGCGCACGATGTTCGGCGGCCCGCTGAACGCGCACCACATCAGCGTGATGCGGCCGTTCTCGCGGACGTGCGCGATGGTCTCGGCGCCGCTGCCGCCGAAGTCCAGGTAGGCGAGGGTCGTCTCGTCGATGACGACGAGCGTCCCGGCGCGGCCCTTGGGGGAGAGGTTGACGTGTCCGTCACCCGAGAGCCGGGAGCGGCGCAGCCTGAAGGCGGCCCGGCGGGGTGGCCGAGCAGGCTCCGCAGCGGCGGTGCGTCCGGCCGCTGGGGGTCGACCGCTCCCATATATGCGCAGGTCAGCGGAGGTGACCCCGGACTCGATTGACGAAACATGCAGAGCAGTGCATAGTTATGCCTACCGCTGTTGGGCAAGACGGCGGATGCACCGTGTAAGGAGAACCCCGTGGCCGAGCGCGTCGTACTCGCCTATTCAGGCGGCCTGGACACCTCCGTCGCCATCGGCTGGATCGCCGAGGAGACGGGCGCCGAGGTCATCGCCGTCGCGGTGGACGTCGGTCAGGGCGGCGAGGACCTGGACGTCATCCGCAAGCGGGCGCTCGCCTGCGGCGCGGTAGAGGCCGAGGTCGCCGACGCCAGGGACGAGTTCGCCGACGAGTACTGCCTCCCGGCGATCAAGGCGAATGCCCTCTACATGGACCGCTACCCGCTGGTCTCCGCGCTCTCGCGGCCGGCCATCGTCAAGCACCTCGTGGCCGCCGCCCGCAAGCACGGCGCCACCACCGTCGCCCACGGCTGCACCGGCAAGGGCAACGACCAGGTCCGCTTCGAGGCCGGCATCGCCGCCCTCGGCCCCGACCTCACGTGCATCGCCCCGGTCCGCGACTACGCGATGACCCGCGACAAGGCCATCGCCTTCGCCGAGAAGGCGAACCTGCCGATCGCGACCACCAAGAAGTCCCCGTACTCCATCGATCAGAACGTCTTCGGGCGCGCCGTCGAGACGGGCTTCCTGGAGGACATCTGGAACCCGCCGATCGAGGACATCTACGAGTACACCGCGGACCCGGCCCTGCCGCGCGAGGCCGACGAGGTCGTCATCTCCTTCAAGGAGGGCGTCCCGGTCGCCATCGACGGCAAGCCCGTCACCGTGCTCCAGGCCATCCAGCAGCTCAACGAGCGCGCCGGGGCCCAGGGCATCGGCCGGATCGACATCGTCGAGGACCGGCTCGTGGGCATCAAGTCCCGCGAGGTGTACGAGGCCCCGGGCGCGATCGCGTTGATCACCGCCCACCAGGAGCTGGAGAACGTCACCGTTGAGCGCGAACTGGCCCGCTACAAGCGGCAGGTCGAGCAGCGCTGGGGCGAGATGGTCTACGACGGTCTGTGGTTCTCCCCGCTGAAGCGGGCGCTGGACGGTTTCGTCAACGAGGCCAACCAGCACGTCAGCGGCGACATCCGGATGACCCTGCACGGCGGCCGCGCCGTCGTCACCGGCCGGAAGTCGGACGAGTCGCTCTACGACTTCAACCTCGCGACCTACGACTCGGGCGACACCTTCGACCAGTCGAAGGCCCAGGGATTCATCGAGATCTTCGGTCTGTCCTCGAAGATCGCGGCCCGCCGCGACCTCGCCTGATCCACACCGTTCGTACCCTCGCTACCCCGGGTAACCGCAGTACGAACCGCTTCCCCGTTACCTCCGCGGCGGGGAGGCGGTTGCACATCCGAAGCCATGCACGTTCTTGAGGAGCAGTAGCTGTGAGCAGCAACAACGGTGGTGACGTCCGGCTCTGGGGCGCCCGGTTCGCCGACGGTCCCGCCGAGGCCCTCGCGAAGCTGTCCGCGTCGGTCCACTTCGACTGGTGCCTGGCCCCGTACGACATCGCGGGTTCCAAGGCCCACGCCCGCGCGCTCGCCAAGGCGGGCCTGCTGACGGCGGACGAGCTCGGCCGCATGCTCGACGGTCTGGACCAGCTCGCGGTCGACGTGGCGAACGGCTCCTTCACCGGCACCATCGCCGACGAGGACGTCCACACCGCACTGGAGCGGGGCCTGCTGGAGCGGCTCGGCGCCGACCTCGGCGGCAAGCTGCGCGCCGGCCGGTCGCGCAACGACCAGATCGCCACCCTGTTCCGCATGTACCTGCGCGACCACGCCCGGATCATCGGGGGCCTCGTCGCCGAGCTCCAGGACGCGCTGATCGGCCTCGCCGAGGCGCACGCCGACGTGGCCATGCCGGGCCGGACCCACCTGCAGCACGCGCAGCCGGTGCTCTTCGCCCACCACGTACTGGCCCACGTGCAGGCCCTGTCCCGGGACGCGGAGCGGCTGCGCCAGTGGGACACCCGGACCGCGGTGTCCCCGTACGGCTCGGGCGCCCTGGCGGGCTCCTCGCTCGGCCTGGACCCGGAGGCGGTCGCCGCCGACCTGGGCTTCGAGCGCGGCTCGGTCGGCAACTCCATCGACGGCACGGCCTCGCGCGACTTCGTCGCCGAATTCGCCTTCGTCACCGCGATGATCGGCATCAACCTGTCGCGGATCGCGGAGGAGATCATCATCTGGAACACGAAGGAGTTCTCCTTCGTGACCCTGCACGACGCCTTCTCCACCGGGTCCTCGATCATGCCGCAGAAGAAGAACCCGGACATCGCGGAGCTGGCGCGCGGCAAGTCGGGCCGCCTCATCGGCAACCTGACGGGCCTGCTCGCCACCCTGAAGGCCCTTCCCCTGGCTTACAACCGGGACCTCCAGGAGGACAAAGAGCCGGTCTTCGACTCCTGCGACACCCTCGAAGTCCTGCTGCCCGCCTTCACCGGCATGATGGCGACCCTCACGGTCAACCGGGAGCGGATGGAGGAGCTGGCCCCGGCCGGCTTCTCGCTCGCCACCGACATCGCGGAGTGGCTGGTCAAGCAGGGCGTGCCGTTCCGGGTGGCGCACGAGGTGGCCGGCGAGTGCGTCAAGGAGTGCGAGGGGCTCGGCATCGAGCTCGACGAGCTGACGGACGAGCAGTTCGCGAAGATCTCGGAGCACCTGACGCCGGAGGTCCGTACGGTCCTCAACGTCAAGGGCGCACTGGCCTCCCGCGACGGCCGCGGCGGCACCGCCCCGTCGGCGGTCGCGATCCAGCTCACGGAGCTGAAGGCCGACCTGGTCATCCAGCACGCCTGGGCCACGCACAAGAACTGACCGCGGTGCCCGGAGGGGCGGTCGGAGCCTTCGGGCCCCGGCCGCCCCTCCGGCGTGTCCGGTCGGGCTCCGGCGTCACGCCGCCCAGTCCGCCAGCGCGTCGAAGTCGGCCCGGACCAGCCCGATCTGCTCGTCGATCCGCAGCAGCAGCGCGTGCGCCGGGTGGCGCTGCTCTACGTATGCGCGGTCCAAGTCGGTGATGTCGTCGTCGATCCAGGCGAAGGGCCGCTCGCCCGCGTACTCCAGGATGTACTGGGTCTTCCAGAAGGTCCCGCGCGGCGCCCGCCCGTGCATCTGGGGCCAGTCGATCCAGGGGAGCTCCGGCAGGCCCAGGTGCGGGCCTATCCACTCGTTCGCCTCGCCCTTCCAGGTGGTCGCCCAGACCAGCTCGTACGCCTCCGCGAGCGCGAGCAGCTCCTCGCCGTGGCCGGGATTCAGCCAGACCCGCAGCGGCTTCGCGCTCTGCGCCTCCGTCCAGCCCGTCGGGCGCATCCGGTGGGTGCGGTAGCCCTCGGGGCGGCGCTGGGGCTTGGCCGCGTAGGGGTTCAGCGGGCCGTCCACGTCGATCAGCAGCAGGGGCTTCGGGTTCATCTCGGCATGCTTCCTTCCGGCGCCCGAGGGGGCACCTCATTTTTGAGTGAGGGAGCGGGTGAGTGAGGCCTCGATGAGACACTGACGTCTCATTCGGGTTATGGTTGTCTCATGGCCATGGATCGTGATCAGGTGCTCCGCGCCGCCGCCGCCCTGCTCTCCCGCAAATCGACCGCCACGATGGACGAGGTCGCGAGGGCCGCCGGCATCGGCCGCGCGACCCTCCACCGGCACTTCGCGGGGCGCGACGCCCTCGTACGGGCGCTCGAGGAGCTCGGGATCCGGGAGTTCGAGGTGGCCTTCGACAACGCCCGCCTCGACGAGGGCACGGCCGTGGACGCGCTCCGCAGGCTCGTCGCCGAGGCGGAGCCCAACGCCGAGCTGCTGGCCTTCCTCGTCACCGAGAACCAGCTCTTCGAGGGGGACCAGGTCAACGAGGGCTGGGCCCGCCTCGACGCCCGCGTCGGCGAGCTCTTCCGGCGCGGCCAGCGCGAGGGCGACATCCGGATCGACCTGAGCCCCGCCTGGCTCACCGAGGCCCTTTACAGCCTCATCGGCGCCTGCGCCTGGGCCGTCATGGACGGCCGGGTCGCAGCCAAGGACTTTCAGTACATGATCATCGAGTTGCTGCTCGGTGGCGCACGACGGAGTGTGGAGAAATGAGCCGTACCGAACAGCTGACCCGGACGAAGGGGGCGGAGGGCCGTCGCCGCGGGCGCTGGCTCGCGCTCTCCGTGCTCGTACTGGCCGTCCTGCTGGTCGCCGTCGACGCCACCGTACTCGGTCTCGCCACGCCCGCCCTCAGCGAGGACCTGAAGCCCTCGGGCACCCAGCTCCTGTGGATCGGCGACATCTACTCCTTCGTCATCGCCGGCCTGCTCGTCTCCATGGGCTCCCTAGGCGACCGGATGGGCCGCAAGAAGCTCCTCCTCGTCGGCGCGACCGCCTTCGGCGCCGTCTCGGTCCTCAACGCCTACGCCACCAGCCCCGAGATGATGATCATCGCCCGGGCCCTGCTCGGCGTGGCCGGCGCGACCCTGATGCCCTCCACCCTCGCGCTGATCCGCAACATCTTCCACGACCCCAAGGAGCGCAGCCTCGCCATCGGCATCTGGGGCGCCACCGCCTCGGCCGGCGCGGCCGTCGGCCCGGTGGTCGGCGGAGCCCTGCTCCAGCACTTCTGGTGGGGCTCGGTCTTCCTCATCAACCTCCCCGTGATGGTCGTCCTGGTCATCGTCGGCATCAAACTGCTGCCCGAGTCCAAGAACCCGGTCGCCGGCCCCTGGGACCTCTTCAGCGTCGGCCTCTCCCTCGTCGGCATCATCGGCGTGGTCTACGCCGTCAAGCAGGTCGCCACCCACGGCATGGGCTGGGAGGTCTGGGCGGCCGCCGTCATCGGAGCGGGCGCGCTCTACACCTTCGTACGCCGCCAGTTCACGCTGCCGGCCCCGCTCCTCGACATGCGACTGTTCAAGCACCGCGGGTTCTCCGGCGCGGTCCTCGCCGACCTGCTCACCGTTTTCGGCCTGTCCGGGCTGGTCTTCTTCCTCTCCCAGTTCCTCCAGCTCGTCCAGGGCCGCGACCCGCTCGAAGCGGGTCTCGCCGAACTGCCCGCCGCCGTCGGCGCCGTGGTCACCGGCCTGGTCGCCGGAAGGTACGCCCGCAAGTACGGGGTACGGGTCATCGTGACCGCAGGCCTCGCCGCCATCGGCATCGCGCTGGCCGCGCTGACCGTGATCCACAAGGAGACCGGCTACCCGCTGCTCGGCGCGGCCCTGCTCATCGTCGGCCTCGGCGCCGGCTTCTCCTTCACGGTCACCGCCGACGTGATCCTCTCCAGCGTCCCCAAGGAGCAGGCCGGTTCCGCCTCGGCCGTCTCCGAGACCGCCTACGAACTGGGCGCCGCCCTCGGCATCGCCCTGCTCGGCTCGGTCGTCACCGGCGTCTACCAGGGCTTCACCGCCCCCGCCTCCGTCACCGGACCCGTCGCCGACGCCGCCCACGAATCGCTCGGCGGAGCCGTCGAAGCCGCACGGTCGCTGGACCCGCAGACCGCCCAGCAGATGGTCGGCGCCGCCCAGGAGGCCTTCGTGGACGGCCTGCGGCTGGCCTCCGGCGTCGGCGCGGCCGTCCTGCTGGCCACCGCGGTGGCGGCCTGGTTCCTCCTCAAGGGGCAGGAGCTCCAGGACGGCATCGAGCACTGACCCGAGGCCAGGGGGTGCTGTTTCAGCCACAGTTGACAGTCCGTCGGACCGCGGGACACCATCCCGGCGATGGAGATCACCGACCTGAGCCCCGCTGAGCGCCGCGTATGGGACGCCTTCCCCCGGGGAGAAGGCGTCGACTTCCGGGAGGACCGGGCCGAGGAGGCCACGGGCGGCGCCTCGTGGGGACCCGACCGGACCGTACGCGCCGAAGTCCTGGCCTTCCTGCTGCTGCGCGGCGCGGCCCCGCTCGACGGGCAGGTCCCCGGGCTGAACGTCCGGGGCGCCCGGATCACCGGCAAGCTCAACCTCAAGTACGCCGACATCGAACACGCGATCCGGCTACGGGCCTGCTGGTTCGAGCGCAAACCCCTGCTCTACGGGGCCCGGTTGCGCATCGTGTCACTGAGCGACTCGGCGCTGCCCGGCCTGACCGCCTCCACCGTCAGCGTCGACATAGCGCTCAAGCTGTCCTGCTGCCGCATCACCGGGCCGGTACGCCTCGCCGGCGCCCGGATAGCCGGCGGACTCTTCCTCCAGAAGGCGGTCATCGGCACGGCGGGCCCTGCCGAGGCGGGCCAGGAGGCGGCGCTCCAGTTCAACCACGCCGACATCGGGACCGACGTCATCGCCATGGAACTGACCGTCCACGGCCAGACCCGCATCAACGGCGCCACCGTCGGCGGCCAGATCAACTTCGACGACGCCCGGCTCCTCGCCCCCGGCGCCACCGCGCTGCACGCCGAAATCCTCAACGTCGGCACCGACCTGCGCGCCATGCGGCTGGAAGCCCGCGGCCGGGTGAACCTCACCGGCTCCCGGATACCGGGCCAGCTCAACCTTGCCTACGCCCGCCTCATCAACCCCGGCGGCATCGCGCTGCGTGCCTCAAGCTGCGTCGCCGGCGAGGTGTGGCTGCGCAACTGCCCGACCGTCCAGGGCGACGTGAACCTGCGCCGTTCCCAGTTCGACCTGCTCCACGTCGCGCCCGAGACCTGGCCGCAGCAGATTCGCATCGCGGGACTCTCCTACCGAGCCCTCAGTCCACACGTCCCCGCCGAGCAGCGCCTGCCCGTCCTGGCGCGGGAGGAGTCGGGCTACCTCCCGCACGCCTACGAACAGCTGGCCGCGGCCTACCGCACGGCGGGCGACGAGGCGGGAGCACGGACCGTCCTCCTGGCGAAGCTGCGCCGCCACCGCGACACCCTCCCGCGGGTCGCGAGGTTCTGGGGGCTGCTCCAGGACGCCACCGTCGGCTACGGGTTCCGCCCGCTGCGCGCCGCGGGCTGGCTGCTGGCCCTGCTGATCACGGGGACGCTCGCGTACGGGCTGCACCCGCCCCGGGAACTGAAGCCGGGGGAGGCGCCGGAGTTCAACCCGGTCTTCTACACGCTCGACCTGATGGTGCCGATCATCAGCTTCGGCCAGGAGGCGGCCTACACGCCGGACGGCTGGTACCAGTGGCTGTCGTACCTGCTGATCGTGACCGGCTGGGTCCTCGCCACGACGACCGCGGCGGGCGTCAGCCGGTCACTGCAACGGCAGTAGCGGGGGTCAGGCCGCCTTGGCCTTGGTCGCGTACATGTCCACGTACTCCTGGCCGGAGAGCCGCATGACCTCGGCCATCACCGAGTCGGTGACGGCGCGCAGCACGTAGCGGTCGCGGTCCATGCCCTCGTACCGGGAGAACTCCATCGGCTCGCCGAACCGGACGGTGACGCGGCCCGGGCGCGGCATGCCGGCGCCGCCGGGCTGGAGCTTGTCGGTGCCGATCATCGCGAAGGGGACGACGGGCGCGCCGGTCATCAGGGTCAGGCGGGCGATGCCGGTGCGGCCCCGGTAGAGGCGGCCGTCGGGGGAGCGGGTGCCCTCGGGGTAGATCCCGAAGATCTTGCCCTCTTCGAGGATCCGGCGGCCCGTCATCAGGGCGGCGACGCCGCCGTTGGCCCCGTCGCGGTCCACCGGGATCATGCCGGCGCCGGTGAAGAACCAGGCCATGGCCCGGCCCTTGATGCCCTTGCCGGTCACGTACTCGTCCTTGCCGATGAAGTGGACCGTGCGGTCGCACACCAGCGGCAGGATCATCGAGTCGATGAAGGTGAGGTGGTTGCCCGCGAGGATCACCGGCCCGGTGCCCGGAATGTTCTCGATGCCCTCGACGCGGGTGCGGAACATCAGGCGCATGACGGGTCCGACAGTGGCTTTGATCAGGCGCGTACGGAACAACGTGGGCCCTCCGGCATCGAAAAGCTAAGGTTCTCGCACCCACCACGCGGCGGTAGTGCAGGTGAGGACGATACTCGCGGGTCCCCTCTGATCGCACATCGGGTTCACGAGGTGGATACGCAGTGTTGACGCACGTTTCCGCCGTGTTCCGCCCGTGCACCCCCGCCCGCCACCCGAGCTTGCCTACCATCGGCACGCGGATTCGGGCCGCAGGCCCCGGAGATCCCGGGACGCCCGGCCCTTGTCCGAGGGGGAGACACTCATGACGCAGGGTGGGGCAGCGCGGCGCACGGTACTGGGCGCGGCCGTCGTGGCGGCGGGCGGAGCCTTCGGTGGACTCGCGGCGGGCGGCGGCTCGGCCGCGGCGGCGGAGAGCGGCCACGGGGGAGGCGCGGGAGGCCCGGGAGGCGGGCAGGGCGGCGGTTACCGCGACCTGCCGGTGCCTACGGTCATCGGACACCGGGGAGCCAGCGGCTACCGGCCCGAGCACACGCTCGCGTCCTACCAGCTCGCGCTCGACCTCGGCGCCGACGTCGTCGAGCAGGACCTCGTGCCCACCAAGGACGGCCACCTGGTGTGCCGCCACGAGAACGAGATCGGCGGCACGACGGACGTCGCCGAGCACCCCGGCTTCGCCTCCCGCAAGACGACCAAGACGATCGACGGGGTCACGGTCACGGGCTGGTTCACCGAGGACTTCACCCTCGCCGAGCTGAAGACCCTGCGGGCGAAGGAACGCATCCCCGCCCTCCGGCAGCGCAACACCCTCTACGACGGCCGCTGGGACGTCCCCACCTTCGAAGAGGTGCTCCGCTGGGCCGACCGCGAGGGCCGGCGGCGCGGGAAGCGCGTGTGGCTGCACGTGGAGACCAAGCACCCCAGCTACTTCCGCGGCCTGGGCCTCGGCCTGGAGGAGCCCCTCGCCAAGCTGCTGCGCCGCTACGGGCGCGACGGCCGCGGAGCCCCGCTCTTCCTGCAGTCCTTCGAACCCTCCAGCATCCAGCGGCTCTCCCGGCTGGTCTCCGCACCGCGCGTGGTGCTCCTCTCCGCGGCGAGCACCCGCCCGTGGGACTTCGAGCTGGCCAAGGACCCGCGGACGGTCGCCGATCTGGTCAAGCCCGAGGGGCTGCGGTGGATCGCAGGCTTCGCCCAGGGCATCGGGCCGACCATGGACCTGATCCTGCCGCGCGACGCGGCCGGCAAGCTCGGCGCCCCGACCACGCTGGTCGCGGACGCCCACGCGCGGGGGCTGATCCTGCACCCCTACACCGCGCGCAACGAGAACAACTTCCTGCCGGCCGATTACCGCAAGGGCGCCGACCCGACCGCCTACGGGGACGCCTTCGGCGCCTTCAAGGCCTACTTCGAGCAGGGCATCGACGGCATCTTCACCGACCATCCCGACACCGGCCTGCTCGCGGCGGAGGCCTTCCGCCCGGGCCGCGGCGACCAGGGCTAGACCGGACGAGAGGACCCGGCCGTCAACGCCCGACCGGAGCTTCTCGTACGAGTGGGCCGTGCCCGGCGGGGAAACCGCCCGGCACGGCCTTCGCGTCCCGCCCGGCATGGACCTGCTGAAGGCTGATCTCCCCGACCTGTTCGAAACGCTCCGCCCGCTGCTCTCGGCCGAGGCGGCCGCCGAGACCGCCGGCACCGGGGTGGAGGCCGACGACGTGGAACAAGCCGTCTGGGTCAGACTGCTGGAACACCGGCGGATCCCCGCCGAACCCGCCGACTGGCTGCGCCGGGCGGTGCGCGGGGAAGCCCGAAGGGCCCGGCGCCGGGCCCGGCGCGAAGTCCCGTACGACCGGCCCTCGGTGCACGGCGGGCCCGGCGCGGGGACCCGTACCAGCACGGGCGCGCAACCGGAAGACGCCCTCCTGCACGGCGAGGCGAACCGGGCCCTCCGATCGGCGGTCGCCCGATTGCCCGGAAGGTGTCCGGAGCTGATGAGGGCACTTCTTTCGCCCAGGGACCTCACCTACCGTGAAATCGCAGGAGAGTTGGGTATCTCACAAGGAAGTTTGGGGCCCGTCCGTTCCCGATGCCTGGGATGTCTGCGCAGAATGCTGGCCGTAGAGGTTGCGGCTCCCTCCCTGCGGGGAATGGAGCGGTAGACCAAAAGGCCACCAGGTGAGCGGGAGGCATGCGCACATGGGCATGAGCGTGACCATTTCGGCGGCAGCTGCCGAGGATGCCGAGCAGATCATCAAACTGCAGTATCTGGCGTTCCAGAGCGAGGCCGAGCTGTACGGCAACTACCGCATCCAGCCGCTCACCCAGTCCCTGGACTCCCTCAAGGCCGAGCTGGCCACGGACACCGTGCTGGTGGCCCGGCTCGGTGAGGAGATCGTCGGCGCCGTGCGCGGCACCGTCGACGAGGAGGGCACCGGCAAGATCGCCAAGCTCTGCGTGCACCCTCGGCTCCAGGGCCACGGCCTCGGCGCCCGGCTGCTGGGCGCGGTCGAGGCGGCCCTGTCCGGCAACGACGCCACCACCCGCTTCCGGCTGCTCACCGGCCACAAGAGCGAGTCGAACCTGCGTCTCTACCGCAAGGCCGGCTACACCCAGGTCGGCGGGCGCACCGCGTCCGACGGCGTCCGCCTGGTGATCCTGGAGAAGGAGGCCAAGGAGGCCACCGACTTCGCGGTCAGCGCCTAGCGGTCACCTCTGGCGCCCGACTCCTAGCGCTTCGCCCTCAGCCAGAGCATCCCGGTGATCGGCAGGATCACCGGGATGAACAGGTACCCCATCCCGAAGTCCGACCACACGGTCGCGTCGGGGAAGGCCTCGGGCCGCGCCAGGGTCCAGGTGCCCACGACGAGTACGCCGGCCAGCTCGGCGGCGCAGCAGATCCGCGCCGCCTTGCGGGCCGTCTCCCCGCCGCGCACCAGCGAGTACGTGATGAAGGCGTAGACGAACGCGGCCGCGGCGGACAGCGAGTACGCGAGCGGAGCCCGGTCGAACTCCGTGGAGATCTGGTAGATCGAGCGCGAGACCGCGCCGACGGTGATCACTCCGTAGAACCAGACCAGCAGCACCCCGGGTCCGGTCACCAGTCGCTTGCGTCCGGCCGGCGGGGTGGCGGCGGCCGTGGCGTCCGTGTCGGTATCAGGCACCGGTGTTTCCCCAGATGTCGTAGAGCCGTACTTCGAGCACGGCGAGGACGACCGCTCCCGCGGCCACCGTCACCGAGCCCCATTTGGTCCGCTCGCTCAGCGAGAGCAGGCCCGCGGCCGGGACGGTCGCGAAGGCGCCCACCAGGTACGCCAGGAAGAGCACCGTGCCCTGGCCGGGCTTCTCGCCGCGGGCGAGCTGGACCAGGCCGATCACCAGCTGCGCCAGGACCAGTACGGTCACCACGGCCATGCCGATGAAGTGCCAGTCCTTGGTCGGCTGGTCCCGCGAGGCGGCGAAACCGCACCAGGCGGCGAGGGTGAGTGCGGCCACGCCGATGGCGAGCGTCAGGGCGTCGAGCATGCAGCGAGGGTATTACGGGCCGAAAGACCCGATGCGCTCACCCCTGCCCCGGGGCTTTCCTGGAAGGCATGAACCTGCTGCATGGGAAGCTCGGCCCGCGGTTCGACGCGCTGCTGTTCGACAACGACGGCACGCTCATCTCCTCGATGGAGTCGGTGCACCGCTGCTGGACGCGCTGGGCCCGGGAGTACGGGATCACCGAGGAGGCCTTCGCCGCGGTGGAGCTCCACGGCCGTCCGGCCGCGGAGATCATCGCCGACCTGCTGCCCGAGGACGTACGGGCCGGGGCGCTCGCCCGGATCGAGCTGCTGGAGACCGAGGACGTGGCGGGCGGCGTGGTCCTGCTGCCCGGTACCAAGGAACTGCTCTCCGCCCTTCCCGCCGGCCGCTGGGCCGTGGTCACCTCCGCCACCCGTCCGCTCGCCGAGGCCCGGCTGCGGGAGGTCGGCATCGCCGCCGGCGAGGAGGGGGGCCCGGAGATGGTGGCCGCCGACGACATCACCCGCGGCAAGCCCGACCCGGAGCCCTTCCTGCTGGCGGCCGCCCGGCTCGGTGTGGACCCGGCCCGCTGCGCGGTCTTCGAGGACGCACCCGCCGGCCTCGCCGCGGGCCGCGCCGCCGGGATGACCACCGTGGCCTTGACCACAACCCACCCGGCCGCCGAACTCGACGCGGACGTGGTCGTACGGGACCTCTCGGCCGTGTCCGTACTGGTCGGAGCCGATGGCGTGACCATTGAGACGGACGATCGAGCCTGACCACTGTTGTCCGCTATGCGGCCGAAATTCGTCCGCTATTCGGACACCTTTGATCGGTGACGGGGAACGTCTGGTTTACTGGGGCCCATGACCACGACGAGCAGCCGCACCCTTGCGACCGAGGCGACGATGACGCCCGGTGCTCGTTGTATGTGTCGAATGCGCGCCTTCTGAGGGCCCCTGCCCCAGGTCTCACGCCCCGAAGCGAGACCGGCCGAGCAGCTCCCGGCACCTTCGTGCGCCCGGACCGCTCCTGCCCCGCGCATGCGCCGAAGCCGTCGATTTCCGATGGTTCGCCCCGTATCGCGTCCCCAGATGTTCGCCCCGTGCCCGGCACCCGCTGCGCCGCGCACTCGACAGCGACGGAAATCCTGTGATCACCACATCGGGCCTCACGAAGGTCTACCAGTCCCGTGGCCGCGAGGTCACCGCCCTGAACGGCGTCGATCTGCACGTCCGCCAGGGCGAGGTCTACGGAGTCATCGGCCAGAGCGGCGCCGGAAAGTCCTCCCTGATCCGCTGCGTGAACCTGCTGGAGCGCCCCACCACCGGCACCGTGTCCGTCGACGGCGTGGACCTCACCGCCCTCGCCGGCCGGGGCCGGCGCGCCGGCAAGGAGCTCCGCGAGGCCCGCAGCCGCATCGGCATGGTCTTCCAGCACTTCAACCTGCTGTCCTCGCGCACCGTCCAGGGCAACGTCGAGCTGCCCCTGGAGATCCTCGGGGTCTCCGGCCGCGAGCGCTCCCGCAAGGCGCTCGAACTGCTCGACCTCGTCGGCCTCGCCGACAAGGCCAAGTCCTACCCCGGCCAGCTCTCCGGCGGCCAGAAGCAGCGCGTCGGCATCGCCCGCGCCCTGGCCGGCGACCCCAAGGTGCTGCTCTCCGACGAGGCCACCAGCGCCCTGGACCCGGAGACCACCCGCCAGATCCTCCAGCTGCTGCGCGACCTCAACCGCCAGCTGGGCCTGACCGTCCTGCTCATCACGCACGAGATGGACGTGGTCAAGTCCGTCTGCGACTCGGCGGCCCTCATGCGCCACGGCCGGATCGTCGAGGCCGGCAAGGTCACCGAGCTGCTGGCCACCCCCGGCTCCGAACTCGCCCACGAACTGTTCCCGCTGACCGGCTCCGCGACCTCCGCGGAGCACACGGTCATCGACGTCACCTTCCACGGCGAGACCGCGACCCAGCCGGTCATCTCCCAGCTGGCCCGCACCTACAACATCGACATATCGATCCTCGGTGCCGCGATGGACACCGTCGCCGGCCGCCAGATCGGCCGCATGCGCATCGAACTGCCCGGCCGCTACGAGGACAACGTCGTACCCGTCGGCTTCCTGCGCGAGCAGGGCCTGCAGGTGGACGTCGTGGAAGCGGACGCGGCAGCGGACGGGGACGTGGACGTGGACGGGGACGTGGGCGGGGACATCGACGGCGAACTGGCCGAGCTGGTCAAGGATGGTGCGAAGTGACCTGGTCCGAAATGCAGCCGCTGCTCACGCAGGGCACCTTCGACACCCTCTACATGGTGTTGTGGTCCGCCCTCGTGACCATCCTGGGCGGACTGCCCATCGGCATCCTGCTCGTCCTGACCGACAAGGGCGGCCTGCTCCAGAACCGCGCGGTCAACAAGATCCTCGGCGTGATCGTGAACATGGGCCGCTCGCTGCCCTTCATCATCCTGCTGATCTTCCTGATCCCGGTCACGACGGCGATCGTCGGCACCTTCATCGGCCCCACCGCCATGATCGTCCCGCTCGCCATCGGCGCCATCCCCTTCTTCGCCCGGCTCGTCGAGACCGCGGTCCGCGAGGTGGACCACGGCCTGATCGAAGCCGTCGAGTCCATGGGCGGCGGCATCCCGACCCTGGTCGGCAAGGTGCTCCTCCCGCAGGCGCTGCCCTCGCTGATCGCCGCCGTCACCACCACGGTGATCACCCTGATCGGCTACTCGGCCATGGCCGGCGCGGTCGGCGGCGAGGGCCTCGGCTCCAAGGCCATCACGTACGGCTTCCAGCGCTTCGAGACCGGCTTCATGATCGCGACCGTCGTGGTGCTGATCGTGCTCGTCACGGTGATCCAGCTCATCGGCGACGGCGTGGTACGCCTCCTCGCGCGGCGCGGTCGGACAGCCTGATCCGGGCCTGAGCAGCCGGACATCAACCAACTTTCCCCAAGAAAGCCCGCACTTGTCGTGCTTGGGCCGTCATCCATACAGCAGGACGCAAGAAAGGCACTCTTCGTGCGCAAGAACATCAAGCTCACCGCCCTCGCCGCCACCGTCTCGGCGCTCGCCCTCGGACTCACCGCCTGCGGCAGCTCCTCGGACCCGTCCTCCACCAAGGCCGACGGCGGCAAGACCGATGAGAGCAAGCCCCTGGTCGTCGCGGCGTCCCCGTCCCCGCACGCCGACGTCCTGAAGTTCGTGAAGGACAACCTGGCGGCCAAGGAAGGCCTCAAGCTGGAGGTGAAGGAGTTCACGGACTACGTCCTGCCGAACACCGCCACCCAGCAGGGCCAGGTCGACGCCAACTACTTCCAGCACGTGCCGTACCTCGACGACTTCAACAAGAAGAACGGCACCGACATCGTGCCCGTCGTGAACGTGCACCTGGAGCCCCTGGGCCTGTACTCCAAGAAGAACAAGGCCCTCACCGACATCAAGGCCGGCCAGACCATCGCCGTCCCCAACGACCCCACCAACGAGGGCCGCGCGCTCCAGCTGCTCGCCGCGAACAACCTCATCACCCTCAAGGAGGGTGTCGGCACCGCCGCCAAGCTGTCCGACATCACCGACAAGAAGGGCCTGGAGTTCAAGGAGCTGGAGGCCGCCACGGTCCCGCGCGCCCTGAACGACGTGGACGCCGCCGTCATCAACGGCAACTACGCCATCGAGGCCAAGCTCGTCCCGGCCAAGGACGCGCTCGTCCTGGAGAAGGCCGAGGGCAACCCGTACGCCAACATCCTGGCGGTCAAGAAGGGCAACCAGGACGACCCGCGGATCCAGAAGCTCGCCAAGCTCCTGAACTCCCCCGAGGTCAAGAAGTTCATCGACGACAAGTACGAGGGCTCGGTCATCCCGGCCTTCGGCAAGCCCGTCGCCTAGTTCCGGACCGCACCACCGGCCCGGCCCCAACCGGCCGGACCGGGCAACCGGCCCCGTACGCCCCACCGGTGTACGGGGCCGGGCGCTGCCCGCTTCCGGGCAGCCCGGCCCTGCACATCACCAGGCCGATGCTGCATGCTGTGGCCTACGACCCGCGGCTGCGGACCGCGTGCCCCGCGCATGCCGTCCCGCGCCACGGTCGCCTCGCACCACGGTCGCACCACGGTCTCAGGCTTGGAGCTGCGCATGACTACCACCTTCCCGGACGTCACCATCAGCACGGACCGGCTGGTGCTGCGCCCCTTCGAGGAAGAGGACGTCACCGCGCTCGCCGAGATGATGAACGACGAACACGTCACCGCCTGGACCTCCGTCCCGCACCCCTACACCTACGCAGACGCCGTCACCTGGGCCACGAGGACCGCCCACACCGAACGCACCGAGGGCCGCGGCATCGTCTTCGCCGTCACCGAGTTCCTCACCCAGCGACTCGTCGGCATCGTCCACCTGCAGGACACCGACTGGCGGAGCCGCACCACCGAGGTCGGCTACGTCACCGCCCCCTGGGCCCGCGGCGAGGGCTACGCCAGCGAGTCCGTCCGCGCCGTGGCCCGCTGGCTCTTCACCGACCAGCGCTTCGAACGCCTCGAACTGCGCACCGCCGCCGACAACACGGCCTCCCAGCAAGTGGCCCAGAAGACCGGCTGCATCAGTGAAGGCGTCCTGCGCAACGCCTGCATAGTGCGCACCCAGAACCACGACGGCTCCTGGACCGACACCCGCAGCGACCTCATCGTCTGGGGCCTGGTCCCCGAAGACCTCGACGAGGACGACGACGGCTACTCCGGCTACTCAGACGAGTACTCCGGCGACTACGGAGACGGCTACGCGGACGGCTACTCCGTGGGCTACGCGGACCCCCGCGACGAAGCGGGCGACGGCGCACGCGGGAGCGCACGCGACGGCGCACGGGACCATGCACGCGAGGCCCACCGGATCCAGCCCCTCCACGCGAACGACGCGAACGGCTACGCCCTCTTCTCGGACCGGAACTGACCGGACGACCGGGTAGTCTCACCAAGCCCGACCCCCTCGACGAAGCTTCGCCCCGCCCTGGCCACCGCCGGGCGGGGCCCGCTCCCACACCAGGAGACTGACGAAGATGGCCGACCGGGTCACGGTGATCGGCTGGGACGGCTCCCCCCTGACCGCGGCAGCCCGGTCCGCGCTCTCCGCCGCCACCCTGGTGGCAGGCGCCGCCCACCACCTCGCACTCCCCGAAATCCCGCCCACCGCCGAACAGGTGCGCCTGGGCAGCCTGCCCCTCGCCGCCCGCCGGATCGCCGGCCACCGCGGCACCGCCGTCGTCCTCGCCGACGGGGACCCCGGATTCTTCGGCGTCGTACGGGCCCTGCGCGCCCCGGAACACGGCCTGGAAGTGGAGGTCGTACCGGCCGTCTCCGCCGTCGCCGCCGCCTTCGCCCGTGCCGGGATGCCCTGGGACGACGCCCAGGTCGTCGTCGCCCACAGCCGCACCCTGCGCCGCGCCGTCAACGTCTGCCGCGCCCACTCCAAGGTCGCCGTCATCACCTCGCCCGGCGCCGGCCCAGCCGAACTCGCCCTGCTGCTCGAAGGCGTCCACCGCACCTTCGTCATCTGCGAGGAACTCGGCACCGACAAGGAACAGGTCACGGTCCTCACCTCCGACAAGGCCGCCGACCACAGCTGGCGCGACCCCAACGTCGTCATCGTCATCGGCGGTACGGGACCGGCCGCGACCGCCGCCGAACCGGCCTGGCTGCTGGGCCGCAGCGCGACCCCGACCGCCGGACGGGGCTGGGCCCGCCCCCAGATCGACGTGGGAGAAGGGGAGTCCACGCAGCTGCGCGCCGCCCAGCTCGCCCGGCTCGGCCCGCGTACCGGAGACCTCGTCTGGGACATCGGCTCCGGCTCCGGAGCCCTCGCCGTGGACGCCGCGGCCCTCGGCGCCGCCGTCATCGCCGTCGATGCCGACCGGCACGCTTGCGAACGCACAACCGCCGCCGCCCGCGCCCGCGGTGTGCAGCTCCAGGTCGTCAACGGCCGCGCCCCGCACGTACTCGAAACCCTGCCCGAACCCGACGTCGTCCGCGTCGGCGGCGGCGGAGCCCAGGTGGTGGCCGCCGTCGCCGACCGGCGCCCCGAACGGATCGTCAGCCACGCCTCCACGCGCGACGAGGCGGAGGCCATCGGCCGGGTCCTGGCCGAGGGCGGGTACACCGTCGAGTGCGCGCTGCTCCAGTCCGTGGCCCTGGACACCCGCACCTGGGCCGAACAACGACGCTCCGTGGTGTTCCTGCTGGCCGCCGAACGCCCCGTTCACCGCCCGGACCGACCCTAGCCACGAGCCCGGGGTAGGCTGGCCGATCGTCACACCGCCCGGACGATTCGGGCACGCGGCTCCGGCCGGCGCGCGACGTGGCGCAGTCCACAGAGGACCGTGCCGGTTATGGCCGACACGGTGGCGAACGGGCAGGACAATACTTACTGGTTGTCGTGCGGTCGTACGTGAGGCCTCGTGGGCGACCGGGCAGTCGAAGAGGCAACACCGATGGGCGAGGGGTACGCATGACTGACACCGGCCAGGTTCCGGGCGAGGGTTTCCCGGACAGCACGGGCATGGTGGATCAGCAGGGCGTCCCCGCCCCGGTTCCGCTGTCCTCCCCGGCGACCGGGAGCTACGCCTTCCAGGACCTCGTGGACAACCCGGCCGAACCGGAGGACGAGGAACTGCTGCTGATGCCGAGCAGTCAGGGCGCGTGGAGCGACCCCCAGGTCGTCCCGCCGGTGCCCGCCTTCCCCGAGTTCCCCGAGCCCTCCGCGTACGCGGACGCCCCGTACGCGGACGGCCCCTACGCCGACTTCGCGGGAACCCCCGAGTACCAGCAGCCCCACCCGGCCCAGCTCCCGGTCCCCGAGGCACCGCTCGGCTACGAGCCCGCCGGGTACCCGCAGCAGTCCTTCGAGGGGCAGCCGTTCGCCGGGCAGCCCTTCGACGGGCAGCCGTCCTTCGACGGGCAGCAGTCCTTCGCCGACGCCTCGTACGGCGCCGGTGTGCACGAGGCCGGCGGCCGGGACACCGGCGCGCTGGACCTCGGCGGCCTCGTGGCCCCGCAACAGCAGCCGCTGTCCGCTTCCCAGCTCCAGTCCCCGGTGGCTCCCGTCGCCCCGGCCCCGGTGCGGCGGCCGCTGCACATGGGCCCGCCCGTGCCCGAGGCCACCGGCGGAGTCGTACGGTCCCTCGCGGACCGGGGTCCGGCCGCGACGCCGGCGCCCGCGCAGGCCCCGGTTCCGCCGGAGCCGGTCGCGCCCGGCGCCGTCCCGGTCGACGCCGTGCCCTCCTCGCTCGCTCCCGCCGCCGCCGAGCCCGCCCCGGCCCTGAGCACCCCGGCGATGCCCGTCCCGGTGCGGCAGTCCGGTCCGCCGACCACGGGGCCCGAGTACCTGGACTTCACGCAGGCCGAGGGCGAGGCCGTGGCCGTCGCCGAGCAGGTGCCCGGCCCGGTGCAGCAGCAGCCGGTCGAGATCCCGGTGCAGGCCGGGACGCCGTGGACCGTGGAGCCGGCCGCCGAGGCCGCGCACGCCCCGGAACCCGTGGCCGAGGCCGTGGTCGAGCCGGTGGCCGCCCCCGAGCCGGTGGCCGCCCCCGAGCCCGTGGTCGAGCCGGCCATCGAGCCGGTCCTCGTGGAGCCCGTCGCCTTCGCCGAGCCCGCGCCGGTTCTCGCGCCGGAGCCCGGGTTCGCGCCCGCGGCGGAGGCGGAGCCCGTGGCCGCCGCCGTCGCCGAGGCGGTGCTCGTGGAGCCCGCGCCGGAGGTCGTAGCCGAGCCCGCCGTCGCCGTCGTCGAGCCCGAGGCGGCCGTCGTATCGGCGCCCGGGCCCGTTGTGGTCGCCGAGGCGACCGTGGTTCCCGAGGCGACCGTGGTTCCCGAGGCCGTGGCCGCGCCCGTGGCCGTCGTCGCCGTCGAGCCCGCGCCCGAGCAGCAGCCCGCAGAAACGGTGGCTCAGGCCGAGGAGCCGGAGCCCCTGCCCGAGCCCGCCGCCCTCGTGCTCCCCGAGTCCGAGCCGGTCGCCGTCGCACCGGCGGACGTACAACCGGAGGCCGGGGCTCCCGAGGCCGGAACCGAGCCGCGGCCCGAGCCGGAAGCCGAGCCCGAGGCCCCCGTCACCGAGGCGGCCCCCGGATACGCCGACGCCGAGCGCGAGGCCGTCCTGCGCGTCATGCGCGAGCGCCGTGACATCCGCAAGGGCTTCCGCCGCGACCCCATCCCGCACGAGGTGCTGCTGCGCGTCCTGGAGGCGGCCCACACCGCGCCCAGCGTCGGCCACTCGCAGCCGTGGGACTTCGTCGTCATCAAGTCCGCCGAGACCCGCCGGACGATGCACGAGCTCGCCGAGCGCCAGCGCGAGGCCTACGCGAAGTCGCTGCCCAAGGGCCGCGCCAAGCAGTTCAAGGAACTCAAGATCGAGGCCATCCTCGACACCCCGGTGAACATCGTGGTCACCGCCGACCCCACCCGTGGCGGCCGCCACACCCTGGGCCGGCACACCCAGCCGCAGATGGCCCCGTACTCCTCGGCCCTCGCCGTGGAGAACCTCTGGCTCGCGGCGCGCGCCGAGGGTCTCGGGGTCGGCTGGGTCAGCTTCTTCGACGAGCGCGAGATGGTCCGCGAGCTCGGCCTCCCGGAGCACCTGGAGGTCGTCGCGTACCTGTGCGTCGGGTACGTGGACGAGTTCCCCGACGAGCCCGAGCTCGCGCAGGCCGGCTGGTCGCAGCGGCGGCCCCTCTCCTGGGTCGTGCACGAGGAGACGTACGGGCGCCGCGCGCTGCCCGGCGAGGAGCCGCACGACCTGCTCTCCGAGACGGTCGCCAGCATCCGCCCGCTCGACGCGAAGGCGCTCGGCGAGGCGTGGGAGCGGCAGAAGCGCATGACCAAGCCCGCCGGGGCCCTGGGCATGCTCGAGATCATCTCGGCCCAGCTGTCCGGTCTCTCGCGGGTCTGCCCGCCGCCGATCCCGGAGCCCGCCGCGGTCGCGATCTTCGCGGGCGACCACGGCGTGCACGCCCAGGGGGTCACCCCGTGGCCCCAGGAGGTCACCATGCAGATGGTGGCCAACTTCCTGGGCGGCGGCGCGGTCTGCAACGCGTTCGCCAACCAGGTGGGCGCCGAGGTCTGCGTGATCGACGTCGGCGTCGCCGGCGAGCTCCCGGCGACCCCGGGCCTGCTCCCGCGCAAGGTCCGCCCGGGCACGGCGGACCTGTCGACCGGCCCCGCGATGACCCGTGAGGAAGCGGTCGCGGCGATCGAGGTCGGCATCGAGACGGCCCGCGACCTGGTCGCGGCGGGGAACAAGGCGCTCCTGACAGGAGAGATGGGCATCGCCAACACCACGGTGTCGGCGGCGCTGATCTCGGTCTTCACCGGAGTGGACCCGGGCGAGGTCACCGGGCGGGGCACGGGCATCAACGACGAGACGCACGCCCGCAAGGTCGAGGTCGTGCGGCGCGCCCTGGAACTGCACCAGCCGGACCCGGCGGACCCGATCGGCGTCCTGGCGGCGATCGGCGGCCTGGAGCACGCGGCGATCGTGGGCCTCCTCCTCGGTGGAGCCTCCCTGCGGACCCCGGTGATCCTGGACGGCGTCAGCGCCGGCGCGGCCGCGCTGGTGGCCCGGGCGATCGCTCCGGAGTCGCTGTCGGCGTGCATCGCCGGACACCGCAGCGCGGAGCCCGGCCACGTGGCCGCCCTGAACAAGCTCGGCCTGCGCCCGCTCGTCGACCTGGACCTGCGCCTCGGCGAGGGGACGGGGGCGCTGCTGGCGCTGCCGCTGGTGCAGAGTGCTGCGCGGGCGATGCACGAGGTGGCTACGTTCGACTCGGCCGGGGTCACGGAGAAGTAGCTCGGCGGGCTGCGGGGCCGGGGCGGGAGGACGGGGACGGGGCCGGGGACGGGGTGGGGTGTCGTCCGGGACTCATGATTTATGGCGCCCTGAGCCTGCTCCGTCCCGTATGGCCTGTTTTCGCGCCAACAAATCACGTTTTACGTCCCGGACGACACCCCACCCCGTCCCCGTCCCCTCCGGGTGAATCCAGCCCCTCCGCCTAAATCCAGCCCCTCCGGCGTTTGAGGAGCGGGGGTCCGGGGGCGGAGCCCCCGGTTTCGGGAAGGGGCGGGGTGGGGAGAGCCCCGCAGGGCCCGCATGAGCCACCTCGGCCTGGGAGCCCGCCGGCGTGAGCCCCCTGGCCTGGGGCGGAGCCCGGGGTGGGTCGGGTCACGGCTCGGCCGGGGCCATGGCCCCCGAGGCGACCACCGCGCAGGTGGGTCGTATCGTGGACCCCGGACGGGCCACCGCACGTCACCGCCCGATCAGCCGCTCCAGCGACGCAGCGGCCCGCCGTCACCGCCGCATCAGGAGCCGCAACCGCCATGGGACACCCGGCACACCCCGCCTACCCCGTCGGACTCCGCCTCACGGGCCGCCGCGTCGTCGTGATCGGCGGTGGGCAGGTCGCCCAGCGCCGGCTGCCCGCGCTCATCGCGGCCGGCGCCGACATCGTCCTGATCTCCCCCTCCGCGACCCCCTCGGTGGACGCCATGGCGGAGACCGGCGAGATCCGCTGGGAGCGCCGCCGCTACGAGGACGGTGACCTGGCCGGCGCCTGGTACGCCCTGGTCGCGACCCGGGACCGGGCCGCCAACGACACCGCCTCCGCCGAGGCCGAACGCGAGCGCGTCTGGTGCGTCCGCGCCGACGACGCCGAGGCCGCGAGCGCCTGGACCCCGGCCACCGGCCGGGTGGAGGGCGTCACCGTCGCCGTACTGAGCGGCAACGACCCCCGGCGCTCCGCCGCCGTCCGCGACGCGGTCGTCGAGGGGCTGCGGGACGGCTCCCTGACCGCCGCCCGCCCGCACACCCCCGGCGTGTCCCTCGTCGGCGGCGGTCCGGGCGATCCGGATCTGATCACGGTCCGCGGCCGGCGTCTCCTCGCCGAGGCCGACGTGGTCATCGCGGACCGGCTCGGTCCCCGCGACCTCCTCGACGAACTCCCGCCGCACGTCGAGGTCATCGACGCGGCGAAGATCCCGTACGGCCGTTTCATGGCCCAGGAGGCCATCAACGACGCGCTCATCACGCACGCCAAGGCCGGCAAGGCCGTGGTGCGGCTCAAGGGCGGGGACCCGTACGTCTTCGGCCGCGGCATGGAGGAGCTCCAGGCCCTCGCCGAGGCGGGCATCCCCTGCACGGTCGTGCCCGGCATCTCCAGCTCCATCTCGGTGCCCGGAGCGGCCGGCATTCCGGTCACCCACCGGGGCGTGGCCCACGAGTTCACCGTGGTGAGCGGGCACGTCGGTCCCGACGACCCGCGCTCGCTGGTGGACTGGGCCTCGCTCGCCAAGCTCACCGGCACTCTCGTCATCCTGATGGGCGTCGACAAGATCGGCCTGATCGCCGAGGCGCTGGTCCGCCACGGCCGCCCCGCCGACACCGCCGTCGCCGTCATCCAGGAGGGCACCACCGCCTCCCAGCGCCGCGTGGACGCCACCCTGGCCACGGTCGGCGAGACCGTCCGCGCCCAGGAGGTGCGGCCGCCCGCCGTCATCGTGATCGGCGACGTGGTGAAGGTCCACCGGCCCGTGGCCGACTGACACCCCCGCAATCCCGCAACCCGGCGGAGCCGTTGGCACCGCACCCAGGACAAGGCAGTATCACCCTGTGGCTGATCTCATCACCGTCGAGGACCCCGACGACCCGCGCCTGCGCGATTACACGGGCCTGACCGACGTAGAACTCCGGCGCCGGCGCGAGCCCGCGGAAGGCCTCTTCATCGCCGAAGGCGAGAAGGTGATCAGACGGGCCAAGGACGCCGGGTACGAGATGCGCTCCATGCTGCTCTCCGCGAAGTGGGTCGACGTCATGCGCGACGTCATCGACGAGCTCCCGGCCCCGGTCTACGCCGTCACCCCGGAGCTCGCCGAGCGCGTCACCGGCTACCACGTGCACCGCGGCGCCCTGGCCTCCATGCAGCGCAAGCCGCTGCCCACGGCCGAGGAGCTGCTCGCCACGACCCGGCGCGTGGTCATCATGGAAGCGGTGAACGACCACACCAACATCGGCGCCATCTTCCGCAGCGCGGCCGCCCTCGGCATGGACGCGGTCCTGCTCTCGCCCGACTGCGCGGACCCGCTGTACCGGCGCTCCGTCAAGGTCTCCATGGGCGCCGTGTTCTCCGTCCCGTACGCCCGGCTGGAGGCCTGGCCCAAGGGCCTGGACTCGGTCCGCGAGGCGGGCTTCAAGCTGCTCGCCCTCACCCCGCACCAGAAGGCCTCGCCGATCGACGTGGCGGCTCCCGGGGACCTGGAGCGGGTCGCGCTGATGCTGGGCGCGGAGGGGGACGGGCTGTCGACGCAGGCACTGGTCGCGGCCGACGAGTGGGTACGGATCCCGATGGCGCACGGGGTGGACTCGCTGAACGTGGGCGCGGCCGCGGCCGTCGCCTTCTACGCGGTGGCCGGCGGCCGCTCGTAGGGCTCCTCGAACGCCTGAGGCCCCTAGAGCTTCTGGGCCAGCGCGATGCCCAGCGCCACGAGCAGCGTCACCACGACGAAGACGATCAGGCGCTGGCGCATCAGCTTGGGGTCCGGCCGCGCCGGACGGCGCCCCGTGCCCGTCGTACGGGGAGCCGGGCGGCCGCCCGTACGTCCGGCGGTGGAGCCGGGTCCCCGCGAGCCGGTGCCCCGGGGGGACGAGGGCCGCGAGTCCGGGCCGCCGCGCGGTCCCTGTCCCCTGGGCTGCGCCTTGCCCTGGCCCGCTCCGGTTCCGGTGCCCGGACGTCCCGGGGCGGGCGTGCCGGCGGTACGGCGCTCCGTGCGCTGCTCGGCGTACCCCTCGCCGTCCTCGACGTAGCCCTCGGGCAGCCGGCCGGTCGGCCGCTCGGCCGACCGCGCCCGCTGCGCCGGCGGGCGGCTGTCGCCCATCCCGTGCGCCTCGCGGGCCGCGATCTCCTTGAGCCGCATCGACAGCTGGAGCGTGGTCGGCCGCTCGTCGGGATCCTTCGCGAGGCAGGCCCGTACGAGGGGTGCGAGCGCGTCAGGAACACCCTGGAGGTGGGGTTCCTCGTGCACCACGCGGTAGAGCATGACCTCGGAACTGCCGTGCCCGAAGGGCGAGTCGGCGGTGGCCGCGTAGGCGAGGGTGGCGCCGAGGGAGAAGACGTCGGTGGCGGGGGTGACGGCGGCGCCGCGCACCTGCTCGGGTGCCAGGAAGCCGGGGGAGCCGACGGCCGTGCCCACGTGGGTCAGGGTGCTGGCGCCGGTGGCCCAGGCGATCCCGAAGTCGATGATGCGGGGGCCCTTGGGCGACAGCAGGATGTTCGAGGGCTTGAGGTCGCGGTGGACCACCCCGGCCTCGTGCACGGCGACCAGTCCCTCGGAGAGCGCTGCGCCGATCGCGGCGATGGCCGAGGCCGTCAGGGGGCCCTCCTCGGCGACCTTGTCGTGCAGGGAGGGGCCGGGTACGTACTGCGTGGCGAACCAGGGGCGCTCGGCCTCCAGGTCCGCGGCGACCAGGCGCGCGGTGCACCCGCCGCGGATCCGCCGGGCGGCGGAGACCTCGCGGGCGAAGCGCGAGCGGAACTCCTGGTCCTCGGCCAGGTCCGGCCGGATCACCTTGAGCGCGACGCGCTGTCCGCGCCGGTCGGAGCCCAGATAGACGACGCCCATGCCACCGGCGCCGAGGCGCCGGTGCAGCCTGAACGAGCCGACGACACGCGGGTCCTCGCGCCGGAGCCGCATCATCGCCATGTCCACCCCGCTGACCGGTCGTCCTGTTGACGTGGCACAGCTTACGGACCATCCGGCATGCGCGCTCAGAGGCCGCGCCCTCGCCGGGAGATTCGATTGTCAGTACGGGGCAGTCCACTTGGGGATTCGCCGGACCACCGGTAGGACGCATGTGCGGAGAAGGGTGGTTCGCTCAAGCCGGGGCGGGACCAAGGGAATTGGGGTTCGGGCCGGGACGGCGGGGGAGCGGTGGCCGGGGGGACGGCCGGGCCCGCCCGGTTGATCTTGGGACCGCCTGGTCGGCGGCCGAACGTGTGCGGTGAGTGACGGAAGTGAGCGAAGTCACCACGCTCTGGTCATCCCCTCCGGGAAGACCCTCAGAGCGGGAGGCGGGTCTCCACCCAGGGGAGTACGCGCGAGGTGGACTCCTCATCCTCCTGGAGGCCAGGCAATGGGTACGAAGGCATGAGGCCAGGAGCCCTCGCCGCGCCTAGTGTTGAAGCAAGCGGCGGGTGGAGAACACTCGTCCCCCGAGGTCACAAACCCGCCGCTGCCAAACGACAGGGAGAGGACCATGGCGGACATCGCACGGCAGGGACGCAAGGCATTCGCGTTCAACGGCCATGAGTCCGGTCGTCGCCACCCACTGGTGGCCGCGGCCATGGTGCTCCCCCTGGCCGCCCTCCTGCTCTTCCTCTTCGGAGGCTTCGACCAGGTGGTGGCACAGGCGTCGTCCGTAAGCGTGATGCTGGGGCGCTGAGCGGCGCCCCGGGCCCAGGAGAGCGGCCTGGGCCGGGACTGTCACCGGCCGAACCCCGTGGGGACGGGGGAGCGGTCGACGGACGGCAGGTGAAGGGTGCTGCGCGTAAGGCTGGGGAGCCGGACGCGCAGCACCCTTTTTCATGCCCTTCCCGCCCTTCGTGCGCGCCCCCTCTCGACGCGCCCCCTCTCGACGCGTCCCCCGCGCCGCTCGGCGCCGGCGCGCCTCCCGGGCTCCGGGCCGCCGCGCCGGACTCCGTCCGGCGGTACCGCCCCTGCCGAGCGCGTCCGTGCTGCGTACGCTCGTTCCGAGGAGCACCCGCCCGGGGTGCGGAGCGCGGGGGAGAGCCGAGGCGTGGTTCCGCTGGAGCGAGTGAGCGCGGCCGAGCTCGCCGCGTACGCCGGTGCGGCGCGGTACGTACTCCTCGCGGACCGCGACGACGGCACCGTGGTCCGCTGCGGGGACGTCGTGGCCAAGGCGCACGCGGGCGACAGCGATCCCGACGCCCTGGCCGTACGGATCCGCGTGGCCGGGGACCCGGCGCTGGCCGGGGTGCTGCTGCCCCCGCTGCGCACCGGGCTCGGCCTGCTCGGCTCCCGGCCCGTCTCCCTGTGGCCCTACGGTGCTCCGGTCGCTCCGGACCGCCCCGAGGAGGCCCCCTGGGAGCAGGCCGCCGAGCTCCTGGCCGCCCTCCACCGGACCCCGCTACACCACCTCCCGTACCCGGTCCCCCCGATGCGCGGCCCGGCGAAGCTCGCCCGGGCCCTGCGCCGCCTCGACGTGGCGCACCCGCCGGGTGCTCCGGTCGTCGCGGGGCGCGCCATGCAGGGAGGCCCCGCGTCCGTGGGCGCGGAAGCCGGGCACCCGGGCGGCGCGCGACGGGAGCGCCCGGCAGGGGAACGCGCCGCCGACCGCGATCGCAGGCAGGAACGAGGCTCCGGGAGCGGGCCGACCCGGACCGAGGCGGCTGCCGCCCTCCCGGTCGAACCGTCCGGCGGCCGGGCCGAACGAGCCCGCCGCGCCGTCCTGTCCATCCCCGCCGGGCAGACGGTCCCGGTCGGGCCGACGGGCGCGGGCGCGGGGCCGGACGCCGACGCCGCGGAGCTGGCACGGCTCGTACGGGCCGCCGCGGCCACGCTTCCCGGGTGGGCCCGGGGGGAGGGGCCGCCGCCGTCCGGCGGGGCGCTGTGCCACGGCGACCTGCACCTCGGGCAGCTGGTCCGGAGCCCCGCCGGGGGCTGGCGGCTGATCGACGTGGACGACCTGGGACTGGGCACGCCCGCCTGGGACCTCGCCCGCCCCGCGGCCTGGTACGCGGCCGGGCTGCTCGACATCGGGACCTGGCTGCGCTTCCTCGACGCCTACCGCGCCGCCGGCGGTCCCGCGGCCGGTGCGCCCGGAAGCGATCCCTGGCCGGAACTCGATCTCGCGGCCCGCGCGCTCACCGTGCAGACGGCCGCGCTGGCGCTCGCCAAGGCCTCCCACGAGCGGCGCCGACTCGATGACGTGGAGCGGCTGATGGTGGAGGCATGCGCCCGAATTGCCTCCCTCCCGCCCGACTTGGAGCCGACGGCTCCGTCGTAGGGTGAGCGTCACGCCACCGGGTACGCATCCGGTGTCCACGCGAACGGCGAGGAGTTGATCCGGTCATGCAGTGTCCGAAGTGTCACGCGATGATGCACACGTACAACCGCAACGGTGTCCAGATAGAGCAGTGCAGCGGCTGCCGCGGCATCTTCCTCGACTACGGCGAGCTGGAGGCGCTGACCCGCCTGGAGTCCCAGTACACCTCCCAGTACGGCCAGGTCCCGCCCCCGGCCGCCCCGCCGGCTCCGGCCCCCGCCGCCTACCCGCAGCAGCACGCCGCTCCCGCGCCCGCCTGGGGCGCCCCGCAGCACGGCGGCCACGGGCACGGGCACGGCCAGCGCAAGGGCGGCTTCGGCCGGATGCTCTTCTCCTCCTGAGCCCGCACACGCGAAAGCCCCGGCCGTGGAAACGGCCGGGGCTTCCGGACTACTGGTGCGCGATACTGGGATTGAACCAGTGACCTCTTCCGTGTCAGGGAAGCGCTCTCCCGCTGAGCTAATCGCGCGGGACCACGTTCACGGTGCGAACACCGAAGGCGGTAGGTGTGAAGCATACTGCGTGCGCGATACTGGGATTGAACCAGTGACCTCTTCCGTGTCAGGGAAGCGCTCTCCCGCTGAGCTAATCGCGCGGGGATCCTTGCGGACCAGTGGACGATACTGGGATTGAACCAGTGACCTCTTCCGTGTCAGGGAAGCGCTCTCCCGCTGAGCTAATCGTCCTTGGAGGTGGAGACGGGATTTGAACCCGTGTAGACGGCTTTGCAGGCCGTTGCCTCGCCTCTCGGCCACTCCACCACGGAGCAAGAGGGGGGTCCTCGGGAAGATGATCCCCCACCTCAGAGCGGACGACGAGACTCGAACTCGCGACATCCACCTTGGCAAGGTGGTGCTCTACCAACTGAGCTACGTCCGCAGGTCACCGTGTTCGCTCCGGGGTTTTCCCCCTTCGCTCCCTGGCGACGTGTTGAACTCTAGCGGATTCCCGGGCCAGCTCAAAAACGCGTTTCCGCAGCGTGCTGCCGCCTGATCACCGCCGGTCACCCGGCGGACGCCTCACCGGCGCGCGGGCTTCACCGGTCATAGACTCGCAGCCGTGCACGACCTGCCTCCCCTTGCCCGCTTCGGCGGCCTTCTCGCGACCGATCTCCGAGATGTCACCAGCGATCCTGGTGCCCTCGACTCCACCGGCTTCTGGGCGGTGACGGCCGATTTCGAAGGCCGTCTCGTCTGTGCGCGCTTCGGGGACATACGTCCCGATCCGGTGCCGGCTCCCGTACCCGGGGCCTGGCGCGGCCCCGACGCCGACGAGTGGACCTCCTCCCTCGACCGCGCCGCGTACACCGCGGGCGTACGCCGCATCCGCGAGCACATCGAGGCGGGGGAGGTCTACCAGGCCAACCTCTGCCGCGTGATGTCCGCGCGGCTTCCCGATCCGGCGGGCGCCGATGTGGACGCCCTGACCGCGCTGCTCGCGCGCGGCAACCCGGCCCCCTACGCAGGAACGATTCGGCTGCCGGCCCACGGCGTCGAGATCGCCACCGCTTCCCCCGAGCTCTATCTGCGCCGCTCCGGCCGCCGCGTCGAGTCCGGCCCGATCAAGGGCACCGGCCGCACCGCCGCCGATCTGCTGCCCAAGGACCACGCTGAGAACGTGATGATCGTGGACCTCGTGCGCAACGACCTCGGCCGGGTCTGCGCCACCGGCTCCGTGACCGTCCCCGAGCTGTGCGCGCTCGAAGAGCACCCGGGCCTCGTCCACCTCGTCTCCACCGTCGCCGGGGAACTCGCCGAGGGCGCCGGCTGGCCGGAGCTGCTCGCCGCGACCTTCCCGCCCGGCTCCGTCACCGGAGCCCCCAAATCCTCGGCCCTGCGGATCATCGAGGCCCTGGAGACCGCCCCGCGCGGCCCCTACTGCGGAGGCATCGGCTGGGTCGACGCCGACCGGGGCACCGCCGAGCTCGCCGTCGGCATCCGGACCTTCTGGATCGACCGCACGGCCCCCGGCGGCCCCCGGCTGCTCTTCGGCACCGGCGCCGGGATCACCTGGGGGTCCGACCCCGACCGCGAGTGGGCGGAGACCGAGCTGAAGGCCGCCCGGCTGCTGCGGGTAGCGTCGGGAGCGATCGAGGCGAACGCGACCGGCACGACCGGCACGATCGACGCACAGACGGACGACAGCGGGAGGACCGTACGGTGAGGATCTGGCTCGACGGAGCACTGCGGGACGCCGACGAATCGAAGGTGTCCGTGTTCGACCACGGCCTCACCGTCGGCGACGGGGTCTTCGAGACGCTCAAGGCGGAACACGGGACGACCTTCGCGCTCACCCGGCACCTGGACCGGCTCACCCGATCCGCCCGGGGGCTCGGCCTGCCGGACCCCGACCTGGACGAGGTGCGCCGCGCCTGCGCGGCCGTACTGGAGGCCAACCCGCTGCCGCTCGGCCGGCTGCGGGTCACCTACACCGGGGGCGTCTCCCCGCTCGGCTCCGACCGCGGCGAGGCCGGCCCGACGCTGATCGTCGCGCTGGCAGGGGCCACCCGCCGCCCCGACACCACCGCCGTGGTCACCGTGCCGTGGGTGCGCAACGAGCGCTCCGCCGTGGCGGGACTGAAGACCACCTCGTACGCCGAGAACGTGGTCGCGCTCGCCGCCGCCCACCGGGCCGGCGCCTCCGAGGCCCTCTTCGCCAACACCGTCGGGCGGCTCTGCGAGGGCACCGGCTCCAACGTGTTCGTGGTCCTCGACGGACAGCTGCACACCCCGCCGGTGGTCTCCGGCTGCCTCGGGGGCATCACCCGGGCCCTCGTCGCCGAATGGTGCGGGGCCAAGGAGACCGACCTGCCCTTCGAAGCGCTGGAGCAGGCGGAAGAGGTCTTCCTGACCTCCTCCCTGCGCGACGTCCAGGCCGTCGTACGGATCGACGGGCGCGAGCTGGGCTCCGCCCCCGGTCCCGTCACGGCCGAGGCCATGCGGATCTTCGACGCCCGTTCCGCCGAGGACACCGACCCCCGCTCCTGACCGGGACCGGACAATTCCGCTGTGCTTCGGGCCGCGGGGCGGGTAGAACTCGACTGATGACCACCACCCTGCGGCCGAGCGGGCCGCTTCAGCAGAGCACCGGCGGGGCGCGCTCGCGCCCGTACGAGATCCGCGTCAACAGCAGGCGCGTCGGCGCCCTGCTGCTCGCCGCGGACACCCACTTCGGGCCGACGGTCGCCGAGATCCGCGAACTCGCCGTCGAGGAGCCCGACCGCCGGCGCGGCCGCGCCACGGTCGCCGCGCTCGCCGCCGAGGAGGTGCTGCGGGGCTGGGGCTGCCGACGGGTCCGCGTCTCGGTCCCGGCCGGCTCGGCCGGTGGCCTGCGGCTGGCCGCCGCCCTCGGATACGCCGAGTACAGCCGCAACATGGCCAAGGACCTCCCGGCCGAGCCGCCCGCCCCGTCCGAGGGGGTGGCGGGCCGCCCGATGACCGAGGCGGAGTTCGAGACCTGGCACGCCGCGGCACTGGAGGGCTACGCGCAGAGCTGGGTCAGCCGCGGCATGCCGGCCGGGGCCGCGCGCACGAAGTCCGTGAACGACCACGCCTCCATGCTGCCCCTGGGCCTGGCCACCCCGGGCGTCAGCTTCTCCGTACTGGAGGCGGCCGGCGTCCCCGTGGGCACCGTGTGGGTCGCGCCGAGCGGCGGGAACTCGTACGTCTACGACGTCGCGGTCGCCGAGGAGCACCGCGGCCGGGGCCACGGCCGTGAGCTGATGCTCCTCGCGGAACGGACCGCCCTCGCGGCCGGCCACCGGGTGCTCGCACTGCACGTCTTCACCGACAACGTCCCGGCCCTGCGCCTCTACGAGTCCCTCGGCTACCGGACGACCGACTTCAACTACGCCAAGGACCTGATCTAGGGCGTCTCGGCGAGGAGCCGGTCGGCGATCTCCTCGATGCGCTCGCGCAGGCCGTCCTGGCTCTTGCCGCCGTCGAGGCGCACTCCGTCGATCACGTACGTGGGGGTGCCGGTCACGCCGATCGCCTTGCCCTCGGCCTGGTCGGCGTCCACGATCAGGATGTGCCGGCCGTCGATGAGGGCGGTGTCGAACTCCTCGGCGTCCAGGCCCAGTTCGCGCGCGACCTCGACGAGCACCGGTTCGCCGGCCTTGCCGAGTTCCGCGGTGCGGGCGAGGACGGCCTCCACGTAGGGCCAAGCCCGCCCCTGCTCGGCGGCCTCCTCGGCGGCCTGCGCCGCGGCGAAGGAGTGCTTGTGCTTCTCCAGCGGGAAGTGGCGCAGCCGGATGTCCAGCCGGTCGCCGTAGCGGGCCCGCAGGGCGCGCACGTCGCCCAGAGCGCTGTGGCAGTCCGGGCACTGAAGTTCGCACCAGACGTCGAGGATCACGGAATCGGTCATACGGACAGTCTCCCAGCCCCCGGGTGCCCCCCGGTGCCCCCCGGTGCCCCCGGGCACGAGCACGGACCGGGACCTCGGGAGGAGACCGGACCCGGAGATGTCCCGGAGATCCGCCCGCGGAGGGCTCCGGCCGTGGCCAGGGCGAGGGTCACCGGTGCAGGATGGATGGGGACAGAACGCCCGGCCCGCCGGCCGGGTCCGACCGACCGAACCGCCCCTGGAGGCCCCGCATGCTCGCCGAGACCATTTGCTCCGCGGTGTCCGCGGCGGGCCTGGGCATCGCCGCGCTGACCGCCTACCGCAAGCGATTCCTCGCGGCCACGCGGATCGCGGCGTACGCGCTGGTGCCCGTCGGCCTGGTGATGACGGGCGTCGTGGCGTGGGCGACCGGAATCGTGTTCAAGCCGACCGTATGGGCCGGCTTCGCCGTGCTGGGGCTGGCCTGGCTGCTCTTCGTGACCACCCGCGCGATAGAGCGGCGCGCGGTGGGCGCGGGGGAGGGGAAGCAGAAGCGGCCGAAGGCGGCCAAGGGGCGCCCGGCCCAGGAGGCCGTCGCCCCGGCCGCCTCCGCACCCTCGCTGGGTGACGGTGCCCGCCCGCGGCCGGCCCAGACGGCCGCTCCCGCCGAGGACTTCTCCGACATCGAGGCGATCCTCAAGAAGCACGGCATTTGACGGGATCCGGTGAACTCGCGGGTCCGTCTGGCGTGTTGAGCGGCGCGTGCGGGCCCGCTGGGCCATCATCGCCCCGACATGCTCGACACATCACCGGGTGAGCCCGCCGTTCCCGTGCCGGCCACCGTCCCCGTCGCCGAGGAGCCGAGAGGCTGCCTCTTCGCGCTCTCCCAGCCGCCCCTGATGATCTTCCTAGCCGTGATCGGCGGTCTGCTGCTGCTCGCCGCCCTGCACGATCTCTTCCTGCTCTGAGCCGGGCTCCGTCCCCAGTTCCGATTTGCGCCGGGCCCGGTACGCCGCCACGTGCAGCCGGTTCCCGCAGGTACGGCTGTCGCAGTAGCGCCGGGAGCGGTTGCGGGACAGGTCGACGAAGGCCCGCCGGCAGTCCGGGGCCTCGCAGCGGCGTAGCCGCTCCTGCTCGCCGGAGACCACGATGAAGGCCAGCGCCATGCCGCCGTCGGCCGCCAGGTGGTCGCCCACCGAGGCGCCCGGGGCGAAGTAGTGCACGTGCCAGTCGTAGCCGTCGTGGTTGGTCAGCTGCGGGGTGGTCCCGGCCGTCGCGACCAGCTCGTTGATCAGTACGGAGGCGATGCGGGAGTTCGGCGCCGCGAAGACCTGGGCGAATTTGCCGCGCACCGTGCGCACGCCGGCGAGGTCGCGGGCGCTGAGCTCGCCGACGTCGCTGATCGCGTACTCGTGGACGAAGGCGCGCAGCGCGTTCACGTCCGCCAGTGCGTCGGGCTGCTCCGTCTCGGCCGAGGTGTTCACCAGCGCGACGACGACGTCGAGCGCGCGACGGGTGTCGTGGGGGATCTGCACGGGGTCTCCCTGAAGGGCCGGGCCTGCGGTGACGGTCCGCTGCCGCCGCTGGCCGACTCTAGCGGGTCGCCCGCCAAGCGCACCGGCGCCGTCCGCGCGGGTGGCTTCCGCGTGAACAGCGCCGGCACTTCCGTATGTGGTTGTCCGCCGTACACCGTCGCCCCGAGTCGGACGGTGTCGTACGGCCCCCGGGCTCAGCCGGGGGAGGGTTCCCTCTGTAGGCCTGGCTCAGGATTCGGCCAGGATGTGGGAGAGCTCCTTGTCGAGGTCGAAGTGCCGGTGCTCGGTTCCTGGTGGAACCGCGGCGTCCGTCCGCTTGAGGAACGACTCCAGTGCTCGGGCGGGTGCTTCGAGCAGCGCTTCTCCCTCCGGTGAGCTCAGGGCGATGCAGACGACTCCCTGACCGTGACTGCGGGACGGCCAGACACGGACGTCGCCGGTACCGGTGGGCCGGTGAAGGCCCTCGGCGAGGAGGTCGCGGGCGAATACCCATTCGACCGTCTCCTCGGCGCCGGTGTGGAAGGTGGCGTGCACGGCGTAGGGATCGGCCGTGTCATACCGCAGGCCCGCGGGAACAGGCAGTGAGGACTCGCTCGACACAACGAGGCGCAGGTGCAGCTCGCAGCTGACCGTGGTGTTCATAAGCGCCAGGGCCTTTCGCTCAGTGTGCGCTCGGGGATTCGCACGTCGGCGAAATCGACATGCCACCTACGGTGCCGTTGTAAACCCCTCTGACCGTTTTGCGGACCTCTGGGTCCCTCGAACGGCGGATCCAAACGACCATTCACGTGTGCTCGGACCCTCCGGTAGATTCGACTCCATGAACACGGGGAGTGACCGCGAGACCAACGAGTCCGCCAACGAGTCCGGTGACGAGTCCGGCAGCGAGTCCGGCATCGACTCCAGCGCCGCCGAGGAGGAGCCGAAGGGCGGGCACGTCTCCAAAGCGCCGGACTTCATCAAGGCCCGCCGGAGCCTGCACCTGAGCTGGCAGGTCGGCGTCTTCGTCGTCGGCCTCGCCGTCGTCGGCGCCGGCGTCGCCATGCTGGTGCTGCCCGGCCCGGGCTGGGTGGCGATCTTCGCGGGCCTCGCGATCTGGGCCACCGAATTCGCCTGGGCCCACTTCGCGCTGCGCTGGACCAAGCGCAAGGTCAGCGAAGCCGCGCAGAAGGCCCTGGACCCGAAGGTCCGCCGCCGCAACATCATCCTGACCAGCGTCGGGCTCGCGATCGCGGGCGTCCTGATCGGCTTCTACCTGTGGAAGTACGGGGTCGTCCTGCCCTGGAACCTCAAGGACCAGTGAGCACGGCCGCCCATGGCGGAGAGCACCGCTGACATGCGGTAATGTTTGCGGTGCGTCCGGGCGATTAGCTCAGTGGGAGAGCACTTCGTTCACACCGAAGGGGTCACTGGTTCGAACCCAGTATCGCCCACCCGGACCAGAGGCCCGGAGACTTTTCACAGTCTCCGGGCCTCTGGCGTTTTCCCTCGTACGGCCCACGGCCGGCACCCGTCCGGCCCTGGCGCCGGGGTGCGTTCGCCAGGGTCGGACGCCGGTGCCGGACGCCGGGGTCGGAAGGCGGGGTCGGAAGGCGGGCTACTTCAGCCGCCCGATCGCCTCCCGCAGCCGGCGGGCGTCGCGCAGCCGCTTCTCGTAGGTGGCCCCCACCACCAGCAGCAGTACCCCCGCCAGGGCCGGCGGCAGCCAGCGCGGCAGCGCGTCCACGACCTGGACGACGTACGGGGTCAGCTCGTGCAGCGCCACCGCCGCCAGCGTCGCCCCGCCCAGCAGCAGCGGCGCCCGGAGCCGGCCGCGGGCACCGACCAGGGTCACCCCGAACGCGGCCGTCCCCAGCAGCAGCGGCCGCAGCCAGTGCGGATCGCCCCACACCGCGAGGGTGCTCGGCAGCAGGGTCGCCGCCAGCCCCGGCCCGTACGCGGTCCAGGACCCGGTCAGCGGATCGCGGCGCCGCCGCAGGAAGCCCACGGCCAGCGCCGCCGCCGTCACCGGCAGGGTGTACGCCTCGGGCACCGTCACCTCCGAAGCCGCGAGCCGTACCCAGGTCGCCGCCAGGAACAGCGCTCCAGCCGGCCAGCCCGCCGCCGACCGGCGCTCGGGCCGCACCGCCGCCGCCGCGCACACCACCCCGGCCAGGGCCAGGACCAGCGCGAGCACCGGAGCGTCCCCGGTGGCCAGCGCCAGGGCGAGGAGACCCGCCGCGGCCGCCGCGACCTCCGCCGGGACCCGTACGGGGCCGAGCCGCGGCCCGAGCGCCGCCACGGCCGCCGGGGCCACCAGCACCGCCGGCGCCCACCAGGCCACCGGCCGCTCCAGCAGCGCGCCCAGCGCCACCGCGAGCAGCGCCGCGTACCCGACGGCGAGGGCCGCCGCGCCCGCGCGGGCCCGCACCGGGGCGGGCCGGTACGACGCTCCCGCCGCGCACGCCGCCCCCAGCAGGCCGAACACCGCGAAGGTGGCCAGCCGGCCGTCCAGGGCCGCCACGGACACGCTCAGGGCCCCCGCCAGGGCGCAGGCGCCCGCGGCGACCCCCGCGAGGCCGCGAAGGGCGACCGTCGCGAACGCCGGGGCCGCCGGGGCCGCCGTGACCGCCGGGGCCGCCGGGGAGCCGGAGCCCGCGGGGCCGCCTTCACCGACGGGCGCGGTCCCGGTCCCGGTCGGGCCGCCGGCGGCGGCCCGCGCCTCCTTCGCGGGGGCGCCGGCGAGCGGCACCGCCGCGGAACGCAGCGCGAGCGCCCCCGCCGCCAGCGTCACCGCGAGCTGGGCCGCGAAGACCGCGCCCGGGGCCGCCTCGAGCACCACGGGGGCCGTGAACAGCGCCGCCCAGCCCAGGACCACCGCGGCCACCCCCGGCTCCGGGCGTCCCGGGAGCACCCGGACCAGCCACCACGCGGCCCCGGCCGTCAGCAGCAGGACCACCAGCGGAGCGAGCCCCGAGCCATCGACGGCCGCCCCGGCGGCGGTCGCGGCGGGCGTGGTCACCGACCAGACCTCCTCCAGCACCCGCAGCCGCCCCAGCAGCACCGTCGCCACCCACGCCGCGGCGAGCGCCGCCTGCACGACGGCGACCCCCGCACCGGCCAGGGCGAGGCCGCGCCGGACCGGCTCCGGGAGCGCGGGGACGCGTAGGGCGCCCAGCAGGGGCAGGGCCACCGCGAGGTACACGACCGCCGCCCAGGACGGGCTCAGCTCCGGCCGGAACGGCCCGCCCACCGCCGCCACCGCCGCGAAGGCGCCGGCCGCCGCGAAGGCGGCCCGCAGGACCGGGGCGCGCCACGCCACCGCCAGCGCGAGCACGGCCACCGCCGCCAGCCGCACCGAGGGAGCCAGGGCCGAGCCCGTCGACTCGGCGTCCAGGGACTGCGCCAGGGCCGTCAGCAGCGCGGCCCCGCCCGTCACCGAGCCGGCCGCCCCCGCCCAGCGGGCCCGGCGACCTGGCCGCAGCAGCGCGAGCCCGGCGTCCAGCGCCGCGGTACCCAGCAGGGCCCAGGCCATGTCCAGCCCGTCCGCCCCGGCGGCCAGCGCCGCCAGCGGCAGCGGGAGCTGCGCCGTCAGCAGCGCCGCCGGAACCGGGATCCGCAGCGCGGGCAGGCAGCGCCCGTACCCCGCCCACACCGCCGCCAGCACCGCGGCCGCGCCCGCCGCGTACGCCAGGCCGTCCACCTCCGGCATGCCGACGGCGTACAGCGCGTACGCGTCGAGCACCGTCAGCAGCAGACCGACCGCGGCCACCGCCTCGGCGGTCGAGCGCAGCCCCCGGCGCAGTAGCGCCACCGGGGCGCCCAGCGCCGCCGCCGTCACCACGCCGAGCACCGCACTGCGTCCGGCGATCCCCAGGGAGCCCCAGCTGACCAGCGTGAACGCCAGGGCCGCGACCGCCAGCAGCACCGCGCCCAGGACCAGCAGCACGTTCTGCGCACCGGGACCCGAGGCTTCCGGGCCCTGCGCGGGCGCGGCCGGCCGGGCCGTCGCTCCCCACGCGTGGGGAGCCCGGGCGCCCAGCAGCCAGGCGCGGCGAGTCAGCAGGAAGTGGCGCCGGGCGTCGAGTTGGATCAGTTCGCGGTCGATGAGCACGAGCTCCTCGGCCGGTGGCAGGGGGTTTTCCATGGTTCGGAGTGTGGCGCCCGTCACCCCGTCAGGACATGGGTGCGCGTACTCATCTCCGGATGAGTTCCGGCTGAGTACCCGGTGCGCGCGCCCGCCGCGCGCGAGACTGGGAGACATGGACCGAAGCAGCCATGGCGGCACGTCCGGCGGCGACCGGGCCGCCCCCGCCAACCCCGGTGGCCGGTGGACCCGTTACCGCTTCCGCAGCGTGTGGGACCTCGACGCCGCGCCCGCCCGCGTGTACGCCGCCCTGGAAACTCCCGAGTCCTACCCCCTGTGGTGGCCCCAGATCCGCGCCGTCGCCCCCGCCGCCGACGGGAACGGCGGCACCGCCACCATCCGCTCCGTCCTCCCGTACACCCTGCGCGTGGGCGCGGCCGAACTCCTGCGGGACCCCGTGCGCGGCGTCCTGGAGGTCGCGCTGCTCGGCGATCTGGAGGGCTGGGCACGGTGGACCGTACGGGCGCGGGCCGGCGGCACGCGGGCGCTGTACGAGCAGGAGGTCGAGGTGCGCCGCCCCCTGATGCGCCTGCTCGCGTTCCCCGGGCGGCCCGTGTTCCGGCTCAACCACACGCTGATGATGCGGTCCGGACGGCGCGGGCTCGCCGCACATCTGGCGGCCCGGCCGGAAGCGGTTTGAACCAGCCCCGGGGCTTCTGTATTGTTCACACCGTTCCCGGGCGATTAGCTCAGCGGGAGAGCACTTCGTTCACACCGAAGGGGTCACTGGTTCGATCCCAGTATCGCCCACCGGGACAGGCCGGTCCGTCTGATGACGGACCGGCCTTCCGCATGTACGGGCCCTTGCCGCACGGGCCCTTCGCCCTTGCCGTACGAACTCTTGCCGTACGAACTCTTGCCGTACGGCCCCTCACGCCGCCGCGGGCAGCTCCGGCCGCAGCGGCCAGTTCGGATCCACCGACTCCGGTGTGCCCTGCCGCGCGAACCACGCCTGGAGCCCCCGCGCCTGCGCCGCGTGCCACACCTGTTGGAGCGTGTGCAGCTCCGCCGGTGTCAGCCGCTCCAGCCGGCCCGCGAACCTGCGCCCCACGGCCCGTACCAGCTCCAGGGACGCCAGCGCGTCCGCACCCGCGTCATGGGCACCCTCCAGCTCTATCCCGTAGTGCGCGCACAGGTCCGTGAGCGTCCGGCGACCCTTGCGGTAGCGGTCCAGATGCTTGTCGAGCACCCGCGGATCCAGCACCGTCAGCGGCCGGTTGTCCAGGTACCGGGCCAGCGAGGACGCCCGGTGGCGGCGCAACTCCCGGTCCAGCAACGTCAGATCGAACGGCGCGTTCATCACCACCACCGGCCGCCCCGCCACCTGCTGCTCCCCGAGCGCGCGGGCTATCTCCTCCACCACCGGCGCGGGCCACCGGCCGTTGCGCTGGAGGTGGTCATCGGTCAGACCGTGCACTTCCGTGGCTCCCGGGGGTACCGGGATGCCGGGATTGACCAGCCATCGCGTCGAGCGGATCCGGCCGCCCGCGCACTCCTGAACGATGAGCGCGGCGGACACGATGCGGTCCCGCTCCACGTCCACCCCGGTCGTCTCCGTGTCGAATGCGGCCAGCGGGCCCTCGTACCAGCGTGTCATGGCGAACTCCTCGTCACCCGTCGGCAGATGGCCCCACCCGGGCACCGCGCCCCAGGCCCGCCACCCTTGCCCGAAACGGTGATACCCGGGCTCTTTGCCCCGTACGCCGTTTGCGGGACGCCGACTGCGGAGACAACTCAACTGGGGGACCGCACACATGACCGGTCGTCAACCCCGACACCCTGACACGCACCTGACGCGGCCCGCGCACGGCCGCTTCGACGGGGACAGCCCGGAAGGCATGGGGAGCCGGCCATGGCGCTCGCGCAGCCCGAACCGGGCGGGGTGCTCGCGGGGCAGATCGATCCGCGGACCGACCCGCGGAGCGGACCGCTGCGCGGCACGCTCGCCACCACCGCCTGCATGGAAACCCTCCAGGTGGGATACCTGCACGCCGTCGTTGCCGCGGCGGGCTGCTCGCTGTCCCAGCCCTTTCCCGACAACGGCATCGACTGGCACGTCAGCCACGGCGCCCCCGAGCACGTCATCGACGACGAGGTGACCATCAAGGTCCAGCTCAAGGCGACCTACCAGATACCGCCCAGACCGGCCGGGCCCACCTTCGGCTTCACCCTCGACAACGAGCACCTGGTGAAGCTGGCCCGCAGTCCGGTCGCCGTGCACAAGATCCTCGTCGTCATGCTCGTCCCGCGGGAACGCGACCAATGGCTGAGCGCCGGACACGACCGGCTCGACCTGCGGCACTGCTGCTACTGGACCAATCTCGCCGGACACCCCGTGACCGGCCGGCGCCGGACCACCGTACGGATCCCGACCACGCGGATCTTCGACGACCGGGCGCTCTGCGAGATCATGACCCGGGTCGGGTCGGGAGGGACACCTTGATGAACTGGCAGTCACCGCACCTGGAGCCGCTCTCCTCACCGGAGTTCGCCGCGGGAACCCCCGATCCCGCGCAGGTCGATCCGCTCGTGCTCGGCGCCCTGCTGCACCGGCACGGCTGGCTGCGACGGGGCGGCGCCGCCGGACGGTACGGCCGCTGGACGCCGCCCGCCCCGTACGCCACGGGCAGCGGCGGCACCAGCCTCCTCGTCCCCGAGAGCCGGGCCTTCCCCGACTGCGTCGACCTGCTCGAAGAGGCGCTCACCGCGCTCTCGCGCAGCGCGCTGCCCTCCGCGCGCGAGGTGCTGTACGGGCTCAGCGTGCCGAGCGACGAGATCCGCTGGGAGCGCGAGATCCCGCGAGGGGCGTACGGACTCCAGGGCGAGGCCGACTGGACGGTCCAGGAACAGCTCCGCTCGGCCGCCCGCCAGCTGCTCCTCGCCGGGGCGCTGGCCGACCGGGCACGGGCCGGGTACTACGGAGCCCGCCACCGCGGCCAGGCGGAGCGGGCGCTGGACGGGGTCCTGGTCGGGCCGGCCCCGGGCGGCCGGAAGCTGACGGCCTACGTCCCCGTCGACGGAGGCCGGGGCACCGTGACCCGGCTGCACCACGCGCTGCACGCCGCCCGCGAGGCGGTGGACTACCAGCGGGCCACCGGCGGCATGGAAGCCTTCGACGCGGCGGTCGAGGCCGGGGTCAGCCGGGAGCTCGCCGAGGCGCTGATCTCGCTGGTCCACGGCTCGGAGGGGGCCCGGGTGGCCCTCGCCTGGGCCCCGGCGGCCGGGGTCCCGGCGGGGTGCGCGGCCCGGCCGGAGCCGGTGGAGTTCTCGCCCGGCGACCTGCCGGTGCTCCGGGAGGCGGCCGCGCGCTACACGCGGGACGAGCCGGCGGTCCCGGTCCGGGTGGCCGGCGCGGTGGTCCGGATGCGGCGCTCGGCCCCCGGAGGCGGGGGCACGGTCCGGCTGCGGGTCCTCGCCGGGGCGGAGATCCCGTACGTCCGGGTCGTGCTCGACGAGGAGTCCTACCGGGTGGCGGGCCACGCGCACCTGGTCGGACTGCCGATCCGGGTCAGCGGGCGCCTGCAGCGCCGGGGCGGCTTCCGCCGGCTGACGGACGCCGCGGACGTCCGTCCGGTCCCGCTGGACGAGGTCGAGCGGGACCGGCTGATGAAGTCCCTGGACGAGTCCCTCGACGCGGCGGACGTACTGCCGTCGGACGACTGACGCGTCGGTGCGCGCCCCGGCTGCCCTGCGGGGCTGTCCCCTACCCGCCCTTCCACCGTTTTCCGGGCTCCGCCCGGACCCGGTCCTCAAACGCCGGACGGGCTGAAATGTGCCGCGCAGCGGCAAATCCAGCCTCGCCGGCGTTTGAGGCGCGGGGTCTGGGGCGGAGCCCCAGGGAACGGGCGAAGGGCGGGTAGGGGACAGCCCCGCAGGGCAGCCGGCGAGTGCTCCGCGTGGGGGGCGCCCTCACCGTTTAGCGGCTCAGCCCATCCGCTCGGTACGATTCAGGCGCGCAGTGTTCGCTCGCGCACCCCCTGAGTCAGGAGAGACCGGTGTCAGACGTCCGTGTGTTCATCCAACGCGATTCCGAGCGGGACGAGCGCGTGGTGGCCACGGGCACTACGGCGGCAGAGCTCTTCGCCGGCGAGCGCACCATCGTCGCCGCGCGCATCGCGGGCGAGCTGAAGGACCTCGCGTACGAGGTGAAGGACGGCGAGACCGTCGAGCCCGTGGAGATCTCCTCTCCCGACGGCCTCGACATCCTGCGCCACTCCACCGCGCACGTCATGGCGCAGGCCGTGCAGGAACTGTTCCCCGAAGCCAAGCTGGGCATCGGCCCGCCGGTCCGGGACGGCTTCTACTACGACTTCGATGTCGCGAGGCCCTTCACCCCCGATGACCTCAAGGCCATCGAGAAGAAGATGCAGGAGATCCAGAAGCGCGGCCAGCGCTTCGCCCGCCGCGTCGTCACCGACGAGGCGGCCCGCGAGGAACTCGCGAACGAGCCCTACAAGCTGGAGCTCATCGGCATCAAGGGTTCGGCCTCGACCGACGACGGCGCGAACGTCGAGGTGGGCGGCGGCGAGCTGACCATCTACGACAACTTCGACGCCAAGACCGGCGACCTGTGCTGGAAGGACCTCTGCCGGGGCCCCCACCTGCCGACCACCCGCAACATCCCGGCGTTCAAGCTGATGCGCAACGCCGCCGCCTACTGGCGCGGCAGCGAGAAGAACCCGATGCTCCAGCGCATCTACGGCACCGCGTGGCCGTCGAAGGAGGAGCTGAAGGCCCACCTCGACTTCCTCGTGGAGGCCGAGAAGCGCGACCACCGCAAGCTCGGCACCGAGCTCGACCTGTTCTCCGTACAGGACGAGATCGGCTCCGGCCTGGCCGTCTTCCACCCCCGTGGCGGCGTCATCCGCCGCACCATGGAGGACTACTCGCGCAAGCGGCACGAGGAAGAGGGCTACGAGTTCGTCTACACCCCGCACGCCACCAAGGGCACCCTCTTCGAGAAGAGCGGCCACCTGGACTGGTACGCGGAGGGCATGTACCCCCCCATGCAGCTCGACGGTGGTACCGACTACTACCTCAAGCCCATGAACTGCCCGATGCACAACCTGATCTTCGACGCGCGCGGCCGCTCCTACCGCGAACTGCCGCTGCGCCTCTTCGAGTTCGGCACCGTGTACCGGTACGAGAAGTCGGGCGTCGTGCACGGCCTGACCCGCTCGCGCGGTTTCACCCAGGACGACGCGCACATCTACTGCACCAAGGAGCAGATGGCGGAGGAGCTCGACCGCACGCTGACCTTCGTGCTGAACCTGCTCCGCGACTACGGTCTGACCGACTTCTACCTGGAGCTGTCCACCAAGGACCCGGAGAAGTTCGTCGGCTCGGACGAGATCTGGGAGGAGGCCACCGCCACCCTCCAGCAGGTCGCCGAGAAGCAGGGCCTGCCCCTGGTCCCCGACCCGGGCGGCGCCGCGTTCTACGGCCCGAAGATCTCGGTCCAGTGCCGTGACGCGATCGGCCGGACCTGGCAGATGTCGACCGTGCAGCTCGACTTCAACCTGCCGGAGCGCTTCAACCTCGAGTACACCGGCCCCGACGGCACCAAGCAGCGGCCGGTCATGATCCACCGTGCGCTGTTCGGTTCCATCGAGCGGTTCTTCGCCGTGCTGCTGGAGCACTACGCGGGCGTCATGCCGCCGTGGCTCGCCCCCGTCCAGGCGGTCGGCATCCCGATCGGCGACTCCCACATCGAGTACCTGCAGGAGTTCGCCGCCGAGGCGAAGAAGAAGGGTCTGCGCGTCGAGGTGGACGCCTCCTCCGACCGCATGCAGAAGAAGATCCGCAACCAGCAGAAGCTGAAGGTCCCCTTCATGATCATCGTCGGTGACGAGGACATGGCCGCGGGCACCGTCTCCTTCCGCTACCGCGACGGTTCGCAGGAGAACGGCGTCCCGCGCGACCAGGCGCTGGCCAAGCTCGTGGACGTCGTGGAGCGCCGCGTCCAGGTGTGACGTCCGCGGCGGTCGTGACCGCCGCTCGACGGCCCGGAGCCCCCGGGGACCTCAGGTCCCCGGGGGCTCCTCCTCGTCTCCCCGCCGGAACACGTGGAGCATCCAGGAGGAGAAGGAGCCCGTCACCGCGCCCAGCAGGGCCAGGCCGCCCGCCATCAGGAACACTGCGATGATGCGGCCGATCGGGGTGACCGGGGCCATGTCCCCGTAGCCCACCGTGGTCAGCGTCTCGCACACCCACCACACCGCGTCCCCGAAGGTGTGGATCGTGGCCCCCGGGGCCCGGCGCTCGAAGTGGTAGACGCCGAGCGCGCCCGCGAACCCGAGCAGCCCCGCCGACAGGCCGGCGTACGACATCACCCGCGCGTACAGCCCCTGGCGCGGGCGCTTCCGCCGGGCCTGGATCGCGTTGTGGACCTTGACCATGCGCAGGGGCCGCAGCATCGGCAGCAGCACGATCAGGGTGTCCAGCCAGTGCACGCGGACGAAGCGCAGCGGGCGCATGCCGCTCAGGATCAGCCGGGCCGCGTAGTCCACGATGAAGCAGGCCCACATCAGTGCGACCACGCCGAGGCCGATGTCCCGCCACAGGGGGTGGGCCCGGTAGGCCAGTACGGAGACCGCGTAGGCGGCCAGGAAGAGCAGGGAGGCGTAGAACAGCGGCAGCTCGGTCCGGCGCTCCCAGGCCTGGTCACCGGTCTCGGGTGCATCGTTCATGGGCTCAGCATCGCTTCCCGCACACCGGTGTTCGCCCCGGCGACACGCCGCTCCGGGCCAAGGTCATATGCTGCATCCCATGACGATTGAGCCGGAGCAGCAGATCGGTGTGGGCACGCAGGACGCGTTCCAGCGTCTGTGGACGCCCCACCGGATGGCCTACATCCAGGGGGAGAACAAGCCGACCGGGCCGGAGGCCGGGGACGGCTGTCCCTTCTGCGGGATTCCGGAGATGTCAGACCAGGACGGGCTGGTCGTGGCCCGGGGCAGGCACGTCTACGCCGTGCTGAACCTCTACCCGTACAACGGCGGCCACCTGATGGTCGTGCCGTACCGGCACGTCGCCGATTACACGGACCTGGACGCCGCGGAGACCCTCGAACTGGCCGACCTCACGAAGCGGGCGATGGTCGCGCTGCGCAAGGCCTCCGGTGCGCACGGGTTCAACATCGGCATGAACCAGGGCCAGGCCGCCGGCGCCGGCATCGCCGCGCACCTGCACCAGCACATCGTGCCCCGCTGGGGCGGGGACACGAACTTCATGCCGGTCGTGGGCCACACCAAGGTCCTGCCCCAACTCCTCGCGGACACCCGGCAGATGCTCGCCGACGCCTGGCCCTCCGACTAGGGACGGCCGGGTCGTGCCGCGCGGGTTCACGCGTCGTAGACGTCCGCCTTGCGCGGTGCGGCGTCCTGGACCAGGCCGCTGACGATCATCGAGCGGTTGGTGAAGCGTTCGGTGTCGACCCCGTTCTCCTCCAGGACCCGCATCGCGGCGGTGTGCACCGCCCGCAGGACCGGGGTCGCGGCGCGCATCGCGTCGTCCGCCATGAAGCGGTGGCGCCACGGCTGGCCGGCCCAGACGTGGCGGACGCCGAAGGGCTCCGGGAGGACGAGCTTGCCGCCCAGGAAGTCCAGGAGCGGCGGGTACCAGGTGAAGGGCGCCCGCACGGCGAGACGTACGACCTCGCTCGTGTCGACCACGGGCCGCTTGAGTTCCACGGTTTCCCAGAAGCGTACGGATTTGGCGACCTCGTCCACCGGCGCCGCCGATTTGGTGGTGAACAGGCCGTGTACCGGGCCGAGTGCGTGCCCGGTGACCTCCACGCGCAGGGTCTTGTAGAGGACCGTGACCGTGACCAGCATGGTGATCACGAGCTGGCCGTCCCAGAGCGGGTACTGGATGCCGAGGTAGTGCCGGTTGCCGGCGCTGAACTGCTGCTCGTTGCAGATCCGGGTGATCTCGTGCGGCTTGACCAGGAAGGTGTCCACGTCCGCTCCGCTGGGACGGGTCACTTCCTTGGCGCCTTCGCCGACCGGGGTGACGATCCAGTGCTGGATCGACGCGGGCGGGAGGCCTCCGGTGTGCAGGGGGCCGCGCTCCAGCTTGCGCAGCTGGGCGTCGACCGCGCGTATGACGTCCCAGCTGCGGAACGGGTGGATCTCGTGGCCCTCGTTCTTGGGGGCCAGCTCCTCGGCCATCTGCCAGCTGCCCCAGCGGGTGCCCATGCCGAGGATGCCCTTGGGACCGGCGTAGAAGACGGCGTTGCTGCGGTCCTCGGCGGTCAGCTTGGCCAGGGAGTGGCGCAGGTCCTCGCGGGCCTTCTCGTCGGGGTTGCCGGGGACGGCCTCGGGGATCTTGGCGGCGACCCCGCCGCCGCCCGCGAGGAGCCCGTCCCAGCGGGAGCGCAGGTCTTCCGCGGTGGCCTCGCAGAGCCGGCGGGCGAGGAACCAGCCGACGACCGGGGCGATGACCATGGCGCGGACGTAAAGGCCCAGGAAGCCGGTCACCGGGAGCCGGAACATGAGCACGGCGACCACCAGGCCGACGCCGACGAGGAGCGCCGTGCCCATCCAGGAGGCCCGTTTGGCCTTGGAGCCCGCCAGGGCCTTGCGGGCCCAGAACAGGCCGAGCCACAGCAGCAGGCCGGGGAGGAACACGACCCCGCAGACGAGCATGATCAGGCGGAGCTTGCGGTCGCGCTCCTTGCGGATGCGGGAGGCGGCCAGGCAGTGCTCCACGACGGTCTGCGGGTCGGCGCCGAAGGACTGGATCAGGGGCTTGCGGGTGGGCGGGATGGTGCGTGCCTCGACGGCGCGGCAGAAGGCCTCGCCGAGGTTGGGGGCGAGCAGGGACACCTTGGCGGGTTTGACGACGGACTCGTGGTACTCGTTGTTTGCCTTGAGTATCTCTTCCAGCTTGGTGTCGCGCCCGCCGTCCCGGTAGGCGGCGGAAGCGAGGGCGTTGGTCGCGGCGGTCTGGCCGCTGCCGCCCTGAAGTGGGATCTGTGCCCCGGGCCTGAAGTCGAATCCGTCGTCCGCCACCGCTGCCCCCATCGCTGTGCGTCGTACTCGTGTACCTCGTGTGCGGGCCTGCCCGCGCTGCCGCCCGCCCGGTCCACCTGCTTGGTCTACCCGTCCGGTCTGCCCGCCTCACGCGCGGACGAGCCTATCGGCCGATTCCTCCCCATGGTGATGGGACAGGTAAATGCCGCCCACCGCAAGCGGGTTGGGTGGGCGACTGAAGTGACGCTATGTCAGTTGGCTTCCCTTCTCTGACTGTTCGCGCAGCTTGTCCGCTATCTGTGGTGGCATCGGCTCGTGCCGTGCGTACGTACGGCTGAACAGCCCCGTGCCGTGCGATACGGAGCGCAGCTCGACGGCGTACCGGCCGATCTCGACCTCGGGGATCTCGGCGAGGACCCGGGTGCGGCCGGTGCCCGCCGCGTCGGTGCCCACGACGCGGCCCCGGCGGCCGGCGAGGTCGCTCATGACGGGGCCGACGTACTCGTCGGGAACGAGAACGGCGAGCTCGGCGACCGGTTCGAGGAGCCGGACGGAGGCTCCGGAGGCGGCTTCGCGCAGGGCGAGGGCGCCGGCGGTCTGGAAGGCGGCGTCGGAGGAGTCCACTGAGTGGGCCTTGCCGTCGAGCAGGGTGATGCGTACGTCGACCAGCGGGTAGCCGGCCGAGAGCCCCCGGGCGGCCTGCGCCCGGACGCCCTTCTCCACGGAGGGGATGAACTGGCGCGGCACCGCTCCGCCGACGACCTTGTCGACGAACTCGATGCCGCTGCCCGGCGGCAGCGGCTCGACCTCGATCTCGCAGATGGCGAACTGGCCGTGCCCGCCGGACTGTTTCACGTGCCGCCCCCGGCCGCCGGCCTTGCCGCCGAAGGTCTCGCGGAGGCTGACCTTGTGCGGGACCGGGTCCACCTGGACCCCGTAGCGGGTGCGCAGCCGTTCGAGCGCGAGGTCCTGATGGGCCTCGCCTATGCACCACAGGACGAGCTGGCGGGTGTGCGGGTTCTGTTCGAGCCGCATGGTCGGGTCCTCGGCGACCAGCCGGGCCAGGCCCTGGGAGAGCTTGTCCTCGTCGGCCTTGCTGTGGGCCTCGATGGCGAGGGGGAGCAGCGGGTCGGGCATCGACCAGGGCTCCATCAGGAGGGGGTCGTCCTTGGCCGAGAGGGTGTCGCCGGTCTCGGCGCGGGTGAGTTTGGCCACGCAGGCCAGATCGCCGGCGACGCAGCGGGTGAGGGGACGCTGCTGTTTGCCGAAGGGGGAGGTCAGGGCGCCGACGCGCTCGTCCGCCTCGTGAAGATCGGGGCCCTCGGGTCCGCGGTCGGTCGGTCCGTGGCCGCTGGCGTGGCCGCTGACGTGGACCGTCTCGTCGGGGCGCAGGGTGCCGGAGAACACGCGGACGAGCGAGACACGGCCGACGTAGGGGTCGGAGGAGGTCTTCACCACCTCGGCGACGAGCGGTCCGCCGGGATCGCAGGTGACCGCGGGGCGGGCCGCGCCGTCGGGGGTGGTGACGCCGACGGGCGCGCGCTCCAGGGGGGTGGGGAAGCCGCCGGTGATCAGTTCGAGGAGTTCTACGGTGCCCAGGCCCTTGCGGGCGCCGTCGGCGGCGGGGGCGGCCATCAGGACGGGGTGGAAGGTGCCGCGGGCGACGGCCCGCTCCAGGTCGTCGACCAGGGTCTTGAGGTCGATGTCCTCGCCGCCGAGGTAGCGGTCCATGAGGGTCTCGTCCTCACTCTCGGCGATGATCCCCTCGATCAGCCGGGCGCGGGCGTCGGTGATGAGGGCGAGTTCGCCGGGGTCCGGGTCGCGTTCGACGCGGTCGCCGGAGGTGTAGTCGTAGACGCGCCGGGAGAGCAGCCCGAGCAGTCCGGCCACCGGGGCGTGGCCGTCGGGGGCGGTGGGGCCGTGCAGGGGCAGGTAGAGCGGGCGCACGGCGTCGGGGTCGTCCGCCCCGAAGGCGTCGCCGCACACCGTGGTCATCTGCGTGTAGTCGGCGCGGGCGGCTTCCAGGTGGGTCACGACGATGGCGCGGGGCATGCCGACGGCGGCGCATTCGTCCCAGACCATCCGGGTGGCTCCGGAGAGTCCGTCGCCGTCCTCGGCGGCCGAGATCACGAACAGGGCGGCGTCGGCTGCGCGCAGCCCGGCCCGCAGCTCACCGACGAAGTCGGCGTAACCGGGGGTGTCCAGGATGTTGATCTTGATTCCGGCCCACTCCACGGGGACCAGGGAGAGCTGGATGGAGCGCCGGCGGCGGTGCTCGATCTCGTCGTAGTCGGAGACGGTGGCGCCGTCCTCGACGCGCCCGGCCCGGTTCACGGCGCCGGCGGTCAGGGCCAGGGCCTCGACCAGGGTGGTCTTGCCGGATCCGCTGTGGCCGACCAGCACGACGTTCCGTACGGACGCGGGGTGGTCGGCCGTCGGTGCTCTGCCGGCGGCTCCGGATTGGTGCGATGCGGCTCCCACGATGCTCGTGCCTCCCGATTGGAGGGGATGGAGGGGAAAAGACCCCCTTCGAGCTTTGCACTGCCGTCACATGGCGTCCATACGTCGTACCGGAGGCGCCGCGGGAGGTGCGGGGCGAGGCGCGCGGGAGGCGCGCGGCGAGGCGCGGGGGAGGCGCGCGGAGGAGGCGCGGGGGAGGCGCGCGGAGGAGGCGCGGGGGAGGCGCGCGGGGGAGGCGCGGGGGAGGCCTCCGGGGGCGGCGCCCGGGAACGTGCCGGGGCGGCGCCCGGGCGAAGGTGTCCGGAAACGTGCCCGGAAACAGGCCCGGAAACAGGTCCGGGCGGGCCGTCCGGAACGTGGCGAACGGCCCGAGAACCGCCCGCGTCGTGTGAACCGGTGGGTGCGCGGCGCCGGCGGCCCGGGGCCCTGGCTACGATGGGCCAGCCGGTGGCCGTGGTGGCCGTGCGGCCCAGCGACCCTCCGGGAAGGCCATGCTGAACAAGTACGCGCGTGCATTCTTCACGCGTGTTCTCACGCCATTCGCCGCTTTTCTGCTCCGGATGGGAGTGAGTCCCGACGCGGTCACCCTCATCGGCACGGCCGGAGTGGTGGCCGGAGCCCTGGTCTTCTACCCCATGGGCGAGTTCTTCTGGGGCACGATCACCATCACGCTCTTCGTCTTCTCCGACCTGGTGGACGGGAACATGGCCCGCCAGGCCGGCGTCTCCAGCCGGTGGGGCGCGTTCCTCGACTCCACCCTCGACCGGGTGGCGGACGCGGCGATCTTCGGCGGACTCGCCCTCTGGTACGCGGGTTCCGGGAACAACAACGCGCTCTGCGCCGTCGCCATCTTCTGCCTGGCCAGCGGCCAGGTGGTCTCGTACACCAAGGCCCGCGGCGAATCCATCGGGCTGCCGGTGGCCGTCAACGGGCTCATCGAACGCGCCGAACGCCTGGTGATCACGCTGGTCGCGGCCGGTCTGTCCGGGCTGGAGACCTTCGGCGCCCCCTCGTGGATCGGCCTGCTGCTGCCGATCGCGCTCTGGGTGGTCGCGGTGGGCTCGCTCGTGACCCTGATCCAGCGCGTGGTGACCGTACGGCGCGAATCGGCGGAGGCCGACGCGGCCGCCGCCGCGGGAACCCCCTCCGAAGGCGGTACGCCCTGATGGGCAAGGCACAGGACAAGCTGGTCGACGGGCTCTACGGGCTCGGCTGGGCCGGAGTCAAGAAGCTGCCCGAGCCGGCCGCCGGAGCCCTCGGCCGGCGGATCGCGGACTTCGTCTGGAAGCGGCGCGGCAAGAGCGTGCTGCGCCTGGAGTCGAACCTGGCCCGGGTGGTGCCGGACGCCACGCCCGAGCGGCTGCGCGAGCTGTCGCACGCGGGCATGCGCTCCTACATGCGGTACTGGATGGAGTCCTTCCGCCTGCCGACCATGGCCAAGGAACGATTCAGCTCCGACGTGGAGATGAAGGACGACCACATCCTGCGCGAGGCCCTGGCCTCCGGGCGCGGAGTGGTGGTGGCCCTCCCGCACCTGGCCAACTGGGACCTCGCCGGCGCCTGGGCCGTCACCCACATCGGAGTCCCCTTCACCACCGTCGCCGAGCGGCTCAAGCCGGAGACCCTCTACGACCGCTTCGTCGCCTACCGCGAGAGCCTGGGCATGGAGGTGCTCCCGCACAACGGCGGCGCCGCCTTCGGCACGCTCGCGCGGCGGCTTCGCTCCGGCGGGCTCGTCTGCCTGGTCGCGGACCGGGACCTGTCGGCCTCCGGGATGGAAGTGGACTTCTTCGGCTCCACGGCCCGCATGCCGGCCGGCCCGGCGCTGCTCGCCCAGCAGACGGGCGCCGTCCTGCTCCCGGCGACCCTGTACTACGGGGAGGCGCCGAAGATGTACGGCCGGATCCACTCCCCGGTGGAGGTGCCCGCGAAGGGCACCCGGCAGGAGAAGACGGCCGTCATGACGCAGGCGGTCGCCGACGCCTTCGCGCAGGGCATCGCCGAACACCCGCAGGACTGGCACATGCTCCAGCGGCTGTGGCTGGACGATCTGGACACCAGCGGCCGCGACGGCCGGCCCGAGGAGCGCTCCGCGTGAAGATCGGGATCGTCTGCCCGTACTCCTGGGACGTCCCCGGCGGGGTCCAGTTCCACATCCGGGACCTGGCGGAACACCTGATCGGCCTCGGCCACCAGGTGTCGGTCCTGGCCCCGGCGGACGACGAGACCCCGCTGCCCCTGTACGTGGTCTCGGCGGGGCGGGCGGTGCCGGTGCCCTACAACGGGTCGGTCGCCCGGCTCAACTTCGGCTTCTTGTCGGCCGCCCGCGTACGGCGCTGGCTGCACGACGGGGTCTTCGACGTGGTCCACATCCACGAGCCGATGGCCCCCTCGCTCGGGCTGCTGACCTGCTGGGCGGCGCAGGGCCCGATCGTGGCCACCTTCCACACCTCCAACCCGCGCTCCCGGGCGATGCTCGCGGCGTACCCGATCCTGCAGCCGGCGCTGGAGAAGATCAGCGCCCGGATCGCGGTGAGCGAGTACGCGCGGCGCACGCTGGTCGAACACCTCGGCGGGGACGCGGTGGTCATCCCCAACGGCGTGGACGTGGACTTCTTCGCCAAGGCCGAACCGAACCCGGCCTGGTCGGGCCAGACCCTCGGCTTCATCGGCCGCATCGACGAACCCCGCAAGGGCCTGCCGGTCCTCATGGCGGCCTTCCCGGCCATCGTGGCGGCGTGCCCGGACGTACGCCTCCTGGTGGCGGGCCGCGGAGACGAGGAGGAGGCGGTCGCCTCCCTGCCCGCCGAACTCCGCTCCCGGGTCGAGTTCCTCGGCATGGTCTCCGACGAGGACAAGGCGCGGCTGCTGCGCAGCGTCGACCTGTACGTGGCCCCGAACACGGGCGGCGAGAGCTTCGGCATCATCCTCGTCGAGGCACTCTCGGCCGGGGCGGCCGTCCTGGCCGCCGACCTCGACGCCTTCGCGCAGGTCCTGGACCAGGGGGCGGCCGGGGCCCTCTTCTCGAACGAGGACCCCGACTCCCTGGCGGCATCGGCGATCGCCCTCCTGCGCGACCCCGCCCGCCGCGAGGAACTGAGCGCGCGCGGCTCGGCCCACGTACGGCGCTTCGACTGGTCGACGGTGGCGGCGGACATCCTGGCCGTCTACGAGACGGTGACCGACGGCGCGGCGGCGGTCGCGGAGGACGAACGCGTCCCCCTCCGCACCCGCCTGGGCCTCACGCGAGACACCTAGCCCTCCGGCCCCGGGGCTCCGCCCCGGACCCGTTGCCGCGTGCGGCGCATTGAAGGGTAAGGTCGCGGCCCGTGATCGAAACCCTTGTCTGGATTGCCCTCGTCCTCGGCCTCGTCGGGGTTTACCTCAGTTGGACCGCCGGCCGCCTCGACCGGCTGCACTCCCGGATGGACGCCGCCCGCGCCGCCCTCGACGCACAGCTCGTCCGCCGGGCGTCCGTCGTGCTGGAGGTCGCCACCTCCGGGGTGCTCGACCCCGCCTCCTCCCTCGTCCTGTACGAGGCCGCGCACGCCGCCCGCCAAGCGGAGGAGGAGCACCGCGAGGTCGCCGAGAGCGAGCTCAGCCAGGCCCTGCGCGCCGTCTTCGCGGACGCGGAGCAGGTCGACGCGCTCAAGGCCGCCCCGGGCGGTGCGGAGGCCACCGAGGAGCTCGCGGCGGCGGTCCGCCGGGTGCCGATGGCACGCCGGTTCCTCAACGACGCCGTCCGCGCGGCCCGCGCCCTGCGCCGGCACCGCAAGGTCCGCTGGTTCCGGCTGGCGGGCCACGCGCCCTTCCCGCTGGCCTTCGAGATGGACGACGAGCCTCCGGTGGATCTGGCCGAGCGGCCGTAACTTGTACCCAATGGCCAAGTCGCAAGGAGCCACCGGCTGCACATTGGCCCTTGCCGTGGACTGGTCGAGAGGGTTTCCTCGGTCCAGTACCACCAGGTCGTACCACCAGGTCGCTCTGGCGATCGCCAGCAACGCCTGAATCTTCCTTTCGAGTGAGGTCAATCCGTGAGCACGCTTCCCTCCACCCCGCAGTCCGCCGAGTCGGCGATCGGTACCTCCCGCGTCAAGCGCGGCATGGCCGAGCAGCTCAAGGGCGGCGTGATCATGGATGTGGTCAACGCCGAGCAGGCGAAGATCGCCGAGGACGCCGGCGCCGTGGCCGTCATGGCCCTGGAGCGGGTTCCCGCCGACATCCGCAAGGACGGCGGCGTGGCCCGGATGTCCGACCCGAACATGATCGAAGAGATCATCGAGGCCGTCTCCATCCCGGTCATGGCGAAGTCCCGCATCGGCCACTTCGTCGAGGCCCAGGTGCTCCAGTCCCTCGGCGTCGACTACATCGACGAGTCCGAGGTCCTGACCCCGGCCGACGAGGTCAACCACTCCGACAAGTGGGCGTACACCACCCCCTTCGTCTGTGGCGCCACCAACCTGGGCGAGGCCCTGCGCCGCATCGCCGAGGGCGCGGCCATGATCCGCTCGAAGGGTGAGGCCGGCACCGGCAACGTCGTCGAGGCCGTCCGCCACCTGCGCCAGATCAAGAACGAGATCGCCCGCCTGCGCGGCTACGACAACAACGAGCTGTTCGCCGCCGCCAAGGAGCTGCGCGCCCCGTACGAGCTGGTCAAGGAAGTCGCCGAGCTCGGCAAGCTCCCGGTCGTGCTGTTCTCCGCCGGTGGCGTCGCCACCCCCGCCGACGCCGCGCTGATGCGCCAGCTCGGTGCCGAGGGCGTCTTCGTCGGCTCCGGCATCTTCAAGTCGGGCGACCCGGCCAAGCGCGCCGCCGCCATCGTGAAGGCCACCACCTTCTACGACGACCCGAAGATCATCGCGGACGCCTCCCGCAACCTGGGCGAGGCCATGGTCGGCATCAACTGCGACACCCTCCCCGAGTCCGAGCGCTACGCCAACCGCGGCTGGTAATCACCTCATGACGAACACCCCCGTAGTTGGTGTCCTGGCACTCCAGGGCGACGTACGGGAACACCTGATCGCCCTGGCCTCGGCTGACGCCGTGGCCAGGCCGGTCCGGCGTCCCGAGGAGCTCGCCGAGGTCGACGCCCTGGTGATCCCCGGCGGCGAGTCCACGACCATGTCCAAGCTCGCCGTGCTGTTCGGCATGCTGGAGCCGCTGCGCGAGCGCGTGCGCGCCGGGATGCCGGTCTACGGCACCTGCGCCGGCATGATCATGCTCGCCGACAAGCTGCTGGACGGCCGCGAGGACCAGGAGACCCTGGGCGGCATCGACATGATCGTGCGCCGCAACGCCTTCGGCCGGCAGAACGAGTCCTTCGAGGCGCAGGTCGACTTCGCGGGCATCGAGGGCGGCCCCGTCGAGGGCGTCTTCATCCGGGCCCCCTGGGTCGAGTCCGTCGGCGGCGCCGCCGAAGTGCTCGCCACGTACGACGGTCACACCGTCGCCGTGCGCCAGGGCAATGTCCTCGCCACCTCGTTCCACCCGGAGCTCACGGGTGACGACCGGGTCCACGCGTACTTCGTCGACATGGTGCGCGCGGGGCTGTAACGGCGTCCCGGTAGGATCTGAGACGAACACTGTTGGTGACGCGAAGGAGACAGGCAGATGTCCGGCCACTCTAAATGGGCTACGACGAAGCACAAGAAGGCCGTGGTTGACGCCAAGCGCGGCAAGCTCTTCGCGAAGCTGATCAAGAACATCGAGGTCGCGGCCCGTATGGGCGGCGCCGACATCGATGGCAACCCGACCCTCTTCGACGCCATCCAGAAGGCCAAGAAGAGCTCGGTCCCGAACAAGAACATCGACTCCGCGGTCAAGCGCGGCGGCGGCCTCGAGGCCGGCGGCGCCGACTACGAGACGATCATGTACGAGGGCTACGGCCCGAACGGCGTCGCGGTGCTCATCGAGTGCCTCACCGACAACCGCAACCGTGCCGCGTCCGACGTACGGGTCGCCATGACCCGCAACGGCGGTTCGATGGCCGACCCGGGGTCGGTCTCGTACCTGTTCAACCGCAAGGGCGTCGTCCTGCTGCCCAAGGGCGAGCTGTCCGAGGACGACGTCCTGGAGACGGTGCTGGAGGCGGGCGCCGAGGAGGTCAACGACCTCGGCGAGCAGTTCGAGATCATCAGCGAGGCCACCGACATGGTCGCGGTCCGCACCGCGCTCCAGCAGGCGGGCATCGACTACGACTCGGCCGACTCCAACTTCCTGCCGACCATGCAGGTCGAGCTGGACGAAGAGGGCGCGCGCAAGATCTTCAAGCTGATCGACGCACTGGAGGACAGCGACGACGTGCAGAACGTCTTCGCCAACTTCGACGTCTCGGACGAGGTCATGGAGAAGGTCGACGCCTGAGCTCCCCTTTGCGGCTGAACCGCCGCCGCTCTCGCGGACGTGGTTGCTCGCCGTCTGGGTTGCTCAATTGATGGTTGCTGTATTCGACGGGCCGACAGGACACACCCTGTCGGCCCGTTCTTTGTCAGTGGTGCCGGATAGCCTGCACGGACACGGACGGGTGATCGAGGGAAGGGTGTGCGGTGCGCGTACTGGGCGTTGACCCGGGCCTGACCCGATGTGGTGTCGGTGTGGTCGAGGGGGTGGCGGGCCGCCCCCTGACGATGCTGGGCGTGGGGGTCGTACGGACGCCCGCGGACGCCGAGTTGGGCGACCGGCTCGTCGGCATCGAGCGGGGCATCGAGGAGTGGCTCGACGAGTACCGCCCCGAAGTCCTCGCGGTGGAGCGGGTGTTCAGCCAGCACAACGTCAGCACGGTGATGGGCACCGCCCAGGCCAGTGCCGTTGCCATGCTGTGCGCCGCGCGCCGCGGGATACCGGTCGCGCTGCACACCCCGAGCGAGGTCAAGGCCGCCGTCACCGGCAGCGGACGCGCCGACAAGGCGCAGGTCGGAGCCATGGTCACCCGGCTGCTGCGGCTGTCCGCCCCGCCCAAGCCCGCCGACGCCGCGGACGCCCTCGCCCTCGCCATCTGCCACATCTGGCGCGCCCCCGCGCAGAACCGCCTCCAGCAGGCCGTCAACCGGCATGCCAGCGCCCTGAAAGGCCGCACCACATGATCGCCTTCGTCAGCGGCCCGGTCGCCGCGCTCGCCCCCCACCTGGCCGTCATCGAGGTCGGGGGAGTGGGCATGGCCGTGCACTGCACGCCGAACACCCTCGCGGGCCTGCGGACCGGTGAGCCGGCCCGGCTGGCGACGTCCCTGGTCGTACGGGAGGACTCGCTGACGCTGTACGGCTTCGCCGACGACGACGAGCGCCAGGTCTTCGAGCTCCTGCAGACCGCGAGCGGGGTCGGACCGAAGCTCGCGCAGGCGATGCTGGCGGTGCACAGCCCGGACGCGCTGCGCGTAGCCGTCTCGGTGGGGGACGAGAAGGCCCTGATGGCCGTCTCCGGCATCGGGAAGAAGGGCGCGCAGAAGCTCCTGCTGGACCTCAAGGACAAGCTCGGCGCGCCGCTGGGATCGAGCGGCATGGTCGGCGCGCAGCGCGCGGCGGCCTCCGGCCCGGCGCCCTGGTCGGAGCAGCTCTCCGCCGCCCTGATCGGGCTGGGCTACGCGCCCCGCGACGCGGACGACGCGGTCTCGGCCGTCACCCCGCAGGCGGAGGCCGCGATCGCCGCCGGCGGCTCGGCCCCGGTTCCGCAGCTCCTGAGGGCGGCCCTCCAGTCCCTGAACCGGGCCCGGTAAACGGGTGCGGAGCCCCGGGATACGGCCCCGCGCACAGACCACCGCACCACCCCGAGAAGGCAGACTGACACCGTGAACTGGGATGACGAGAGCGACGACCGGATCGTCGCGGCCGCGGCGGACGGCGAGGACACCGCCGTCGAGGCGGCCCTGCGGCCCAAGGACCTCGGCGAGTTCGTCGGGCAGGAGAAGGTCCGCCAGCAGCTGGACCTCGTCCTGAAGGCGGCCCGTCAGCGCGGTGCCACCGCCGATCACGTGCTGCTGTCGGGTGCCCCGGGCCTGGGGAAGACCACCCTGTCCATGATCATCGCGGCCGAGATGGGCGCGCCCATCCGGATCACCTCCGGCCCCGCGATCCAGCACGCGGGCGACCTCGCGGCCATCCTCTCCTCCCTCCAGGAGGGCGAGGTGCTCTTCCTGGACGAGATCCACCGGATGTCCCGGCCCGCCGAGGAAATGCTCTACATGGCCATGGAGGACTTCCGCGTCGACGTGATCGTCGGGAAGGGGCCGGGGGCCACCGCCATCCCGCTGGAACTTCCCCCGTTCACCCTCGTCGGGGCCACGACCCGGGCCGGTCTGCTCCCGCCCCCGCTGCGCGACCGCTTCGGCTTCACCGGCCACATGGAGTTCTATGCCCCCGAGGAGCTGGAGCGCGTCATCCACCGCTCCGCGCGGCTCCTCGACGTGGAGATCGACACCGCCGGCGCCGCCGAGATCGCCGGCCGCTCGCGCGGAACCCCCCGTATCGCCAACCGGCTGCTGCGCCGCGTCCGCGACTACGCCCAGGTCAGGGCCGACGGCGTGATCAACCGCGAGGTTGCCGGCACCGCCCTGAAGGTCTACGAGGTCGACGAGCGCGGGCTCGACCGGCTGGACCGGGCCGTCCTGGAGGCGCTCCTGAAGCTCTTCGGCGGGGGTCCCGTCGGCCTGTCGACGCTCGCCGTGGCCGTGGGCGAGGAGCGGGAGACCGTGGAGGAGGTGGCCGAGCCGTTCCTCGTACGGGAGGGGCTCCTGGCCAGGACCCCGCGGGGGCGGGTCGCGACCCCGGCCGCATGGGCTCACCTGGGGCTTGTCCCGCCACAGCAGGGCGGGAACGGATCAAGCGGACAACAGGGCCTCTTCGGGACCTGACGGCGCGGAGGTTCGCCCCCTCAGGAACTGCGGTGACATGCTGGGCGTTGTTCCATCGGTGCGGACTCGCCTAGACTCCGCCGATGCCGACCCTTACGGTCGGCGTACCCACCCCCCGTACAAAGGCCGTGCGCTCGTGCGGTCGATGCGAAGGACCTGCGCCCCGTGAATATCATGTCCCTCCTTCCGTTCGTGCTGATCATCGGGGCGATGTTCCTGCTGACCCGCAGCCAGAAGAAGAAGCAGCAGGCGGCCGTGCAGATGCGCGACCAGCTGACCGCCGGCACCGGCGTCCGCACCATCGGCGGCATGTACGCCACGGTGAAGGAGATCGGTGAAGACACCGTCACGCTCGAGGTGGCCCCCGGCGTCCACGCGATCTACGCGAAGAACTCCATCGGCGCCGTGCTGGAGGACGAGGAGTACAACCGCATCGTCCACGGCATCACTGATGATCTGACGATCGACACGCCGGTCGTCCCGGACGACGCGTCCTCCCTGACCGGGGACGAGGCCCCCAAGCTCGACCTGGGCAAGAAGGACGAGCCCAAGGCCGACGAGCCCTCGGCGGACGAGCCCAAGGGCGACGAGCCCAAGGACGGCAAGAGCGACGGCGACGCCGGCGCGAAGTAGCGCTGGGCCGGGGACCGAGCGGGCCGCCTGACCGGCAGCCCCGTCGGTCCCCGCCAGTGACCCTTCTGCGGGGGGCAGGGGTCCCCACACACATTTCGTGGCCGTCCGCGCGCTGACCCGGCGCGGGACGGTTGGACAGGGAGATACGACAAGGTGGCAGCACCGAAGAAGGGCCGGCGGCCCACGGGGGCTCAGGGGAGGCCGGGGCGTTCCCTGGCCATCATCCTGATCGCGATGGTGGCGCTCACCGCGGGGATGTTCCTCTCGAAGCAGACGACGCCGCGACTCGGCATCGACCTCGCCGGCGGTACGAGCATCACGCTCAAGGCCAAGAGCGAGCCCGGCAAGCCGGACGCGATCAACGAGACCAACATGAACACGGCGGTCGGCATCATCGAGCGCCGCGTCAACGGTCTCGGTGTGTCGGAGGCCGAGGTCCAGACCCAGGGCCGCGACCACATCATCGTGAACATCCCCAAGGGGACGAACGAGCAGCAGGCGCGCGAGCAGGTCGGTACCACCGCCCAGCTCTACTTCCGCCCCGTGCTCGCCGTCACCGAGGGTGCCCCGGCTCCCCCGGAGGCCAGCCAGAGCGGCTCTCCGAGCGCCGCCCCGAGCGGCTCCGGCAGCCCGTCCGCCAGTGCGGCCACTCCGTCGTCCAGCGCCACTTCCCAGGGCCGTGCGGTCAGCGAGGCCCTCAAGGCCCCGAACGCCCCCTCTCCCTCGCCCTCGGCGAGCGAGTCGAAGAAGGCAGACGACAAGGCGACCCCGTCCACCTCGCCGTCCGCGTCGCCGTCCGCGACGTCCGCCGACCAGGCCGCCGCGGCGGCCCTGCAGGCGAAGTTCGCCGCGCTCGACTGCACCGACGAGGCGCAGCGCACCGCCGTCAGCAAGGACGTCAAGCCCGAGGACCCGACGCTCGCCTGCGGCAAGCGCGGCGACGTTTGGTACAAGTGGGTGCTCGGTCCGGCCCAGGTCGACGGCAAGGACGTGAAGGACGCCAAGGGTCAGATCGACCAGCAGCGCGGCATCTGGATCGTCACGATGCAGTTCACCGACAAGGGCGCCGACAAGTTCGCCAAGATCACCGGTGAGCTCGCCGCCAAGCAGGAGCCGCAGAACCAGTTCGCCATCGTGCTCGACGGCCAGGTCATCTCCGACCCGAGCGTCCGCGAGGCGCTGACCGGCGGCAACGCCGAGATCTCCGGCAGCTTTGACCAGAAGTCCGCGATGGACCTGGGCAACATGCTCTCGTACGGCGCCCTGCCGCTGTCCTTCCAGGAGGACAGCGTCACCACCGTCACCGCCGCGCTCGGCGGCGAGCAGCTGAAGGCCGGCCTCATCGCCGGTGCCATCGGCCTCGCCCTCGTGGTGATCTACCTGCTGGCGTACTACCGGGGTCTGGCGTTCGTCGCCATCATCAGCCTCATCGTCTCCGGCATCCTCACCTACACGATCATGGTGCTGCTCGGTAAGGGCATCGGCTTCGCGCTGAACCTGCCGGCGGTCTGTGGTGCGATCGTCGCGATCGGCATCACAGCCGACTCCTTCATCGTGTACTTCGAACGCATCCGGGACGAGATCCGCGAGGGCCGCACCCTGCGTCCGGCCGTCGAGCGTGCCTGGCCGCGCGCCCGCCGCACGATCCTGGTCTCCGACTTCGTGTCGTTCCTGGCCGCCGCGGTGCTGTTCATCGTCACCGTCGGCAAGGTGCAGGGCTTCGCCTTCACCCTGGGTCTGACCACCCTGCTCGACGTGGTCGTGGTGTTCCTCTTCACCAAGCCCGTCATGACGCTGCTGGCCCGTACGAACTTCTTCGCCAGCGGTCACCCGTGGTCCGGGCTGGACCCGAAGCGACTGGGCGCGAAGCCGCCGCTGCGACGCTCGCGTCGTACCGGCTCCGACGCGGCCGCCGCGACCGTCTCCGTTCCCGTCGACGCAAAGGAGGCGTGAGAGATGTCGAAGCTCGGAGATCTCGGCGCCAAGCTGTACCGGGGTGAGGTCGGCTACGACTTCGTCGGCAAGCGCTTCGTCTGGTACGGCGTTTCCATCCTGATCACCATCACGGCGATCGTGGCCGTGGCCGTCTCGGGCCTGAACATGGGCATCGAGTTCAAGGGCGGTGCCGTCTTCACCACTCCGAAGACCTCCGTCTCGGAGCAGCAGGCCCGCGAGGACGCGGAGGAGGCCTCCGGCCACGACGCGATCGTCCAGAAGCTCGGCACCGGCGGCCTGCGCATCCAGATCTCGGAACTGGACACCGCCGCCGCGGCCGACGTGAAGACCAAGCTCGCCGCCGACCTCAAGGTCGACGCGACGCAGATCAACGCGGACCTGGTCGGCCCCAGCTGGGGCGAGCAGATCGCCAACAAGGCCTGGACCGGCCTCGGCGTCTTCATGGTCCTCGTGGTGATCTACCTGGCCATCGCCTTCGAGTGGCGGATGGCGGTCGCGGCGCTCATCGCGCTGATCCACGACCTCACCATCACCGTCGGCGTGTACGCGCTGGTCGGCTTCGAGGTCACCCCGGGTACGGTCATCGGTCTGCTGACCATCCTCGGTTACTCCCTCTACGACACCGTCGTCGTCTTCGACGGTCTCAAGGAGGGCTCGAAGGACATCACCAAGCAGTCCCGCTGGACGTACAGCGAGGTTGCCAACCGCAGCATCAACGGCACCCTGGTCCGCTCGATCAACACCACCGTCGTGGCACTGCTCCCGGTCGGGGCCCTGCTCTTCATCGGTGGCGGCATCCTCGACGCCGGCATGCTGAACGACATCTCGCTGTCGCTGTTCGTCGGCCTCGCGGCCGGTGCCTACTCGTCGATCTTCATCGCGACCCCGCTGGTCGTGGACCTGAAGGAGCGCGAGCCGGCGATGAAGGCCCTGAAGAAGCGGGTGCTCGCCAAGCGTGCGTCGGCTGAGGCCAGGGGCGAGTCGGCCGAGGACGCCGGGACCGAAGACGCGCCCGAGGTAGTGGCGCAGGGCCGGTCGGGACGGCGCCGGTGACCGCGGAGCTGCCCTCCGGCGTACGGGACCTGCTGCTCAGCCGGATCACGGACGTCGAGGACTACCCGAAGCCGGGCGTGATGTTCAAGGACATCACCCCGCTGCTGGCCGACCCGAAGGCCTTCGGCGCCCTCACGGACGCGCTGGTGGCCCTGGCCGGGCAGTACGGGGCGACGAAGATCGTCGGGCTGGAGGCGCGGGGATTCATCCTGGCGGCTCCGGTGGCCGTCCAGGCGGGCATCGGCTTCGTACCGGTCCGCAAGGCCGGCAAGCTGCCCGGGGCGACGCTCCTGCAGTCCTACGACCTGGAGTACGGGTCGGCGGAGATCGAGATCCACGCGGAGGCGCTGTGCGCCGACGACCGGGTCATGGTCATCGACGACGTGCTGGCCACCGGTGGCACCGCGGCCGCCTCGCTGGAGCTGATCCGGCGGGCGGGGGCGGAGGTCGCCGGGGTCGCGGTCCTGATGGAACTCTCGTTCCTGCCGGGGCGTGAGCGGCTGCTGCCGGCGCTGGGCGATGCGCCGCTGGACGCGCTGATCGTGGTCTGACCCTGCTCTCCCCGAAGCGGGCGTGCACCGGGAAATCCCGGAGCGCGCCCGCTTCGGCGTGTGCGGGCCGCCGCGCGGGGCGGAGTCTCCTGCCCTCCCTTCCTCCATCCCCCAGACTCCGTCCGGGGGGACCCCCAGCCGGGGCTCCGCCCCGGACCCCGGTCCCCAAACGCCGGACGGGCTGGATGTGGCCGGGCCCGGTGCGGGATGTGGCCGGGCCGGCAGGAGTCGGGGTGGACTCGGGGAACGGGGTGCCGGAACCCTCGCTACGATGGGTTATCCGGACCGGACACGGGCACCGGATCCTCCCCCACACTCCGTGCGGGGGGACCCCCTGAGGAGCGCTCTTGCCAGACGAGGTCCAGCCAATCTCCGCCGCGCAGCCCGACCCGGAGGCCGAGCAGCCGGCCGCGGCCGCCGCCGCCACGCCCCCGCCGGCTCCGCCGGCACTGCCGGTCAAGCCCGCGTCCGCGAAGTCGGCCGGGTCCTCCCATCGGGTGCGCGCCCGGCTGGCCCGCCTCGGTGGGCAGCGCTCCAACCCGTACAACCCGGTCCTGGAACCGCTGCTCCGCATAGTCCGCAGCAACGACCCCAAGATCGAGACGGCCACGCTGCGGCAGATCGAGCAGGCCTACCAGGTCGCCGAGCGCTGGCACCGCGGTCAGAAGCGCAAGAGCGGCGACCCGTACATCACCCACCCGCTCGCGGTGACCACGATCCTCGCCGAGCTGGGCATGGACCCGGCCACGCTGATGGCGGGGCTGCTCCACGACACCGTGGAGGACACCGAGTACGGGCTGGAGGACCTGCGGCGCGACTTCGGCGACGCGGTGACCCTGCTCGTCGACGGGGTCACCAAGCTCGACCGGGTCAAGTTCGGCGAGGCCGCCCAGGCCGAGACCGTCCGCAAGATGGTCGTGGCCATGGCGAAGGACCCCCGGGTCCTCGTGATCAAGCTCGCCGACCGGCTGCACAACATGCGCACCATGCGCTACCTCAAGCGCGAGAAGCAGGAGAAGAAGGCCCGCGAGACGCTGGAGATCTACGCCCCGCTGGCGCACCGGCTGGGCATGAACACCATCAAGTGGGAGCTGGAGGACCTCGCCTTCGCGATCCTCTACCCCAAGATGTACGACGAGATCGTGCGGCTGGTGGCCGAAAGGGCACCCAAGCGGGACGAGTACCTCACCGTCGTCACCGACGAGGTGATGGCCGACCTCCGGGCCGCCCGCATCAAGGCCACCGTCACCGGGCGCCCCAAGCACTACTACAGCGTGTACCAGAAGATGATCGTGCGCGGCCGCGACTTCGCCGAGATCTACGACCTGGTCGGCATCCGGGTCCTCGTCGACACCGTCCGGGACTGTTACGCCGCCCTCGGCACCGTGCACGCGCGCTGGAACCCGGTCCCCGGCCGGTTCAAGGACTACATCGCGATGCCGAAGTTCAACATGTACCAGTCGCTCCACACGACGGTCATCGGACCCAGCGGCAAGCCCGTCGAGCTGCAGATCCGCACCTTCGACATGCACCGCCGCGCCGAGTACGGCATCGCCGCGCACTGGAAGTACAAGCAGCAGACCGTCGCCGGCACCTCGAAGGTACGCACCGACGTGCCGCAGGCGGCCAAGGGCAGCGCGGGCCACGACACCGTCAACGACATGGCCTGGCTGCGCCAGCTGCTGGACTGGCAGAAGGAGACCGAGGACCCGAGCGAGTTCCTCGACTCGCTGCGCTTCGACCTCTCGCGCAACGAGGTCTTCGTCTTCACGCCCAAGGGCGATGTCATCGCCCTGCCGGCCGGAGCCACCCCCGTGGACTTCGCGTACGCCGTCCACACCGAGGTCGGCCACCGGACCATAGGAGCGCGGGTCAACGGGCGGCTCGTACCGCTCGAATCGACCCTCGACAACGGAGACCTGGTCGAGGTCTTCACCTCCAAGGCCGAGGGCGCCGGCCCGTCCCGCGACTGGCTGGGCTTCGTCAAGTCCCCCCGGGCCCGCAACAAGATCCGCGCGTGGTTCTCCAAGGAGCGCCGCGACGAGGCCATCGAGCACGGCAAGGACGCCATCGCGCGGGCCATGCGCAAGCAGAACCTGCCGATCCAGCGCATCCTGACCGGGGACTCCCTCGTCACCCTCGCGCACGAGATGCGCTACCCCGACATCTCCTCGCTCTACGCGGCGATCGGCGAAGGCCACGTCACCGCGCAGAACGTCGTGCAGAAGCTGGTCCAGGCCCTCGGCGGCGAGGACGCGGCCAACGAGGACATCGAGGACACCATCCCGCCGGCCCGCGGCCGCAGCACGCGCCGCGGAAACGCCGACCCGGGCGTGGTGGTCAAGGGCGTCGAGGACGTGTGGGTCAAGCTGGCCCGCTGCTGCACCCCGGTGCCCGGCGACCCGATCGTCGGCTTCGTCACGCGCGGCAGCGGCGTATCGGTTCACCGCGCCGACTGCGTGAACGTGGACTCGCTCTCCCAGGAGCCCGAGCGGATGCTGGAGGTCGAGTGGGCGCCCACCCAGTCCTCCGTCTTCCTGGTCGCCATCCAGGTCGAGGCGCTCGACCGGTCCCGGCTGCTGTCCGACGTCACCCGGGTCCTGTCGGACCAGCACGTGAACATCCTGTCGGCGGCCGTGCAGACCTCCCGCGACCGGGTGGCCACCTCCCGGTTCACCTTCGAGATGGGCGACCCGAAGCACCTGGGCCACGTCCTGAAGGCCGTACGGGGCGTCGAGGGCGTCTACGACGTCTACCGCGTGACCTCGGCCCGCAGGCCTTAGCGGGGCACACGCGAAGGGGCCCCGGTACGCACCGCGTACCGGGGCCCCTTCACCATGCCGGGCGGCCGGGAAATCAGCCGCCGAACTCCTCGAGACCCTTCAGCGCCTGGTCCAGCAGGGCCTGACGGCCCTCCAGCTCCCGGGACAGCTTGTCGGCCCTGGAGTTGTTGCCCTGCGCGCGCGCCGTGTCGATCTGGCCGCGCAGCTTGTCCACCGCCGCCTGCAGCTGACCCGTCAGACCGGCCGCACGCGCCCGCGCCTCCGGGTTCGTACGGCGCCACTCGCCTTCCTCGGCCTCCTGGATGGCCCGCTCGACGGTGTGCATCCGGCCCTCGACCTTGGGACGCGCGTCCCGCGGTACGTGGCCGATGGCCTCCCAGCGCTCGTTCAGGGAGCGGAACGCGGCACGGGCCGCCTTCAGGTCCGTGATCGGGACGAGCTTCTCGGCCTCGTCGGCCAGCTCCTCCTTCAGCTTCAGGTTCTCCACCTGCTCGGCGTCGCGCTCCGCGAAGACCTCGCTGCGCGCCGCGAAGAACACGTCCTGGGCGCCGCGGAAACGGTTCCACAGGTCGTCCTCGGACTCGCGCTGCGCGCGGCCGGCGGCCTTCCAGTTCTCCATCAGCTCGCGGTAGCGCGCGGCCGTCGGACCCCAGTCGGCCGACTTCGACAGCGACTCGGCCTCCGCGACCAGCTTCTCCTTGACCTTGCGTGCGTCCTCGCGCTGCGCGTCGAGCGAGGCGAAGTGGGCCTTGCGGCGCTTGGAGAAGGCGGAGCGGGCGTGCGAGAAGCGGTGCCACAGCTCGTCGTCCGACTTGCGGTCGAGGCGGGGCAGACCCTTCCAGATGTCCACCAGGGCCCGCAGCCGCTCGCCGGCGCTGCGCCACTGGTCGCTCTGCGCCAGCTCCTCGGCCTCGGCCACGAGCGCGTCCTTGGCCGTACGGGCCTCGTCCGTCTGCTTGGCCTTCTGGACCTTGCGCTCCTCGCGGCGCGAGTCCACGGTCGACACCAGCTTGTCCAGCCGGACGCGCAGCGCGTCGAGGTCGCCGACGGCGTGGTGCTCGTCCACCTGGGTACGCAGGTGATCGATGGCCGTCTGGGCGTCCTTGGCGGCCAGATCGGTGGTCCGCACCCGTCGTTCGAGGAGGCCGATCTCGACCACCAGGCCCTCGTACTTGCGCTCGAAGTAGGCCAGGGCCTCCTCCGGGGTGCCGGCCTGCCACGAGCCGACGACCTTCTCGCCATCGGCAGTACGCACGTACACGGTGCCGGTCTCGTCGACTCGGCCCCACGGGTCGCTGCTCACAGCGCCTCCTCCACCTGATGCCTTGCGAGGGGTTCACCCCCTGGGCATCGTCCACAGTTTCCTGGGGCGGGCAGCGCCCGCCCTGCACAACGCCAACATAGGCGACCGCCGGGCCGGCTGTCCGCATCCAGCACGACGGAATATCGCCGTAGCGGCGTAAGCGTCATCGCGGATACAGCCGGGGCCCGGGGCGCCCGGTCCCGGTCAGTTCTGGGTGACGGTGCCCTTCTCGATGGTCACGGGGGTCTTGGGGGCGCCGTCCTGGCCGCCGTCGGCCACACCGGCCTTGGCCACCTCTTCGAGCACCTTCAGACCGGCCGCGTCGATCTTGCCGAAGGGGGTGTACGACGGGGGGAGCGGGCTGTCCTTGTAGACCAGGAAGAACTGGCTGCCGCCCGTGCCGGGCTGGCCGGTGTTGGCCATCGCCACCGTGCCCGCCGGGTAGACGACCTGGCCCGTCGCGTTGGGCTTGCCCAGCGCGTCGAGGTTCTCGTCCGCGATGGTGTAGCCGGGGCCGCCCCTGCCCGTGCCCTCCGGGTCACCGCACTGCAGGACGAAGATCCCGCCCGTCGTCAGACGGTGGCACTTGGTGTTGTCGAAGAACTTCTTGTCGGCGAGCGACTTGAACGAGTTGACCGTCTGCGGGGTCTTCGCCGCGTCCATCTCGAACGTGACGTCGCCCGCGCTGGTCTTCAGGCCGAAGGTGTACTTCGCCTTGGCGTCGATCGCCATCGCCGGGGAGGGGGACTGCTGCGGCGTGGGCGCGGCCGAGGCCGGGGCCGAGGGGGTCGCGGCCGGGTCGGCCGCCTCGTCCTTCTTGTCCTTGTCGAACACACCGCCGGCCACGAGGCCGACCAGCGCCGCGACGACCACGGCCACCGCCGCACCGATCACGGCGAGACGCTTGCGCGACTTCTGCCGCGCCTCGGCACGCCGCTGCTGCTGGCGTTCGTACTTTTCCCTGGCGAGCTGGCGCCGCCGCTGATCGCTCGTGACCACCGGGTCGTCTCCTTGTGCGTATCTGGTACCACTGTCCGGGCTGGGTTAGGCCGTACCGTATATGGGTTCGCTGTGTAATGAGCGGCGCCGGTAGGCTCTGAGCAGCAGCATTCCGATCTGCAAGCCTCCCGCCGGACGACGATTGAGGACGAACGTGCTGATTGCCGGATTCCCCGCCGGGGCCTGGGGGACCAATTGCTACGTGGTCGCCCCCGCCGCCGGTGAGGAGTGCGTCATCATCGACCCGGGCCACCAGGCCACCCAGGGTGTCGAGGAGACGCTGAAGAAGCATCGGCTCAAGCCCGTCGCGGTCGTCCTGACCCATGGCCACATCGATCATGTGGCCTCGGTGGTCCCGGTGTGCGGAGCACACGACGTACCGGCCTGGATCCATCCCGAGGACCGCTTCATGATGAGCGACCCGGAGAAGGCCCTGGGCCGTTCCCTCGGAGCCCAGCTCATGGGCGAGCTCACGGTGGGGGAGCCCTCCGATGTCAAGGCGCTGACCGACGGCGCGAAGCTCGCCCTCGCGGGCATGGAGCTCACCGTGTCGCACGCCCCCGGCCATACCAGGGGGTCGGTGACCTTCGGGACGCCCGCGGCGGCGGACATCCCGCCGCTGCTGTTCTCGGGCGACCTGCTCTTCGCCGGCTCCATCGGGCGCACCGACTTCCCCGGCGGCAGCCACGCCGACATGCTCGAATCGCTGGCCCGCGTGTGCCTGCCGCTCGACGACGCGACCGTGGTGCTGCCCGGACACAACGAGCACACGACCATTGGCCGTGAGCGAGCCACCAACCCGTACCTGCGGCAGGTGGCCGCCGGCCTGGGAGACGGTTTCACGTCTCCACGACGAGGAATGTGACGAGAGTTTCGTGAGTACTTTTCAGGCCCCCAAGGGCACGTACGACCTGCTGCCGCCCCGCTCGGCCACCTTCCTGGCGGTCCGCGAGGCGATCTCCGCGCCCCTGAAGAACTCCGGCTACGGGTACGTGGAGACCCCCGGCTTCGAGAACGTCGAACTGTTCTCGCGCGGCGTCGGCGAGTCCACCGACATCGTCAGCAAGGAGATGTACACCCTCACCACGAAGGGCGGCGACCAGCTCGCCCTGCGCCCCGAGGGCACCGCATCCGTGCTCCGCGCCGCCCTGCAGGGCAACCTGCACAAGCTCGGCGGCCTGCCCGTCAAGCTCTGGTACTCCGGCTCGTACTACCGCTACGAGCGGGCCCAGGCGGGCCGCTACCGCCACTTCTCCCAGGTCGGCGCCGAGGCCATCGGAGCCGAGGACCCGGCGCTGGACGCCGAGCTGATCATCCTGGCCGACCAGGCGTACCGCTCGCTGGGCCTGCGCGACTTCCGCATCCTGCTGAACTCGCTCGGCGACAAGGAGTGCCGCCCGGTGTACCGGGAAGCCCTCCAGTCCTTCCTGCGCGGGCTCGACCTCGACGCGGAGACCGTGCGCCGGGCCGAGATCAACCCGCTGCGGGTGCTCGACGACAAGCGGGCCGACGTACAGAAGCAGCTCGTCGGCGCCCCGATGCTGCGCGACTACCTCTGCGACGCCTGCAAGGCGTACCACGAGGAGGTGCGGGCGCTGGTGACGGCGGCCGGGGTCGCCTTCGAGGACGACGAGAAGCTCGTGCGGGGCCTGGACTACTACACCCGCACCACCTTCGAGTTCGTCCACGACGGTCTGGGCTCCCAGTCCGCGGTGGGCGGCGGCGGCCGCTACGACGGTCTCTCCGAGATGATCGGCGGGCCGGCGCTGCCGTCGGTGGGCTGGGCGCTGGGCGTGGACCGCACGGTGCTGGCGCTCGAAGCGGAGGGGGTCGAACTGGACATCCCGTCCGCGACCTCCGTCTTCGCGATCGCCCTGGGCGCGGCGAAGCCGGTGCTGTTCGGTCTGGTGACCGAGCTGCGGCGGGCCGGTGTCGCGGCGGACATCTCCTACGGGGGCAAGGGCCTCAAGGGTGCGATGAAGGACGCGAACCGCAGCGGGGCCCGCTTCGCGGTGGTCGCGGGTGACCGCGACCTCGAAGAGGGCGTGGTCCAGCTGAAGGACATGCAGTCCGGTGAGCAGACCCCGGTGGCCCTGGCCGACGTGGTCGCCACGGTCCAGGCCCGCCTGGCCTGACGGACGCTGCCGCCTGGTGGGGCGGGGCCGGGGGAGCCGCCGCGCGGAGCTCTCCCGGCCCCGCCCTTCGCTCCGGCCGCCGTGGCGAAGACGGTCAGCCGTCGCGCCGGCTCTTCCACCTGAAGGTCAGCAGGCACAGCGGTCCCCCCGTGCGTACCGCCTCCTGTCCGTCGAAGGGTGGACAGTGGTCGGGTACGGCACAATGGCCGGTGCTTGTTGACCTTGCAGATGTGGAGCGGGCCGGATGACGACACGAGGGACCGAAACGGACACCGCCGGGACGCGGACGGCCGTCGGCGGCAGCCGGGCGCTCGCCCTGCTGCTGGTGATCACGGGAGCCGCGGGGCTGCTCGCCGCCTGGGTCATCACGATCGACAAGTTCAAGCTGCTGGAGGACCCGGACTTCGTGCCGGGCTGCAGCCTCAACCCGATCGTCTCCTGCGGCAACATCATGAAGAGCGACCAGGCGGCCGTCTTCGGCTTCCCGAACCCGATGCTGGGGCTGGTCACCTACGGCATGGTCGTCTGCGTGGGCATGAGCCTGCTCGCACGGGCGCGATTCCCGCGCTGGTACTGGCTCACCCTGAATGCCGGGATGCTCTTCGGCGTCGGCTTCTGCACCTGGCTGATGTACCAGTCGCTCTACACGATCAGCTCCCTGTGCCTGTGGTGCTGCCTGGCCTGGGTCGCCACCATCGTCATGTTCTGGTACGTCACTTCGCACAACGTCCGGGGCCGCCTCCTGCCGGCCCCCGGCTGGCTGCGGGCCTTCTTCGACGAGTTCACCTGGGTGCTGCCCGTCCTGCACATCGGGATCATCGGCATGCTGATCCTGACCCGCTGGTGGGACTTCTGGACCTCCTGAGCCCGGCCGGCCGGGCGGGCGGGAGTGTCGGTGGCCTCGCATAGGCTTCCGGTGTGGAACCAGATCTCTTCACCGCCGCCGCCGAAGACCGCCAGGCGAAGGACCCCTCCAGTTCTCCGCTGGCCGTCCGGATGCGCCCGCGCACCCTGGACGAGGTCGTCGGTCAGCAGCACCTGCTGAAGCCCGGCTCCCCGCTGCGGCGGCTCGTCGGGGACGGTGCGGGCGGCCCCGCCGGTGCCTCCTCGGTGATCCTCTGGGGCCCGCCCGGCATCGGGAAGACCACGCTCGCGTACGTGGTGAGCCAGGCGACGAAGAAGCGGTTCGTCGAGCTGTCCGCGATCACCGCCGGCGTGAAGGAAGTACGGGCCGTCATCGAGGGCGCCAAGCGGGCGGCCGGCGGGTACGGCAAGGACACCGTCCTCTTCCTCGACGAGATCCACCGCTTCAGCAAGGCGCAGCAGGACTCGCTGCTGCCCGCCGTGGAGAACCGCTGGGTCACGCTGATCGCGGCGACCACGGAGAACCCGTACTTCTCGATCATCTCCCCGCTGCTGTCGCGCTCGCTGCTCCTGACGCTGGAACCGCTGACGGACGAGGACCTGAGCTCCCTGATGCACCGGGCGCTGACGGAGGAGCGCGGCCTCGGCGGCGCGGTCACCCTGCCGGCGGACGCGGAGGCGCACCTGCTGCGGATCGCCGGCGGCGACGCGCGGCGCGCGCTGACGGCCCTGGAGGCGGGCGCGGGCTCGGCGATCGCCAAGGGCGAGGCGGAGATCAGCCTCCAGACGGTGGAGGAGGCCGTCGACCGGGCCGCGGTGAAGTACGACCGGGACGGTGACCAGCACTACGACGTGGCGAGCGCGCTGATCAAGTCGATCCGCGGCTCGGACGTGGACGCGGCGCTGCACTATCTGGCCCGCATGATCGAAGCGGGGGAGGACCCCCGGTTCATCGCGCGCCGGCTGATGATCTCGGCGAGCGAGGACATCGGGCTGGCCGACCCGACGGCCCTGCCGCTCGCGGTGGCGGCCGCCCAGGCGGTGGCGATGATCGGCTTCCCGGAGGCCTCGCTCACGCTGTCGCACGTGACGATCGCGCTGGCGCTGGCCCCCAAGTCGAACACCGCGACGACGGCGATCGGCGCGGCGCTGGCCGATGTCCGGGCGGGCCTGGCGGGTACCGTCCCGGCGCACTTGCGTGACGGCCACTACAAGGGGGCGGCGAAGCTGGGACACGCCGTGGGGTACGTGTACCCGCACGACGTGCCCGGCGCGATCGCTGCGCAGCAGTACGCGCCGGACGAGGTGCACGGCAAGCGGTACTACGAGCCGACCCGGTACGGGGCGGAAGCCCGCTACGCGGACGTGGTGGAAAAGGTCCGCGAACGGCTGCGCGGGGCCGGCTCCTGACCTGCGGCGCCGTTCCCGGGGGCCAGCCCCCGGACCCCCGCTCCTCAAACGCCGGAGGGGCTGAAGAGATCGCCTCGGGGTCCGGGGCGGAGCCCCGGGGAACGGGCGAAGGGCGGGGAGGGGACTTCGCCCCGCGCAGCGGCGAGGGTTGCTGCGGGGACGGCCCCGCGCAGCGGGGTCGTGTCGCGGGCACGGGGTCAGGGAGCCGGGCCTAGGCTCCGTCGCATGGGACGTCCCGCTCCGCTCATCGCCGTCGCAGCCGTGCTGCTGCTCAGTGGGTGTCACCATGGAGACGGCGAAAGGGCACGGGCCAGCGCCGCCGCACTCGTCGCCCAGGCCCCCCTCGCGAGCGCCGGGTTCCCGCCGGCCGCCCCCGTCGCCAAGGGCGGGCTCGGCAAGCTCAAGGTCGAGTGGGGCAGGAACTGGGAGACGTACAAGCGCGAGAACTTCGGCAAGTACTGGTCCGACGAGACCGACGCCGTCGGCGGCCGCAACGGGTGCGACACCCGCGACGACGTCCTGCGCAGGGACCTCCGGGAACTCCGCGAGGGCGACAGGAACCCCTGCGTCGTCCTCTCCGGAGTGCTGAAGGACCCGTACACGGGGAAGGAGCTCCCCTACACCTACCGCCGCGCCTCGCAGATCCAGACCGACCACGTCGTCGCCCTCGGCGCCGCCTGGCGCGGGGGCGCGTACGCCTGGACCCCGCAGCGGCGCCTGGAGTACGCCAACGACCTGGACGTGCTGCTCGCCGTGGACAAGCAGACGAACTACGACAAGAGCAGCAAGACCGCGGACAAGTGGAAGCCGCCCCAGAAGGGCTACTGGTGCGAGTACGCGCGGCGGTACACCGGGATCAAGGCGAAGTACGGGCTCTCCGTGACCCCACCGGAGAAGCAGGCGCTGCAGGACATGCTCGGCACCTGCCCGTAGGCCGGCAGAGCCCCGTCGTCCCGCAGTCCCGTAGGCCCCTAGCCGGCGAAGAGCGTGCTCATCGCCCGGCGCAGGCCGCGGACGTCGGTCACCGGCTCCGGGAAGTCGAAGCGGGCGTCGAAGGCGGTGGCGCCCCGGATGAAGCGGACCCGCAGGCCCAGCCGGTCCAGCGCGAGGGGGACCGCCGTCAGGTCCGCGGCCTCCCGGGTGCCCAGCAGGCCGCACAGGTCACCCATCCGGTCGCCGTGCGAGGAGGCCAGGTGCTGGAGGAGCTCCGTCTCGTGGGCCACCATCGGGTCGGGCTCGGCTGTCGCCAGCAGGTCCGGGTCCACGTGCTCGGCGCCCCACAGGTCGTCCACCGAGATCTCGCCGACCTCCAGGCGCAGCAGCACCCACGCGGGCCGGCCGGCGGCCGGGGCGTCGAGCGACTCGGACAGTCCGAGGAGCTCGCCGACCGGGTGCCGCTCCGCCAGCAGCGCCGCGCAGGCCGCCCGTTCGGCGGCCCCGCGCACCGGCGTGAGCCACCCGGCGAGCCAGGCGCGGCCTCGGATACGATGGGGCACGGACACCGGCGCCACATCCGTGATCTCGATCACGGCGGTGAGGTCGTCGTCCTGGGCGTGAGCGGCTGCCCTGGCAGCCGCGGATTCCCCTGATACCAGGAGAATCACGTCCCCGTCCGGGGTGACGGTCCTGGCGGCCGGCATTCCCGTCCCGAGCTCCTCCCGGTCATAAGCACCCGGGAGCGTGAGGGATACTGAGGCGTTGGACTCTACGAGGGTTCGTACGCGTTCGGCTCCGGTGAGCTGCCGAACGCCTTCCCTGGGACGCGGCTGACCTTGCCTATCGTCGCCGAAAGCAGATCCTGTTTCGTTTGGATCTGAACTTCGGTGCGCACTGGGCAGGGGGATCCCATGTGGTCGAGACATTACGTCCTCCTCGCTAAGGTAAGCCTCACCTAACTTACATGGAGGTAGGTTCCACGTGAACCAGAAGCGACCCAAGGTCAAGAAGTCGCGTGCCCTCGGCATTGCGCTGACCCCGAAGGCCGTCAAGTACTTCGAGGCCCGCCCCTACCCGCCGGGCGAGCACGGCCGTGGCCGCAAGCAGAACTCGGACTACAAGGTTCGTCTGCTGGAGAAGCAGCGTCTGCGCGCTCAGTACGACATCTCTGAGCGTCAGATGGCCCGCGCGTACGACCGCGCCAAGAAGGCCGAAGGCAAGACGGGCGAGGCGCTGGTCGTCGAGCTCGAGCGTCGCCTCGACGCCCTGGTCCTGCGTTCGGGCATCGCCCGCACCATCTACCAGAGCCGTCAGATGGTCGTTCACGGCCACATCGAGGTCAACGGCGACAAGGTCGACAAGCCGTCGTTCCGCGTCCGTCCGGACGACGTCATCACGGTGCGCGAGCGCAGCCGCGAGAAGGTTCCGTTCCAGGTTGCCCGCGAGGGTGGCTACGCAGGCGAGGGCGAGACCCCCCGTTACCTGCAGGTCAACCTGAAGGCCCTGGCCTTCCGCCTGGACCGCGACCCGAACCGCAAGGAAATCCCGGTCATCTGCGACGAGCAGCTCGTCGTCGAGTACTACGCCCGCTGATCCAGCACCACCAGCGGACTTAGCCCTCACAGGCTGGTTCAGCCCGCCGGTTCCCCTTCGGGGGAGCCGGCGGGTTTCCTGCTTTTCACCCCCGCCGCCCCCGGGTGCGCCATCGGCCGTTCGGCGCGCTCGGCCCGCTCCGCGGCGCCGCGCGGCCTCGGCAGCGGACCCGTCGGCACGGGCGCCGGCTCCGGTCCCCGCAGGGCGCGCTCGACCAGGGCGTCCAGCGGCAGGGTCCGGCCGTGCCGGGCGCAGGACGCGTACCGCTCGGCGCCCAGGAGTTCGCCCGCCCGCTCCTGGCACATCAGCCGCGGGGCGTTGAAGTACCCCGAGCCGAACAGCCGCATCCCCACCCCGTCCCACAGGGGCTCCGCCGCGCCCTGCAGGACCGCGGCCTCCGCCGGATGCCCCTCGGCCACCGTGACCAGCGCCAGCAGCTCCACCGCCAGCACCAGTCCCACCAGGTCGCGGAACGTGTGGTTGATGGCCACGCACTCGGCCAGCAGCCGCCGCGCCTCGGCCGTGCCCCCGGCGTCCAGCGCCGCGTACGCCAGGACGTACAGGGCGTACGCCTTCGTCCAGCGCTCCCCGCGCTCCTCGCAGATGTCCCGGACCTCCCGGCACAGGGAGAGCGCGCCCGCCAGCTCCCCCTGGAAGGCCAGCGCCATCGCCAGCTCCACCTGGCACATCAGGACGTTGCTGTTGAGCTCCCCGGCCTCCCGGTAGCGCTCCAGCGCCGAGCCCAGCAGCTCCCCGGCCCGGGGCATGTCGTCGGAGACCAGTGCCAGACAGCCCATCCGGTGCACGGCGTAGGCGCCCGCCACCGGGTTCTCGCTCCGCACGGCCCCGTCCCGGCATTCGTACAGCGCGCTCATCGAGGCCACCGGGTCGCCCTGGAGCGCCGCCACGTACCCGAGCACCCACAGCGCCTTCAGCCGGGAGCTCTCGTACTCCGCCCCGGCGAGCCCGAGGTCGCCTTCCAGGGTCCGGTCCAGCCAGTGCCGCCCCTCGGTGAGCCGGCCGCAGCCGGCCCAGAAGAACCACAGGGTGCCCGCCAGGTACTGGCCCAGGTGGGTCTCCTCCGGCTCGTCCAGGCAGCACTCCAGCGCGAGCCGCAGGTTCGGCAGCTCCGCCTCCACCAGCGCGGCCACCTCCTCCTGGCGCGGACTGAACCAGTCCAGCTCGCACCAGGTCGCCAGGCCCATGTACCAGTCCCGGTGCCGGCGCCGCAGCCGCCGGGCGTCGCCCAGCGACTCCAGCCAGCCCGCCCCGTAGATCCGTACGCTCTCCAGCATCCGGTAGCGGACCCCGGCCGCAGTCTCCTCCCGGACCAGCAGGGACTGCCCCAGCAGCTCCCCGACCAGGTCCAGCACCGAATCCACCGGCAGGTCCGGGCCCGCGCACACGTACTCGGCGGCGTCCAGGTCGAACTGCCCGGCGAACACCGACAGCCGTGCCCACAGCAGCCGCTCCCCGGCCGTGCACAGCTCGTGGCTCCAGCCGATCGCCGTGCGCAGCGCCCGGTGCCGGGGCAGCGCGCCGCGCGAGCCGCCCGTCAGCAGGGCGAAGCGGTCCTCCAGCCGGGACAGCACCTGCTCCGGCGACAGCGTGCGCAGCCGGCCCGCCGCCAGCTCCAGCGCCAGCGGCAGGCCGTCGAGGCGGGCGCACAGCTCGGCCAGCACCGCCCGGTTGGACTCCGTCAGGGCGAAGGCCGGATCGGCCGCGGAGGTCCGCTCGATGAGCAGCGCCAGGGCCTCTTCCGGGTCCAGCGGCGCCAGCGGCCAGGACAGCTCCCCGTCGAGGGTCAGCGGGCGCCGGCCGGCGGCGAGCACGCGCAGGCCGGGGGACCGGCGCAGGAGGTCCCGTACCAGGTCGGCGGACTCGTCGACCAGCTGCTCGAAGCCGTCCAGGACCAGCAGCAGCCGCCGCTCGGCCAGGTGTTCGGCGAGGACCGTCCGGAGCGGCCGGGTCGTGTGGTCGGTCAGCCCGAGCGCCTCGGCGAGCGTCAGCTCCAGCAGCGCCGGATCCCGTACGGAGGCCAGCTCGGCCAGCCACACCCCGTCGCAGTAGCGTTCCTGCGCGGGAACGGGGGGTTCGCCCGCACCGACCGGCCCGGCCGCCGCGTCGGCCGCCGCCCGGGCCGCCGCCAGCACCAGGCGGGTCTTGCCCACGCCGCCCGCGCCGGTCACCGTGACCAGCCGCGAGGCGTCCAGCAGACGTTCCAGCTCGGAAAGTTCGCCGCCCCGTCCGACAAAGCCGCTCAGGTCCGAGGGAAGGTTGCCCGGCGTCCTTCGTGGAATGGGTCTTTGTCGCATGGGACACGGAGCGTACTGGTCCGCATGCGCTGCGTACAAGGCGGGTCCGTTCCGGCCGCCCCGCGGGCGCGGCGCCCGGGAATTGCGGTACTGCGGCGGATCTCCGGCGCGATAGGGTCGGAGGACGACTTTTTCGCTTGGTGATCAATCTGTAGAGAGCGGTGTGAACGTGTCCGGTGGAGAGGTGGCCGGAATCCTCGTGGCCGTCTTCTGGGCCATCCTGGTCTCCTTCCTCGCCGTGGTACTGGTGAGGCTGGCCCAGGTGCTCAGGGCGACCACCAAGCTGGTGGCCGACGTGACCGAGCAGGCCGTCCCGCTGCTCGCGGACGCCTCCACCACGGTCCGCTCCGCCCGCACCCAGCTCGACCGGGTCGACGCCATCGCGAGCGACGTACAGGAAGTCACCTCCAACGCCTCCGCGTTGTCCTCCACCGTGGCCTCCACCTTCGGCGGCCCGCTCGTCAAGGTCGCGGCCTTCGGCTACGGCGTCCGCAAGGCGCTGGGCAAGGGCGGCGCGAGCGCGCAGGACGATCCGGGCAAGACCTCCCGCCGGACCGTGATCGCCGGCCGTACGGTGCCGGCGGCCAGGCGCCGGAAGCAGAAGGGCTGAGATCTCCGATGTTCCGCCGAGCCTTCTGGTTCACCGCCGGCGCTGCCGCCGGCGTGTGGGCCACCACCAAGGTCAACCGGCAGCTCAAGAAGCTGACGCCGGAGAGCCTCGCCGCCCAGGCCGCCGAAAAGGCCGTCGAGGCGGGCCACCGCCTCAAGGACTTCGCCCTCGACGTCAAGTCGGGAATGTCGCAGCGCGAGGACGAGCTGAACGACGCACTGGGACTCCACCAGGATCCCGACCTGCCCGCCAGCGTCACCGCCCTCCCCGCACCGCGGCGACTGCGGGCCCTCGAGCAAGACCAGACCAAGAACCATTTTTCGAAGGTTACGTACAACCGGAATGAGGACCACTGATGGAGTCGGCTGAAATCCGCCGCCGCTGGCTGAGCTTCTTCGAGGAGCGCGGTCACACCGTTGTCCCTTCGGCGTCGCTCATCGCGGACGACCCGACTCTGCTGCTGGTGCCCGCGGGCATGGTGCCGTTCAAGCCGTACTTCCTCGGCGAGGTCAAGCCCCCCGCGTCCACGCTCACCAGCGTGCAGAAGTGCGTCCGTACGCCGGACATCGAAGAGGTCGGCAAGACCACCCGCCACGGCACGTTCTTCCAGATGTGTGGCAACTTCTCCTTCGGCGACTACTTCAAGGAAGGCGCCATCAAGTACGCCTGGGAGCTGCTCACCAGCTCCGTGGCGGACGGTGGCTACGGCCTGGAGCCCGAGAAGCTCTGGATCACGGTCTACCTCGACGACGACGAGGCCGAGGCCATCTGGCGCGACAAGGTCGGCGTCCCGCAGGAGCGCATCCAGCGCCTGGGCAAGAAGGACAACTTCTGGTCCATGGGCGTGCCGGGCCCCTGCGGTCCCTGCTCGGAGATCAACTACGACCGCGGCCCCGAGTTCGGCGTCGAGGGCGGCCCCGCCGTCAACGACGAGCGCTACGTGGAGATCTGGAACCTGGTCTTCATGCAGTACGAGCGCGGCGCCGGCGACGGGAAGGAAGACTTCCCGATCCTCGGCGACCTGCCGTCGAAGAACATCGACACCGGTCTCGGCCTCGAACGCCTCGCCATGATCCTGCAGGGCGTACAGAACATGTACGAGACCGACACCCTGCGCGTGGTCATGGACAAGGCCACCGAACTCACCGGCGTGCAGTACGGCGCCGAAAAGGGCACGGACGTCTCGCTGCGCGTGGTCGCCGACCACATCCGCACCTCGACCATGCTCATCGGCGACGGCGTGACCCCCGGCAACGAGGGCCGCGGCTACGTGCTGCGCCGCATCATGCGCCGCGCCATCCGCAACATGCGCCTGATGGGCGCCACCGGCCCGGTCGTCCAGGACCTGGTCAACGTGGTCATCGAGACGATGGGGCAGCAGTACCCGGAGCTCGTCACCGACCGCAAGCGCATCGAGACCGTCGCGCTCGCCGAAGAGGCCGCCTTCCTCAAGGCCATCAAGGGCGGCACGAACATCCTCGACACCGCCGTGAGCGAGACCAAGGCCGCCGGCGGCACGGTCCTGGCCGGCGACAAGGCGTTCCTGCTCCACGACACCTGGGGCTTCCCGATCGACCTCACCCTGGAGATGGCCGCCGAGCAGGGCCTCGCCGTGGACGAGCCCGGTTTCCGCCGCCTGATGCAGGAGCAGCGCGACCGCGCCAAGGCCGACGCCAAGGCCAAGAAGACCGGCCACGCGGACATGTCCGCCTACCGGGAGATCGCCGACGGCTCCGGCGCCACCGAGTTCACCGGCTACGCCACCAACCAGGGCGAGTCCACCATCGTCGGCCTCCTGGTCAACGGCGTCTCCGCGCCCGCCGCCTCCGAGGGCGACGAGGTCGAGGTCGTCCTCGACCGCACCCCCTTCTACGCCGAGGGCGGCGGCCAGCTCGCCGACCAGGGCCGCATCAAGCTCGACTCGGGCGCCGTCATCGTCGTCCGCGACGTGCAGCAGCCGGTCCCGGGCGTCTCCGTGCACAAGGGCTCCGTCCAGGTCGGCGAGGTGACGGTGGGCGCCTCCGCGTACGCCGCCATCGACATCCAGCGCCGCCGGGCCATCGCCCGCGCCCACTCGGCCACCCACCTGACGCACCAGGCCCTGCGCGACGCGCTCGGCCCGACGGCCGCCCAGGCCGGTTCCGAGAACTCGCCCGGCCGCTTCCGCTTCGACTTCGGCTCGCCGAACGCCGTGCCCGGCTCGGTCCTCACCGACGTCGAGCACAAGATCAACGACGTGCTGTCCCGTGAGCTCGACGTCACCGCCGAGATCATGAGCATCGACGAGGCCAAGAAGCAGGGCGCCATCGCCGAGTTCGGCGAGAAGTACGGCGAGCGCGTGCGCGTCGTGACCATCGGCGACTTCTCCAAGGAGCTGTGCGGCGGCACGCACGTCGGCAACACCAGCCAGCTCGGTCTGGTGAAGCTGCTCGGCGAGTCCTCCATCGGCTCCGGCGTGCGCCGCGTCGAGGCTCTCGTCGGCGTGGACGCGTACAACTTCCTCGCCAAGGAACACACGGTCGTCGCCCAGCTCCAGGAGCTGGTCAAGGGACGTGCCGAGGAGCTCCCGGAGAAGATCGCCTCCATGCTCGGCAAGCTGAAGGACGCCGAGAAGGAGATCGAGAAGTTCCGCGCGGAGAAGGTCCTCCAGGCCGCCGCCGGTCTCGCCGCCGGCGCCCAGGACATCCGCGGCGTCGCCCTCGTCGTGGGCACCGTGCCGGACGGCACCGGCGCCGACGACCTGCGCAAGCTGGTCCTCGACGTCCGCGGCCGCATCCAGGGCGACCGACCGGTGGTCGTCGCCCTCTTCACCACGGCGAACGACCGTCCGCTGACCGTCATCGCCACCAACGAGGCCGCCCGCGAGCGCGGTCTCAAGGCCGGCGACCTGGTTCGTACGGCCGCCAAGACCCTCGGCGGCGGCGGTGGCGGCAAGCCGGACGTGGCCCAGGGCGGCGGCCAGAACCCGGCCGCCATCCCCGAGGCCATCGCCGCGGTCGAGCGCCTCGTCGTAGAGACGGCCTGAAGATGACACTGCGCCGCGGCCGCCGTCTGGCCATCGATGTCGGTGACGCCCGGATCGGGGTCGCCTCGTGCGACCCCGACGGGGTGCTGGCCACACCGGTCGAAACCGTTCCGGGCCGGGACATCCCCTTCGCCCACCGGCGGCTGCGGCAGCTCGTCGCGGAGTACGAGCCCATCGAGGTGGTGGTCGGTCTGCCCCGCTCGCTCAGCGGGCGGGAAGGGCCGGCCGCGGCCAAGTGCCGCGCCTTCGCCACGGAACTCGCCAAGGGCATCAAGCCCGTGACGGTACGTCTGGTGGACGAGCGGATGACCACGGTCACCGCCGCCCAGGGCCTGCGGGCCTCGGGGAAGAACGCCAAGAAGAGCCGGTCGGTCATCGACCAGGCGGCCGCCGTGGTGATCCTTCAGAACGCGCTGGAGACCGAACGGGTATCAGGTAATCCGCCCGGTGAGTGCGTCGAAGTGGTTGTCTGATCGCGATACGGTAACGTTCCGCGCGATGTGACGGCATTCGAACAGCCGTCGCCCATCAGAAGAGGCGGAACCGTGAGTCGCGTCAGACGGAGTCGCGGCCAACGCCCTGCGGCGCGCTAGGGGATCGATGACTGAGTATGGCCGGGGCCCTGGCCCCGAACCGTGGCACCCCGAGGACCCGCAGTACGGGGACCAGGGGTGGACCGGGCACGAGGCCCAGCCGGGTCAGATGCCCTATGTCGCAGGCCCGCAGCAGTACCAGCAGGAGCCTCAGCCCCAGCAGGCCTACTACCCGCAGCAGCAGGGCCAGTACCCCCAGGCCCAGCAGACGCAGTACCAGCAGCAGCAGCAACAGCAGCAGATGCCGTATCCCCAGCATCCGCAGCAGCAGCAGTACCCGCAGCAGCACCCCGAGTACCCGCAGCAGCATCAGCAGCACCAGCAGCACCAGGAGACGTACGGGGGCCAGGGCGGCGGCCAGGTCTGGGACACCGGGCAGGGCCAGTACGCCGCGGTCCCGCAGGCCGCCGACCCGTACGCGGGCGCGGATCCGTACGCGCAGCAGCAGTCGAGCGGCTACCCCGGCGAGGCCCCCGACCTCTACGGCAGCCCCGAGGCCTTCCCGCCGCCGCGCCCCCCGAGCATGCGGCACCTGCAGACCGAGGAGCCCTGGCAGGAAGAAGAGGACGCCGCGGCGGACTCCTTCCTCGCGGGCGGCGGTGACGCCGGGGACGGCGAAGACGACGGTGACGGCGACGACGGCGGGCGCGGCGGCCGCCGGTCGGGCCGCTCCGGCGACAAACCGAAGAAGCGCAGCGGCATGGCCTGCCTCATCGCGGCCGTGGTCATCATCGGCGTGGTCGGCGGTGGCGGCTACTACGGCTACAGCTATCTGAAGGACAGGTTCTCCACGGCCAAGGACTTCTCGGGCGAAGGCATCGACGAGACCGTCGACGTGGAGATCCCCAAGGGCGCCGGCCTGGGTCAGATGGGCCGCATCCTGAAGGAAGCGGGCGTGGTCGCGAGCGCCCAGGCCTTCGTGGACGCCGCGGGCAGCAACCCCAAGGGCCAGTCGATCCAGCCCGGCATCTATCCGCTCAAGAAGAAGATGTCGGCCGCTGCCGCGGTCACGGTCATGACCGACCCCTCCAAGCTGCACGTGCTCACCATCACCGAGGGCATGCGCAACAGCACGGTCTACGACGCGATCGACAAGAAGCTCGAGAAGCCGGCCGGAACCACCAAGGACATCGCCCTCAAGCAGGCCAAGAGCCTCGGTCTGCCGGCGTGGGCGAACAACGACAAGAACATCATCGATCCCCTCGAGGGTTTCCTGTACCCGATGCGCTACGACCTGAGCAAGGACAGCACCCCCGAGTCCCTGCTCAAGCAGATGGTCAAGAACGCGACGGACAAGTACACCGAGCTCGGGGTCGAGGGCAAGGCCAAGGAACTGGGCCTGAGCAACCCGCTCCAGGTGATCACGGTCGCCAGCCTCGTCAACGCCGAGGGCAAGAACCACGACGACTTCCGGAAGATGTCGGAGGTGGTCTACAACCGCCTCAAGAAGACCAACGACGTCACCAACCAGAAGATCGAGTTCGACTCGACGTACAACTACGTCAAGAACCAGAGCGAGATCAACTTCAACCTCACGGAGGCCAAGGCCTTCGTCAACCCGTACAACACGCACAACATCAAGGGGCTGCCGCCCGGCCCGATCGGGAACCCCGGCCTGGACGCGCTGACCGCTACGCTCAGCCCGGACCACGGAGGCTGGATGTTCTTCGTGTCGGTCGACGGCGACAAGACGACCTTCACCAAGACGTACGACGAGCACCTCAAGCTCGTCGCCGAGTTCCAGGAACGGCAGAAGCAGAAGAACGGCGGGTAGCAGGACATGTCACGGATACGGGCCGCGGTGCTGGGTTCGCCCATCGAGCACTCCCTCTCACCGGTGCTGCACCGCGCCGCGTACCAGGAGCTCGGCCTCGGGGACCGGTCGTACGACCGCTTCGAGATCGACGAGGCCGCGCTCCCCGGCTTCATGGCACGGCTCGGCCCCGAGTGGGCCGGGCTGTCGCTGACCATGCCGCTCAAGCGGGCGGTCATCCCGCTGCTCGACGAGATCAGCGACACCGCCGCCTCCGTGGAGACGGTCAACACCGTCGTCTTCACCGAGGACGGCCGCAGGGTCGGGGACAACACCGACATCCCCGGCCTGCTCGCCGCACTGGGCGAGCAGGGCGTCCAGAAGGTGGAGTCCGCCGCCGTCCTCGGCGCGGGCGCCACCGCCTCCTCGGCGCTCGCCGTGCTGGCCCGGATCTGCACCGGCGAGGTGACCGCGTACGTACGTTCCGAGGCCCGGGCCGCGGAGATGCGCGCGTGGGGCGAGCGGCTCGGCGTGGACGTCCGTACGGCCGACTGGTCGCGGGCGGCCGGGGCACTGGACGCGCCGCTGGTCATCGCCACCACCCCGGCCGGCGCCACGGACGAGCTGGCCGCCTCCGTGCCCGCCGCTGCGGGCACCCTCTTCGACGTGCTGTACGACCCCTGGCCCACGCCCCTGGCCGCGGCCTGGACGCAGCACGGCGGCAAGCTCCTCGGCGGCCTCGACCTCCTGGTCCACCAGGCGGTCCTCCAGGTCGAGCTGATGACCGGCTGCCCCACCGCCCCGCTCGCGGCCATGCGCGCCGCCGGCGAGGCGGCACTGCGCGCCCGCCACTGAGCGGGAGCGGAAACCCTTCCTAGATCCACATCTCACCCCGGGCCGGGGTGCGCCGCCGTCCGACAGTTGGACCGGAGGGCGGTGTACCGGCCCGGACATGGGAGGATCGGGTGTAGGCGGGTCCGGGCCGCGCACCCGATCGCGCCATCGATGAATCAGGCGCGAGCACGAGGAGCATCGTTGAGCAGGTTGCGTTGGCTGACGGCCGGGGAATCTCACGGCCCGGCTCTGGTAGCGACGCTGGAGGGGCTTCCCGCCGGCGTTCCGGTCACCAC